>CAZOMI010000001.1:0-67010 GCA_964580925.1 uncultured Methyloversatilis sp.
ACTGGCCGAGCGAGGTCTTGCCGACGCCGGGGGGGCCGACGAGGCAGAGGATCGGGGCCTTGATCTTGTCGACGCGCTGTTGCACGGCAAGATATTCGACAATGCGTTCCTTGACCTTCTCCAGACCATAGTGGTCCCGGTCGAGGATTTTTTCAGCCGCGGACAGGTCTTTGGAAATGCGGGATTTCTTCTTCCACGGCAACGCGATCAGCGTGTCGATGTAATTGCGCACCACGGTGGCTTCAGCTGACATCGGCGACATCAGCTTGAGTTTCTTCATCTCGGAGTTGGCTTTGGTCAGGGCTTCCTTGCTCATGCCGGCCGCCTTGATCTTCTTCTCCATTTCCTCGATGTCGGCACCCTCTTCGCCTTCGCCGAGTTCCTTCTGGATCGCCTTCACCTGCTCATTGAGGTAATACTCGCGCTGACTCTTTTCCATCTGCCGCTTGACGCGGCCACGGATGCGCTTTTCGACCTGCAAAATGTCGAGTTCGGTTTCAAGCTGCCCCAATAATTTGTCGAGACGCTCGTCTACGCCAAGCATTTCGAGGATTTCCTGCTTGAGCTCGAGCTTCATCGGCAAGTGTGCGGCAATGGTATCCGCCAAACGCCCCGCTTCCTCGATCCCGGCCAGCGAGGTGATGATTTCCGGCGGGATTTTCTTGTTCAGTTTCACATACTGGTCGAACTGCGCCAGGATAGTGCGCCGCATTGCCTCGATCTCATGACTGCCGCGCTCATTGAGCGCAACCGGAGTCACTGCGGCAACGAACATCGCGTCGCGATCCTCGATGCGATCAATGTGCGCGCGATGTGCACCCTCGACCAGCACCTTGACTGTGCCGTCGGGGAGCTTGAGCATCTGCAGAATGCTCGCAACGCAGCCAATCTCATACAGATCGGCACGATCGGGGTCATCCTTGGCAGCCGACTTCTGTGCAACCAGCAGAATATTCTTGCCAGCCTCCATGGCTGATTCAAGCGCCTTGATCGACTTGGGACGGCCGACGAACAAAGGAATGACCATATGGGGAAACACCACGACATCCCGCAAGGGGAGCAGTGGTAGCAGATTGTTTTCTTTAGAAATTTCGAGTTCGCCAGACATGGACGCTTCCTCTCTTGATTAGCCGTGGACTGCACATGGGGGCAGCAACAAAGGATTCAAGCCGCTTTACGGCAGCGGCAAGGCGAAACAAAAACAGGATAAAAGCAAACTCAGTTGGAGCCGGAAACCTTGGGCTGATCAGCATAGATCAGCAATGGCTGGCTGCCCGACTCGATCATGTTCTCGTCAATCACCACTTTAGTCACGTTCGCCAGACTGGGCAACTCGAACATGGTGTCGAGCAGCACGTTTTCCATGATCGAACGCAAACCACGCGCACCTGTCTTGCGCTTGACGGCTTTCTTGGCAATCGCCTGCAATGCCGAGGGACGCACTTCAAGTTCGACCCCTTCCATCGCAAAAAGTTTGTGGTATTGCTTGATCAGGGCGTTCTTCGGCTCGACCAGTATCTGCATCAACGCAGCCTCGTCGAGTTCGGTCAGATTCGCCACGACCGGCAACCGGCCGATCAGTTCGGGAATCAAACCATATTTGACGAGGTCGTCGGGCTCGACATGCGCCAGCGTTTCGCTGACGCTGGCGGTTTCCTTGCTCTTGACCTGGGCGCCAAAGCCGATGCCGGATTTTTCCGAACGGTTCTGGATGATCTTGTCCATGCCGTCGAACGCGCCGCCACAGATGAACAGGATGTTGGCGGTATCGACCTGGATGAAATCCTGATTCGGGTGCTTGCGCCCACCCTGTGGCGGCACGGCGGCAATCGTGCCCTCGATCAACTTGAGCAGCGCCTGCTGCACGCCTTCGCCCGATACATCGCGGGTAATCGAACGGTTTTCGCTGCGGCGTGAAATCTTGTCGATCTCGTCGATGTAGATGATGCCCTGCTCCGCCTTTGCCGCTTCGTAGTCACACTTCTGCAGCAGCTTGGCGATGATGTTCTCGACATCCTCGCCGACGTAACCGGCCTCGGTCAGCGTCGTCGCATCGGCAATGACAAACGGGACATTGAGCATGCGCGCCAGCGTCTGTGCCAGCAGGGTCTTGCCGCAACCGGTCGGGCCGATCAGGAGGATGTTGCTCTTGGAGAGCTCGACATCATCCTTCCCCTTGGCCGCACTGCGCAGGCGCTTGTAGTGGTTGTAAACAGCCACGGCGAGAATTTTCTTCGCCTGGCTCTGGCCAATCACATACTGGTCGAGCTGATCGCGGATTTCACCCGGAATCGGCAGGTCGCGCGCCGCCGGCTTGCCGACCCCTTCGGGAACGGCCTCGTCACTGATGATGTCGTTGCACAGGTCGATGCATTCATCGCAGATGAACACCGACGGGCCGGCGATCAGCTTCTTGACCTCATGCTGGCTCTTGCCGCAAAAAGAACAGTAGAGCAGCTTTTCTGGGCCGGCTTTTTTATCTGCCATCTTTATTGATCCTTTGCATCACCACGGCTGGACAGTACTTTGTCGGCCAAACCGAATTCGACCGCACCCTCCGCCGACAGGAAGTTGTCGCGATCGGTGTCGCGCTCGATACGCTCGATTGGCTGGCCGGTATGCCTGGCCAGCATTTCGTTCAAGCGCTGCTTGAGGTAGAGGATTTCCTTGGCGTGAATTTCGATATCGGAGGCCTGCCCCTGGAAACCGCCCATCGGCTGATGGATCATCATGCGCGAATTCGGCAGGCAATAGCGCTTGCCGGCCGCGCCCGCCGCCAGCAGGAAGGCGCCCATCGAGGCTGCCTGACCAATGCAGAGGGTCGACACATCCGGCTTGATGAACTGCATGGTGTCGTAGATCGCCAGGCCCGCCGTTACCGAACCACCGGGCGAGTTGATGTAGAGATACACCTCCTTGTCCGGATTTTCCGATTCAAGGAACAGCAATTGAGCGACAATCAAATTGGCTGTCACGTCATTCACGGGACCCACCAGGAAGATCACCCGCTCCTTCAGCAGACGCGAGTAGATATCGTAGGCGCGCTCGCCGCGACCACTGGTCTCGATCACCATCGGCACCATACCCAGCGCCTGGGGTTCGGTCATGGCCTGCAGTTCAGCCATCTGTGCGACTAAATTTGTCATGGTCATTTGCGTGTGGGGGAAGTTCCCCTTCATCATGCCGCATTACCCATCAATTCGTCAAAGGCGACTGCCTTGTCGCTGACCTGGACATTGGCCAGCACCCAGTCGACCACATTGTTCTCCATCGCCAAAGCTTCGGCTTCGGCCAGGCGCTGGGGCTGGCTGTAATACCAGCGCACCACTTCCTTGGGATCCTCGAAGGTGGCGGCAAAATCATCGACCACGGCCCGCACATCGGCCGGCTGGACGTGCAGGTCCTTTTCCGAGACCAGCTCGGCAACAATCAGTCCGAGACGTACGCGCCTGGCAGCCTGATCGGTAAACCAGCTGGCCTGGACGGGAATGTTCTTCATCTGCGCACCACGGCTTTCCAGGTCCTGGCGCGCCTTGTCGGCCATCTGCTGCGCTTCGACGTCAACCATCGCCGTCGGCACATCGATCGGGTTGGTTTCAAGCAGGGCATTCATCGCCTGCTCCTTGACGCGGGCGCGCAGGCGCTTGGCCACTTCACGTTCGAGATTGGTGCGTACTTCGACACGCATCTTGTCGGTATCGCCATCGGCAATTCCCAGCGCGCGGGCAAAGTCGGCATCGACCGCCGGCAATTGCGGGGCTTCGACCGCTTTCACCTGGATGGTGAATTGCACGGTGTTGCCCGCCAGGTCGACGGCGTGATAATCCGCGGGGAAGGTGGCGTCAAAGACCTTTTCCTGGCCAACCGTCACCCCATCCAGGGCAGCCTCGAAATCTGGAATCATCATGCCGCTGCCAAAGGAAACCGCATAATCGGTCGCCGAACCGCCATCGAAGGTCTCGCCATTCTTCCGACCGGTGAAGTCGATCACCAGTCGATCACCCTTTTCAGCCGCACGTTCGGCAGCGGCGTAAGTCGTGCGCTGCTTGCGCAACACCTCGATGGTCTTGTCGACCTCGGCATCGCCGACCGTCAGCACCGGCCTTTCGATGGCGCGACCGGCAACGTCGGCAATCTTGAATTCCGGAAACACTTCAAAGATTGCGGTAAACGCCATCTGGCTCTTGTCAGCAGACTCCTTGGGCTCGATGCGCGGCTGGCCGGCGATGCGCAGATTCTGTGCGCGCACTGTAGCGCCGAAGGCCTTTTCGATGGCGGCACCGAGGGCTTCGGAACGCGCCTGACCGCCATACATCTGCGCGACCATCTTCATCGGCACCTTGCCGGGACGGAAGCCCGCCATCTTGGTGGTCTTGGCAATCTTCATGAGCTGCTTCTCGACCTCCTGCTCGATCTCGGTCATCGCCACGCTCATATCGATGCGACGCTCCAAGGGGTTGGGCTTGGCTGCCTCAGTAGTGGTCGGGGTGGTGGTGGTGTCCTGAGTCGTTTCCATGAAGAATCCTTGAATGTTTCAATCTACGCCCATGCAACGCATGAACGACATTGTGGTGCGAAGGGCGGGACTCGAACCCGCACAGGTTGCCCCGCTGGAACCTAAATCCAGTGCGTCTACCAATTCCGCCACCCTCGCGCGACCCGCGATTTTAACGCTGAATTTGCCAAACTAACACCTATACTGGCGCCCGATGGCCGTTGATCACTACGAGAATTTCCCCGTTGCTTCAATCTTGCTGCCGGCGAGGCTTCGCCCGGCGGTCGCCGCGATCTATGTTTTTGCCCGCACTGCCGACGATTTCGCCGATGAAGGCAATCTGCCCGCCACGGAACGGCTGCGCCTGCTGGACAACTACCGGCACGAACTCGACCGGATTGAACGCAACGAGCCGAGCGTTCATCCGGTCTTTCACCGCCTCCGTCCGCATATCGAGGAACATCGGTTGCCGTTGGCGTTATTCCGCGACCTGCTCGACGCCTTCGCCCAGGATGTGGCGAAAACCCGCTATGCCAGCTTCGACGAACTGATGGATTACTGCCGCCGCTCCGCCAATCCGGTCGGTCGCTTGCTGCTCTACCTGTTCGGCGCCGCCACGCCCGACAATCTGCGCCGCTCGGATGCCATCTGCTCGGCGCTGCAACTCATCAATCACTGGCAGGATGTCGGCATCGACGCAGCCAAACCGGTGCCGCGCATCTACCTGCCGCGGGACGACATGGCGCGCTGCAAGGTCAGTGAAGAGAGTATTTTGCGCCGTGTCACCAGCGCCGACTTTCGCGCCCTGCTGCACTTCCAGGTCGACCGTGCCCGTACGCTGATGAAATCCGGCGCGCGCCTCGGCCATGACCTGCCCGGCCGCATCGGGCTCGAAATCCGCGTCATTGTTGCCGGTGGTCTCTCCATCCTCGACAAGATCGAAGCGGCCGACTACGACGTATTCAACCGGCGGCCGGTGCTGGGCGCGCTCGACTGGCCGCGCATTCTGATCAGGGCACTGCGCCCATGAACCCCGACGACTACTGCACCCAGAAGGCCCGGGCCAGCGGCTCGAGCTTTACCGTGAGCTTTCGCTTCCTCGAACCGCGGCGACGCCAGGCCATCACGGCGTTTTACGCCTTTTGCCGCGAGGTCGACGACGTTGTCGATGAATGCCGTGAGCCGGCCATCGCCCGCGTCAAGCTCGACTGGTGGCGCGCCGAACTCGCCGCGCTCGAAACCGGAACACCGTCCCATCCCGTCACGCAGGCGCTCGCCACGGCGCGCGCGCATTTCGCCCTGCCGGTGGAACAACTCGGCGAGATCATCGACGGCATGCAGATGGACCTCGAACAGACGCGCTATGCCGACTTCAAGGCCCTGCAACTGTATTGCCACCGCGTCGCCGGCGTGGTCGGCCTGCTCGCCGCCGAAATTTTCGGCTACAGCGACAGGCATACCCTGAAATACGCGCACGCCCTCGGACTGGCCTTTCAGCTCACCAACATCATCCGCGATGTCGGCGAAGATGCCCGCCGCGACCGCATCTACCTGCCGCAGGATGAACTGGAGCGCTTCGGCGTCAGCGCAGCGGACATCCTGCACAGCCGTCACACCCCGGAATTCCAGGCGCTGATGCAATTCCAGGCCGAACGGGCCCGCGAGCATTACACGCGCGCCCTCGCCCAACTGCCCGCCGCCGACCGCAAGGCGCAGCGCGCCGGGCTGATGATGGCCGCCATCTACCGGACGCTGCTCGACGAAATCGCGCGTGACGGCTTTCTGGTGCTTGACCGCCGCACCTCCCTGCCGCCGGCACGCAAGCTGTGGCTGGCCGTCAAGACATGGCTGGCAACGTAAATGATCCCGTAGCCGCGCGGGTGGCCGTGGTGGGCGCCGGCTACGCCGGACTCGCCGCTGCCGTCGAACTGGCCGCCGCCGGATTCAAAGTCGATGTTTTCGAAGCCTCGCGCACCCTCGGCGGACGCGCCCGCGCGGTCGAACTCGATGGCCTGACCGTCGACAACGGCGCGCACATCCTCGTCGGCGCCTACCGCGAAACCTTGCGGCTGATGGAAAAAGTCGGCGCCGGGCCGTCCCAAGCCGACGCCCCCCCGGTCACCGCTTCGGGTGATTTCATGGGGGGGAGCGAGCCGGGGTTGCGAACGCGGGGGGCCAACAAAGTCGGCGCTGGCGGGATGAAATGCCCCGCAGCGGGTACGGCGTCAGCGGACATGCCACGAAGTTTCTTGGCGACGGAACCTCTTGCAGAACACTTCGTCATTCCGGCGAAAGCCGGAATCCAGGAACCTCACCTAGGCAAAGAAAGACTGGATTCCGGCTTTCGCCGGAATGACGATCTGCATTTTTCGAAAGTTTCGACATTACAGCGACTACCACTGCATCTGGAGTTTCCCGGCCAGATGAAAATCACCGCCCCCCATCTGCCCGCACCTTTGCATCTGGCCTGGGCGCTGCTCACGGCGCAAGGCTTGTGCTTCGCCGAGAAATTCGCCGCCATCCGCTTCATGCGCGCCCAGCAGGCGCGCAACTTCCGGCTTGCCGCGGACATGACGGCTGCCGAATTGTTCGCGGACCAGCCCGCGCGCCTGCGCCGCTACCTGTGGGAACCGCTGTGCCTCGCCGCTCTCAATACGCCGGTCGCCATCGCCTCGGCGCAAGTCTTTCTGAACGTCCTGCGCGACAGCCTTGCCGCCGACCGCGCCGCTTCCGATCTGCTGTTGCCGGCCACCGATTTCTCCAGCCTGTTCCCCGAACCGGCGGCGCGCTATCTGGAAGAACACGGCAGTCGGATGCTGCGCTCGACCCGCATTACCGAGCTTGCAAAAGTCGGCGTGACCGCAGGAAATCCCCGTGGGACCGGCTGGACGGCGTCGGGACATGGCGATACTCATGGACCTTACGACCACCTGATCCTGGCCACCGCGCCCTACCATCTGCCGCAACTGCTGGCGCCGCACCCCGAATTTGCCGCGCTGTACCGGAAAATTGAAGCGTTGCGCTGGCAACCCATCATCACGGCCTATCTCGCCTACCCGGCAACGGTGCGCCTGCCATTTGCCATGGTCGGCATGGCAAGTAACGCTGCTGGTGTTGGCGGCCACGCTCAATGGCTGTTCGACCGTGGCGCGCTGTGCGGGCAGCATGGCCTCATCGCGGCAGTCATCAGCGGCGATGGCCCGCACCAGGCGCTTGACCATACCGCACTGGCAGCCGCCATCCATGGCGAAATCGCCCGCCTGCTGCCCGGCCTGCCGGCACCGCAAGGCAGTTGGGTCATCGAGGAAAAGCGCGCCACCTTTGCCTGCACGCCCGGTATGCAACGCCCGCCCACCGCCACGGACTGCGCCAATGTCTGGCTTGCCGGCGATTATGTGGCCGGCGACTATCCGGCCACGCTCGAAGGCGCGATACGCAGCGGCGTTGCAGCGGCACGCGCCATCATCGGCTAATTGGTTACCGCCCTCAAGCACACGCGATCAGTTACGCCTGCCCCGCAAGGCAGACAGACAGCGCACGTGCGGCGGCGGTATCGACCACCTGCGTCACGCCGAGGAAGGGGTTGATCCTCCGCACGGCATGACAGCGCGCCTCGCTCAAGCGGCGATGCCCAGCTTCTTGCGCAACTGGCTCATCAGGGCTTCGGCGCCGTCCTGCATTGCCGGATCGATGATGTCATACAGATATTCAAGCTCGTCCAGCACGGTTTCCATTTCCTTGCGGTCGCTCAAATCCTTCATGCGCACGGCGATTTGCTGAAGGTAGAGATGGGGATCAACGGGTCCGCTCATGCTGGCTCCTTTCAGTAGTTAAAAAACCATTCCGCCTAGACCAGTCGCCCCGCCGCGAGGTGGATGACCCGCCCGCAGCGGCGTGCCAGCAATTCGTCATGCGTGACGAGGATCAGTGTCGTGCCCTGCTCGGCATTCATCTCGAACATCAGGTCGATCACCTGCTGGCCGGTGGCGGCATCGAGGTTGCCGGTCGGTTCGTCGGCGAGCAACAGGCGTGGGCTCACCGCGAAGGCGCGGGCCAGGGCCACACGCTGCTGTTCGCCACCGGACAGGTGTTTCGGATAATGGCCGAGGCGGTCGGCCAGGCCAACACGCGCCAGCATGGCCTCGGCGACGGTTCTGGGGTCGGGCGCAAACTGGCTGCCCAGCAGTTCCAGCGGCAGCATGACGTTTTCGAGCGCCGTCAGCGCCGCGAGCAGGTGAAACGCCTGGAACACGAAACCCAGTTCGCGGCCGCGCAACGCGGCGCGGCCGTCTTCGTCGAGCCCGGCCAGATCGTGGCCGGCCAACTGCACGCGGCCACGGGTCGGCAGGTCGAGCCCGGCCAGCAGGCCAAGCAGGGTAGACTTGCCGGAACCCGACGCGCCGACGATGGCAACCGCCTCGCCGCCCTGCACGCTGAAATCGATCTCGTGCAGAATCGTCAACATGCGGTCGCCGCCGGTGGCATTGGTGCCACTGACGACGTCCTTGCCCAGCCCTTCAACCTGCAAAACTATTTCAGTCATGGCCCGATTATCCACCCTGTTGTTCCTGCTTGTCATCGGCATACGCAGTGTATGCGCTGCCGACACCGTGCTGGTGTTCGGCGACAGCCTGTCCGCCGGCTATGGCATTGCCGTGCAGCAAAGCTGGCCGGCCCTGCTGGCAGAACGGCTGCAGCGGGAAAAACTGCCCTACCGTGTCATCAATGCAAGCATTAGCGGTGCAACAACGGCGGGTGGCCGCACCCGGCTGCCGACTGTGCTGAAACACCACCGCCCGGCGGTCGTCATTCTGGCGCTGGGCGCCAACGACGGCCTGCGCGGCCTGCCGGTGACCGAGTCGCGCGCCAACCTGGCGCAAATGGCGCGCGCCGCCAAGGCGGCCGGGGCACGTGTCTTGCTGGTGGGCATGCAACTGCCGCCCAATTATGGACCAAGCTACACGCGCGACTTTGCGGCACTGTTCAGTACTGTGGCCAAGCAGGAAAAAACCGCCCTGCTTCCCTTCCTGCTCGAACCCATCGCGCTGGACGACGCCGCCTTTCAGGCCGATCGTCTGCACCCGACCGCCGCCGCGCAACCCAAAATCCTCGATCACGTCTGGAAAAGTCTGAAGCCGCTGCTCAAACCACGTTAAGCAGCGCTTCGCCGGCCGCCAGCGAACCGATCACCGTCGCCGGCGCAAAGCCATCGGCATGGAAAGCCGCCAGCACTTCGGCGACACTTTCCGGCGCACAGGCCACCAGCAGTCCGCCGCTGGTCTGTGGATCGGTCATCACCTTCTGCTGCCATTCTTCCAGTGCCGGCGCGAGTTGCACCGAAGGGCCGTAGCTCGACCAGTTGCGGCTCGACGCCCCGGTGGCAATGCCGGCGCGCACGTGCGTGACCGCTTCTTCGATGAGGGGCAGGCGATTGAACTCCACCCGTGCCGCGAGACGCGAACCACGGCAGATTTCAAGCAGATGGCCGGCCAGGCCAAAGCCGGTGACATCCGTCACCGCATGCACGCCGGGCATCTTGGCGAGCTGCGGGCCGACCGTGTTCAGCTGCGTCGTCCAGCGCAACATCTCGGCATAGCCCGCGTCGGAAAGCAGCCCCTTTTTCAGGGCTCCCGACAAAATGCCGATGCCGAGTGGCTTGCCGAGGATCAGCACATCGCCCGCCTGCGCCCCGGCATTTCTCTTCAGGTGCGCCGGATGAACGATGCCGATGCCGACCAGGCCATAGATCGGTTCCAGCACATCGATGGAATGACCACCGGCGATGGGAATGCCCGCCGCCGCACAGACGGATTCGCCGCCGGCGAGGATCTGCCGGATCACCTCTTCCGGCAGCTTGTCGAGCGGCATGCCGACAATGGCCAGCGCGAAGATCGGCGTGCCGCCCATGGCATACACGTCGGACAGCGCGTTGGTGGCGGCGATGCGGCCGAAGTCGAAGGGGTCATCGACGATCGGCGTGAAGAAATCGGTGGTCGCCACCACCGCCTGCGTGTCGTTGAAGCGATATACCGCCGCGTCGTCGGCGGTTTCGACGCCGACCAGAAGGTCGGCGGGCAATGCCCTGAGCGGGGAATCGGCGAGCAGGCGGGACAGGACAGCCGGCGCAATTTTGCAGCCGCAGCCGCCGCCGTGGGAGAATTCGGTCAATCTGATCTTTTTCATGATGACAATGTCTGAACGGCTTACAAAAGGGGTGGCAACGGTAGCACAACTGGCGGAGTTCGACGCCATCCTCGATGCACGTTCGCCGGGCGAGTTCGCCGCGGATCACCTGCCCGACGCCACCAGTTGCCCGGTGCTTTCGGATGAGCAACGCATCCGCGTCGGCACGCTCTACAAGCAGGTGTCGGCGTTCGAGGCCAAAAAGATCGGCGCGGTGCTGGTCGCCCGCAATATCGCCGACCACATCGAACAACGCTTCCTCGACCAGCCCAAGAGCTGGCGGCCGCTGGTCTATTGCTGGCGCGGCGGCAAGCGCTCGGGTGCTTTCGTTCATATTCTGCGCGAGATCGGCTGGGATGCCCACCGGCTCGATGGCGGCTACAAGGCCTGGCGGCGCCATGTGGTGGCCGCGCTGGCCGAACTGCCGCAACGCTTCGCCTTCAAGGTCATTGCCGGCCCCACCGGCAGCGCCAAGAGTCGCATCCTCGAAGCGCTGGCGCGCCAGGGGGCGCAGGTGCTGCATCTCGAAGAACTCGCCGCGCACAAGGGCTCGGTGCTCGGCCGCCTGCCCGACGCCCCGCAGCCGTCGCAAAAAATGTTCGAGTCGAAATTGTTCGCCGCGCTCTCGGGCTTCGATGCCAGCCACCCCGTTTTTGTCGAAGCCGAAAGCCGCCGCATCGGGGTGCTGCAGTTGCCCGACGCCGTGATCGCCGCCATCCGCGGCGCGCCCTGCCTGCGCGTCGATGCCCGCCGTCCCGCCAGAGCCGACTTTCTGTTGCGCGACTATGACTATTTCATCGCCCGTCCGGCCTGGCTGATCGAGCAACTCGGCCACCTGCGCGGCCTGCAAAGCAACGAAACCCTGGCGCGCTGGACGGCCCTGATCGAGGCGGGGGAATTTCGCACACTCGTCGAGGAACTGCTCGAACAGCATTACGACCCGCTCTACCAGCGTTCGCAGGAAAGGAATTATCGCGACTTCGGCGACGCCGCCCCGTTGGTTGCCGCTGATCTCGGCCCGGCGGCGATTGAAAAGCTTGCCGCGCAGATTCTGGCTGGTCAGACAATCACCACTGATTAGTTCGTCACACCGGCGCAGGCCGGTGTCCAGGTTGTTGATTTTCCTGGCCGGACGGACCTCAGGGAATCCGCAATACGCTGCCCCGCCGCGCGACGATGTGCTGGATGACCGCCGGCCGTGGCTCGGCGACCTCGCCCTGCTCGAAGGCCAGCACCCGCAGGCGGTTCCTCACCAGGTCGAGCAGTTCGCCCGAGCGCAGCAGATAGGCCGGATTGCTCGGCTTGCCGAAACGTTCGTTGCCGACCATGAAGGTCTCGTAGATCAACAGGCCGCCTTCATTCAGGCAGCCAAATAAATTGGGCAGCAGCGGCCGGTGCAGATAATTGCTCACCACGATGGCATCGAAACCGCGCCCGAAATACGGCCAGGGACCGCCTTCAAGATCGGCGCAGCGCGTCTGGATGCCTTCGATCCCGGCCAGCGCGGCGAGCGCATCCGCATCGCGATCCACTGCCTCGACCCGCAGCCCCATGCCGGCCAGCAGGCGCGCATGTCGCCCGCTGCCGCAGGCCAGGTCGAGCACCATGCTCCCCGCCGGAATCAGCGGGGCGAAACGGGCGACCCAGGGTGAGGGTTCGAGCAAGGAAGTGTGTTCTGTCATGTGGCTGCGCCGTATCGCCAGCGCCGACTTTTGGCCCTATCCCCAGGCCTGCGTGAGCAGTTCATCCAGTGCATCCATGATGCGAATTCCTTCACTGCTCAGCGATTCGACTAATTCGCCGAGTTGCTCACCGGGAATCGAGACGATTTCCAGTGGGTGCAGGACGACGGAGTTCTTCTCGATCTTGAAGGTGGGATTGAAACGCGGATTGCCAATCTTCCCCAACGCCGATTTGAGTACCAGAGGCACCACCACGCGGCGGCGATAGTTGTCATACAAGGCTGATTGGACGAGCACCACATAGGGAATCGTATCCCGCTGTTTTCCGGTATTGCGATGGACGTCGAATTGAGCCACGGATCAGAGCGTCGAATATTCGTCGGCGAATGAACCATGCCTGGCACTGAAGTCGTTCCAGGTCGCAATGGTCGACCTGAGCGCTGCCGCCCTGGCGCTGTGCTGCTGACGTTCCTGCTCGACATATTCGGCCAGGAGCGACTCGACTACCCCGGAAAGGTTGCGGGTCAGGCCGCGCGCCTGAGTGACCAAATCCTCATTCAGCGTCAAATTCACCGGACGTTTCCGCGCTGCCGTGTTGTAGGCAACCTTCATCGCACACCTCCGTAATTCGTTTCATTATGCGCATTATATGCGCATTCATGCTCAAGCTGCTACCAGCAAGGACAGTTGCTCCGGCGTGAGATAAACCCACGCGCCCTCCGCCAGCCCCAGGCCCTCCAGCGTCAATCCGCCGATCGCCGTGCGCTGCAGCGCCACACAGTGGTGGCCGGCGGCGGCGAGCATGCGCCGGACCTGATGGTATTTGCCCTGGTCGAGGATGATTTCGATCTGGTGGCTGTCGAGTTGGCGGGCCCGGGCCGCCAGCGGCGCGGGTTCGTCGACCAGTTTCACGCCGGCCGAGAGTTGCGCGACGAGTTCCGGCGTCACCGGGTCCTGCGTGGTCGCGACATAGGTTTTCGTGACATGGCGCTTCGGGTGCGACTGGGCGTGGATGAAGGTGCCGTCATCGGAAAGCAGCAGCAGGCCGGTGGTGTCGTGGTCGAGGCGGCCGACCGGCTGTACGTCGCGCAGGGTGAACTGGTCAGGCAGCAGGGCCAGCACACCGCGATGGTGGCTGGGCCGCCGCGAACATTCGACGCCGGCCGGCTTGTTGAGGGCGAGATAGAGATGCTCGCGGTATTGCCAGGGCGTGCCATCCACCGTGAAGTTCAGCGCAGCGGTATCCGGCGTCATCTGATAATCGGTCACGATCTCGTCTTCGATGCTCACCGCGCCGTGAAGAATCAGGTTGCGACATTCACGGCGCGTGCCGAAGCCCTGCGTTTGCAGGATTTTGTCGAGGGACAAGCTTTTCATACTGTCGCGAGCGCCTGCTCCAGGTCGGCCTTGATGTCGTCGATGTGTTCGAGGCCGATCGCCAGCCGCACCATGTCTGCCGACACACCCGCCTTGGCCAGTTCGGCCGGGGAGAGTTGCCGGTGGGTGGTCGAGGCCGGATGGCAGGCGAGGCTCTTGGCGTCGCCGATATTGACGAGGCGGGTGATGAGCTTCAGCGCATCCTGGAAACGGGCGCCACCGGCAGCACCGTCCTGAACGCCGAAGGTGAGGATGCCCGAGGCGCGACCGCCCATGTACTTCCGCGCCAGCGCGTGTTCGCGATGATCGGGCAGGCCGGCGTAGTTGACCCAGCCGACCTTCGCGTGGGTCTTGAGATATTGCGCCACGGCCTGCGTGTTTTCGCAGATGCGGTCCATGCGCACGGCCAGGGTCTCGATGCCCTGCAGGATCAGGAAGCTGTTGAAGGGCGAAATCGCCGCGCCCATGTTGCGCAGCGGCACCACGCGCGCCCGGCCGATGTAGGCGGCGGGGCCGAGCGCTTCGGTAAAGACGACACCGTGATAGGACACCTCGGGCGTGTTGAGGCGCTTGAAGCGTTCCTTGTGGTCGGCCCAGGGAAACTTGCCGGAATCGACAATCGCGCCGCCGATGCTGGTGCCGTGGCCGCCGAGGTATTTGGTCAACGCATGCACGACGATGTCGGCGCCATGCTCGAAGGGACGGCACAGATAGGGCGTCGGCACCGTGTTGTCGACGATCAGCGGGATGCCTGCAGCATGGGCGATATCGGCCAGCGCGGCGATATCGACGACATTGCCGAGCGGATTGCCGACCGATTCGCAGAAGATCGCCTTGGTGCGCGCATCGATGAGCGGATTGAAACTGGCGGGTTTGTCATAATCGGCAAAGCGCACCTCGATGCCGTATTGCGGCAGGGTGTGGGCGAACAGGTTGTAGGTGCCGCCGTACAGGGTGCCAACCGAGACGATGTTGTCACCGGCTTCGGCGATGGTCTGGATCGCGTAGGTGGTCGCCGCCATGCCGGAAGCCAGGCCCAGCGCCCCGACGCCGCCTTCCATCGCCGCCAGGCGCTTTTCCAGCACGTCGGTGGTCGGATTCATGATGCGCGTGTAAATGTTGCCGGCGACCTTCAGGTCGAACAGGTCGGCACCATGCTGGGTATCGTCGAAAGCGTATGAGGTGGTCTGATAAATCGGCACCGCAACGGCTTTGGTGGTGGGATCGGGGCTGTAGCCGCCATGCACTGCCAGGGTTTCGATTTTCATGGTTGTCCTCTGCGTATTTTGCTGACATGGTTGATAAATTGCGCGATTGAATTCATTATATAGATCAATCATAAAAGGCAGGAGAGCCGCCATGCAAATCGCGAACGATATCATCGAACTGATCGGCAACACGCCGCTGGTTCGCCTCAACCGCATGAACGCCGACAACAGCGCGACGATCGCGCTGAAGCTGGAATTTTTTAACCCGGCGGGCAGCGTCAAGGACCGCATCGCCATGGCGATGATCGATGCCGCCGAGAAGGCCGGCAAGATCAAGCCCGACACCATCATCCTCGAACCCACCTCGGGCAACACCGGCATTGGACTGGCGATGGTCTGCGCGGCGCGCGGCTATAAGGCCGCCTTCGTCATGCCGGAAACCATGAGCCGCGAACGCAAGCTGCTGCTCAAGGCCTACGGCGCCGAACTGATCCTCACCCCCGGACCCGAAGGCATGCCCGGCGCGATCAAGAAGGCCGAGGAAATGGCGGCAACCGATCCACGCTACTTCATCCCCCAGCAATTCGAAAACCCGGCGAACCCGGACGTCCATCGCAAAACGACCGCCGAGGAAATCTGGCGTGACACCGATGGCCAGGTCGACATTTTCATCTCCGGCGTGGGTACCGGCGGCACGGTCACCGGCGTCGGCGAAGTGCTGAAGGCCAGGAAGCAGGTCAGGATCATCGCCGTCGAGCCCGATGCCAGTCCGGTGCTGTCCGGCGGCCAGCGCGGCCCGCACCCGATCCAGGGCATCGGCGCCGGTTTCATACCCAGCATCCTCAACACCAAGATCTACGACGAAACCATCCGCGTGAATAACGATGACGCGCTGACCACCGCGCGCCGCATGGCGACCGAAGAAGGCCTGCTGGTCGGCATCTCCTCCGGCGCGGCGGTGTGGGCCGCACTGGAGGTCGCCAAGCGTCCGGAGAGCGCCGGCAAGCTGATCGTCGTCATCATTCCCTCCTTCGGAGAGCGTTATCTTTCCACTGTTCTCTACCAACATCTGGAAGTCTGACTGATGGCCCTCCCCCTCCCAGCCTCCCCCTCGCGGGGATTAAACGCCCGCCCTCCCCCGGCCCCTCCCTCGCGGGAGGTGTGACTGTTGACTCGCTCTGCTCGTTTGTTACGGGAAACCCCCGATCGTGCTTGGGAGCGGATTGCGGCTGGCGCCGCGTGCCGCCTTGTGTGCGACAAAGTCGCATTCCGCTACGCGGAACCAGCCTTCGGCTGTCCTGCGGCCTACGGCCTTGTCTTGGGGCGGCCCGGCGGCAAGGCTACTGAATAAGGTGGTTTTTATAATAGTCGGCGCTGGTTGGACGGCGTTTAATGACCGAATAGGGTTGAGATATCGCGTGCTACCATGCCGCGCCCGCCATGCCTGCCAAACCTGACCTGGAACGCCTTTTCTCTGCTGATGGACCGCTTGCGCGGGCCATTGACGGTTACCGCCTGCGCGATCAGCAGCTGGCCATGGCGCGTCAGGTGTTCGAGGCCATCGAAACCAACCGGCTGCTGATCGCCGAGGCGGGTACCGGCACCGGCAAGACCTTTGCCTACCTGGCGCCGGCGCTGCTGTCGGGCGGCAAGGTGATCATTTCCACCGGCACCAAGACCCTGCAGGACCAGCTCTTCAACCGCGACCTGCCGACGGTGCGCGATGCGCTCGGCGTGCCGGCGACGGTGGCGCTGCTGAAGGGGCGCGCCAATTACGTCTGCCCGTATCACCTCGAACGGGCGCTGGCCGGCGGACGGCTCAATTCACGCGCCGAGGTCATCCACCTGAATGCCATCGCCCGCTTCGCCAAGGCGACGGCCACCGGCGACAAGACCGAGTGCCGCGACGTGCCGGACGATTCAGGCGCCTGGCCGCTGGCCACTTCGACGCGCGACAACTGTCTCGGACAGGAATGCGCCTACGTCAAGGAATGCTTCGTCGTGGCCGCCCGCCGCGAGGCGCTGGCCGCCGATGTGGTGGTGGTGAATCACCACCTGTTCTTCGCCGATGTCATGCTCAAGGACGATGGCATGGGCGAGCTGCTGCCGGCCTGCAACACCGTCATTTTCGACGAGGCCCACCAGTTGCCCGAGGTCGCCGGCCTGTTCTTCGGCGAGGCCATCGGCACCGGCCAGTTGCTCGACCTGGCGCGCGACGTGAAGCTCGAGGGCATTGCCGCCGCCAAGGACTATGCGCCCCTGCAGGACGCCGCACGTGCGCTGGAAAAAGCCACCAAGGACCTGCGCCTGGCCTTCAAGCACGAGGGCATGCGGCTGTCGTTCGCCCAGTGGCAAACGCACGAAACAGCGGTGGCGGCGCTGGCGGAATTGCAGGGTACGCTGGACGAATTGAACAAGCACATCGAAAGCCAGGCCGGACGCTCCGAAGGCCTCGCCAACTGCCTGCGCCGCTGCGGCGAAACCATTTACCAATTGCGGCATTGGCAGAATCAGAAAGTCGGCGCTGGCGGGACGGCGGGTGCTGGCGATGAAGAGGAAATATACGTGCGCTGGGTAGAAGTCGGCACCTATGCGGTGACCCTGAACCTCACCCCGCTATCGGTAGCGAACATCTTCCGCCGCCAACTGGAAGGCCATCCGCGTGCCTGGATATTCACCTCGGCGACGCTCGCGGTCGGCAACGACTTCAGCCATTACCAGCAGGCGCTGGGCTTGAGCGAGGCAACCACGGGCCGCTGGGACAGCCCCTTCGACTACCCGGCGCACGCCCTGCTCTACTGTCCGCAGGGCTTGCCCGAACCCAACCATCCCGATTACTCGGAAGCCGTCGTCAACGCAGCCTGGCCGGTCATTCGCGCGTCGAGCGCGGCGCGCGGCGGCGCCTTCGTGCTGTGCACCTCATTGCGCGCCATGCGCCGCATCCACGAGTTGCTGGCCAGCCGGATTGCCGCGGCCGGCGCCGAGATGCCGCTGCTGCTGCAGGGCGAATGCTCGAAGTCGGAACTGCTCGACCGCTTTCGCCAGCTCGGCAATGCCGTGCTGGTAGCCAGCCAGAGTTTCTGGGAGGGCGTCGATGTGCGCGGCGCGGCGCTGTCGCTGGTGGTGATCGACAAGCTGCCCTTCGCCCCGCCGGACGATCCGGTGCTGGCGGCGCGCATCGACAGCCTGAAACAGCAGGGCCGCAATGCATTTTTCGAGGTACAGTTGCCGCGTGCCGTCATCAGCATGAAACAGGGCGCCGGGCGCCTGATTCGCGACGAAGTCGACCGTGGCGTGCTGATGGTGTGCGACCCGCGGCTGATCGGCAAATCCTATGGCCGGCGCATCTGGCAGTCACTGCCGCCGATGCGGCGCAGCCGCGAACTGGCCGATGTCGAGGCTTTTTTTGAGGCGGAGCTTGTTTGATGACCCAATGCCGCATCCTGGCTGAAAGCTTGAACACCGGCTGCATCTGCCAGTCACTGGATCGCGCTGCACTGCGCAGCGCACTCGATCACGAGGCGCCCGATTTCTGGGACACCGTGATCGCGCCACGTCCGCACATGTTTTCGGATGTGACCGTGTTTGTCGGCGCGCACGACCTCGCCCGCATGGCAACAGTGATCGCCGCCATCGAACAGGTGACGGCGCTGCCGGCCTATCGCCAGCACATCGGCATCGCGAATTCCGCATTCCCGGAACCGAAGGTGCACAGCGTGTTTTTCGGCTACGACTTCCACATGGGCGCCAATGGCCCGCAACTCATCGAAATCAACACCAATGCCGGTGGCGGGCTGCTCAACGCCATCCTCGCCCACGCGCAGCGCAGCTGCTGCCCGGCCGCCGAGGCCAGCAAGGTCGTGCTGCCGGGCGAGTTGGCCCGCCACGATCCGGCGGAAATGTTCATCGCGATGTTCCGCAACGAGTGGCGGCTGGAACGCGGCGACGCACCATTGCGCACTATCGCCATCGTCGACGACGATCCGGCCAGCCAATATCTGCAGCCCGAATTCGAGCTGTTCCGCCGCCTGTTCGAGCGTCATGGCCTGCAGGCGCTGATCTGCGATCCGCGCGAGTTGATGCTTTGTCACGGCGGTCTCTGGTTGTCATGCGACCACGGCGAAACCCGTGTCGACCTGGTGTACAACCGGCTCACCGATTTCGACCTCACCGAGAATGCCCACGCCGTCCTGCGCGAAGCCATCCTGCGCGGCGTCGCCGTGGTCACTCCGCACCCTTACGCCCATGCCTTGTACGCCGACAAGCGCAACCTCTGCGCGCTGACCGACGCCAGCCTGCTTGAAGGCTGGGGCGTCGCTGCCGAAACACGGGCGCTGTTGTTATCGGCCATTCCGCGCACCGAACTGGTCACGCCCGAGCGTGCCGATGACTTCTGGGCAAGACGCAAGCAACTGTTCTTCAAACCCGCGACGGGATACGCATCGAAAGCCGCCTATCGCGGCGACAAGATCACCAAGCGTGTTTTTGACGAGGTGCTGCAAGGCGCTAAAGAAACACGCCGGGCCGCCCCAAGTGTTTCTTTGCCCCCTGGGGGGGGAACGTCGCAAAGCGGCGTTTTCGGGGGGGGCTCATACGTGGCGCAGGCCTTGGCGCCGCCCTCGCTGCGCAAGGTGGAGGTCGCCGGAGAAATGACCGAGCTCAAGGTTGACCTGCGCAACTTCGTCTACAGTGGCGCGGTCCAACTTGTTTCCGCCCGACTCTGGCAAGGCCAGACGGCCAATCTGCGGACCCCCGGCGGGGGGTTCGCCCCGGTCCTTGGAGTATCTGCATCTTGAAGACTTTCGGTTTTGCCGGTTATTCCGGCGCAGGGAAAACCACCCTGATCGAACAATTGATCCCGCGCTTCAAGGCGCGCGGATTAAGCGTTTCCTTGATCAAGCACACCCACCACAATTTCGACGTCGACCATCCAGGCAAGGATTCCTACCGTCACCGCGCCGCCGGCGCCGGCGAAGTGCTGCTGACCTGCGATACGCGCTGGGTGCTGATGCACGAACTGCATGGCCAAGCCGAACCCTCTTTGCAGGAACAACTGGCCGTGTTGTCGCCCTGCGATCTGGTGCTGATCGAAGGATTCAAGCAGACCGCCATCCCCAAGCTGGAAGTGCATCGGCCGGCGCACGGCAAGCCGCCGATCTGGACGGAAAATCCGAGCGTGATCGCGGTAGCGACCGATGCTGCAGTAGATTGCCCGCTGCCCCGGCTCGACCTCAACGACGTGGATGCCATCGCCGCATTCATCCTCAAATATCTGGAATTGCCATGCTGACTTACGAACGAGCACTTGAACAACTGCTGGCGGCCGCCGTGCCCGTCAAGAAAATCGAAACTGTCAGCCTCGGCGAGGCGCGCGGGCGCATTCTCGCCAAGACACAAATCTCGGCCATCGCCGTGCCGCCGCTCGACAACAGCGCGATGGATGGCTACGCCGTGCGCTGCGCCGATGTCGCCACAACGGGCGTCAGCCTGCCCATCGAGCAGCGCATCCCGGCCGGCAAAGTTGGCCATGCCCTGCTGCCCGGCACGGCAGCACGAATTTTTACCGGTGCGCCGATCCCGCCGGGTGCGGATACCGTGGTAATCCAGGAGCACTGCATTCTCGATGACCAGGACAGGGTTGTCGTCAACCAGGTGCCGACACCGGGCAACCACATCCGGCGCGCCGGGGAAGACATCGCACCGGGTGCGAAAGTCCTGTCAGCCGGCACACGGCTGGGGCCGGCCGAACTCGGCGTGGCGGCCTCGGTCGGCCTGGCGCAGTTGCCGGTGCGACGGCGCATGCGGGTCGCCCTGCTGTCGACCGGCGACGAATTGATCGAGCCGGGTGAGCCGCTACCACCGGGTGCCATCTACAACTCCAACCGCCCCATGCTGCAAGCCCTGCTGGAAGGCCTGGGCTGCGTGGTCACGGATCTCGGCCGGATTCCCGACAATCTGGCGGCAACGCGCCAGGCTTTGCAAACCGCCGCCAAGGGCCATGACCTGATCCTGTCGACCGGCGGCGTCTCGGTCGGCGAGGAAGATCACGTCAAGACCGCTGTCGAGGCCGAAGGCGAACTGGCGCTGTGGAAGATCGGCATCAAGCCGGGCAAACCGCTGGCGTTTGGCAAAGTCGGCGCTGGCAGCACGGCATTCATCGGCCTGCCGGGCAATCCGGTCTCCGGCTTTGTCACCTTCATGATGATGGTGCGGCCGTATATCCTCAGATGCATGGGCGCACAGCACTGCCAGCCCGTGGAACGCCAACTGGTGTCGGCGTCCGACTGGTTGCGGCCGGATATGCGGCGCGAATTCCTGCGCGCCCGTATCACCGCGGATGGCCGCGCCGAACTGCATCCCAACCAGGGCTCCGGTGTGCTGACCTCCTGCGTCTGGGCCGACGGCCTGATCGACAACCCGCCGCGCAAGTCGTTCCTGGCCGGCGATACCGTGCGCTTCCTGTCTTTTGCCAGCCTGTCATGACACTCAACATCCTCTATTTCGCCGGCCTCCGCGAGGCCATCGGCACCGGCAAGGAAAGTCTCGAACTGCCCGCCGGCACAAGCACGGCAGGCGCTTTGCGCGAGCATCTGGCGCGGCTTGACGAGCAGCATGGCGTGCTGCTGACCACGAAAAATCTGCGCGTTGCCATCAACCAGAAAATGCTCGGCATGGATGCAGCCATTGCCGATGGCGACGAGATCGCCTTTTTCCCGCCCGTGACGGGAGGCTGAGAAACCGATGACAATCAGTGTCCAGGAAGCCGACTTCGACCCGGGTGCCGAGATCGCCGCACTGACGAACGAAGACCCCATGGCCGGCGCTGTGGCCAGCTTCGTCGGGCTGGTGCGGGCCGACAAACTGGTAGGGCAAAAAGTCGGCGTGACCGAAGGGAATCCCCTTTTCGGGTCTGGCGTGACGGCGATGACGCTGGAACACTATCCCGGCATGACCGAACAGGCACTGGCTGACATCGTTGCTGTTGCACAGAAACGCTGGAAACTGCGCGCGGTGCGCGTCATTCATCGCGTCGGCCGCCTGCTGCCGGGCGAGCGCATCGTCTTTGTCGGGGTTGCTTCCGCGCATCGCGGCGACGCCTTCGCCGCCTGCGAATTCATCATGGACTATTTGAAGACCCAGGCGCCATTCTGGAAAAAGGAAGAAACCGCAGCGGGAACCCGCTGGGTCGATGCGCGCGAGACGGACGACCATGCCGTCAAGCGTTGGCTGGATTAGCTTCGTCATACCGGCGCAAGCCGGTATCCAGAAATTGAATTGCCATGCGCAGCGGAGTTTTTACGCCGCTGGATTCCGGCTTGCGCCGGAATGACGGTTTTTTCAGCGAACGGGCAATCCGGGCTGCAGCGGCTTACTTTTTCTTTGCAGCGCTTTTCGCCGCCGGACCGGGCATGCCGCCGAAGGCAGCGGCCGAGGCCTGGGCGATCTGTTCGAAGGCGCTGTTGGCCGTCGCCATGGACTGCTGCATGACTTCCATGAAGTTCGTGTTCTGCCCGGGCATTGACTTGAAAAATCCCTGGAAGGCGTCAACCATTTCCTGATTGCCGGAAGCCAGTTGCTCGGTGAGCATGCGGGTGAATTCCGCGCGGGCTTCGTTGCCGATTTCGGCAACCTTTTTGGCCGCCTCCATCATCTGCTGGGCGGTTTCCTGAGCGTACCGGGTACGCAACTGCACGACCTGCTGGGGATCCTTGGCGCTGGTCAGGGCGCGTGCGTTGTCTACACCCTGCTGGAACAACTCGCGCGCCAGTTCGTTCTGCAGCGCCATCACGCGTTGTGAATTTTCGATGGACATCTGCGCCAGCCGCATGGCGGCTTCCATGTTCCTGCGATTGAGGTCACTGAAATTTTCGCTTTTACCGGCCATGATTCGCTCCTTTATTGGTGACTCACTAATAAGATCAATGTAGCACGGCCGGCTGACATTGACCTGACTGGAATCAAGAATTCATAAATATTCAGCGACTTGGACAACCATCTATGCCATCAGCGAGTGTTGCAGGCCCATCAGCCCGTTGCCAAAAATGCGCGCATCCATGAGTACCGGGGCCGTGTGCATGATCGGGTGAAAACCCATGTGGGCCAGGATGTCGCGCTCGAGGTCGATGCCGGGCGCGATTTCGGTCAGCTCCAGGCCCTCCGGCCCGAGGCGAAACACACAGCGCTCTGTAATGTAAAGCGCCGGTTGCTCGCGCTTCCTGGCTTCACTGCCGCTGAAGGCGCGTATTTCAACCTCTTCAACGAATTTCTGCGTATGTCCTTCCTGCAGGATGCGCAGCTGACCGTCTTCGATGGCGACCTCCAGGCCGCCAGCGGTGAAGGTGCCGAGGAACGCCACCTTGTGGGCATTTTGCGAAATGTTGATGAAGCCTCCCGCACCGGCCATGCGCTTGCCAAACTTGATGACATTTAGGTTGCCGGCACGGTCGGCCTGCGCCAGGCCGAGGAAGGCAATATCGAGCCCGCCGCCATCGTAAAAGTCGAACTGGCTGGGCTGGTCGATGATCGCCGCGGTGTTGGTGGCGGCACCGAAGTTGAGGCCGCCGGCCGGAATGCCCCCAACCACGCCGGGCTCGGCCGTCATGGTCATCTGGTCGAGCACGCCCTCCTCGGTGGCGACGGCGGCGACCCCTTCCGGGATGCCGATGCCGAGATTCACCACCGCATGCGCAGTCAGTTCCAGCGCCGCGCGGCGGGCAATGATCTTGCGCTCGTCCATCGGAATGGCCGGAATGCCTGAAAGCGGCACCCTGATTTCGCCGGAAAAGGCCGGACTGTATTGCTCGATGAAGGTCTGCATGTGGTATTCGGGCTTCTCGGCGACGACCACGCAATCGACCAGGATGCCGGGGATCTTCACCTGGCGCGGGGGCAGCGAGCCGCTCGCGGCGACCCGCTCGACCTGGGCGATGACGATGCCGCCCGAGTTGTGCGCCGCCATGGCGATGGCCTGCGCTTCGAGGGTCAGTGCCTCCTTTTCCATGGAAATATTGCCATCCGGGTCGGCCGTGGTGCCGCGGATGATGCCGACATGGATGGGGAAGGCCTTGTAAAACAGGTATTCCTGGCCGTCGATCTCCATCAACCGCACGATGTCCTCGGTGGTGCGCGGATTGAGCTTGCCGCCGCCAAAGCGCGGATCGACAAAGGTGCCCAGGCCGACATGGGTCAGGGTACCGGGCTTGCCGGCGGCAATATCGCGAAACAGGTGGGTGATGACGCCCTGCGGCAGGTTCCAGGCTTCGATGCGGTTTTCCACCGCCAGCGCCTGCACGCGTGGCACCAGACCCCAGTGGCCGCCGATGACACGCTTGATCAGGCCTTCATAGCCCAGATGGTTGAGTCCGCGGTCCTTGCCATCGCCCTGCCCGGCAGCATAAACCAGGGTGAGGTTGCGCGGATGACCATAGGCTTGCGGCGGCAGGTCGCGGGTTTCGAGAAACAACTCCTCCAGAGTGACCGCAATCTGTTCGGGAAAGCCGATGCCGACAAAACCGCCGGTCGCGATCGTATCGCCGTCCCGGATCAATTCCACCGCCGCGCGCGCACTGACGACCTTGCCGCTGGCCTTGCCACGCAAGGCCGCCAGCGCTGGATGAATTGTTCTGGTTACCATTCCCACCCCCTTTTATATAGTGCCGATTATCTCCCGGACGGCGCGCTGGTAGTTATATGGAAACAGCAACATTTGCGGCACCGTTCCTCCGGCAAAGCAGGGATGGCGGATTTAGCGATTGTTTTACCTTGGCTGGCTGCTAGAGTTGAAAACGGCCATCCAGTCCCAACGTTGGCAGTAACGTTATTAAGCATTGAGGACTTCGTCATGCGCTTCGACAAATTCACCACAAAATTCCAGCAGGCTGTGAGCGACGCCCAGAGCCTGGCCATCGGCCACGACAATCAGATCATCGAGCCGCAGCATCTGCTGCTGGCCCTGCTCAACCAGGAGGACGGCGGCACCACCTCGCTCCTGGCCAAGGCCGGCGTCAATGTTGCACCGCTGCGGCGGAGCCTTGATGCGGCCATCGACCGCCTGCCGCAGGTGTCAGGCCACGGCGGCGAAGTGTCCATCGGCCGCGACCTGTCCAACCTGCTCAACCTCACCGACAAGGAGGCGCAGCAGGCCGGCGACCAGTTCATCGCCTCGGAAATGTTCCTGCTGGCGCTGGCCGGCGACAAGGGCGAGACCGGGCGCCTGTTCAAGGAAGCCGGCGCCGTGCGCCGCGCCCTGGAAGATGCGATCAAGGCCGTGCGCGGCGGCCAGAACGTCGGCAGCCAGGAAGCCGAAGGCAGCCGCGAGGCGCTGAAGAAATACTGCCTCGACCTCACCGAGCGCGCCCAGCAGGGCAAGCTCGACCCGGTGATCGGCCGCGACGACGAGATTCGCCGCGCCATCCAGATCCTGCAGCGCCGCACCAAGAACAATCCCGTGCTGATCGGCGAGCCTGGCGTCGGCAAGACGGCCATCGTCGAGGGCCTGGCGCAGCGCATCGTCAATGGCGAAGTGCCGGAAACCTTGAAAGGCAAACGTGTCCTGGTGCTCGACATGGCCTCACTGCTGGCCGGGGCGAAATATCGCGGCGAGTTCGAGGAGCGCCTCAAGGCCGTGCTGAAGGAAGTGGCGATGGACGAAGGCCGCATCATCGTCTTCATCGACGAGTTGCACACCATGGTCGGCGCCGGCAAGGCGGAAGGCGCGATCGACGCCGGCAACATGCTCAAGCCGGCGCTGGCGCGCGGCGAGATGCATTGCATCGGCGCCACCACGCTCGACGAATACCGCAAGTACATCGAGAAGGATGCCGCGCTGGAGCGCCGCTTCCAGAAGGTGCTGGTCGATGAGCCCTCCGTCGAGGCGACCATCGCCATCCTGCGCGGCCTGCAGGAGAAGTACGAGATCCATCACGGGGTGGATATCACCGACCCGGCCATCGTCGCCGCGGCCGAGCTGAGCCACCGCTACATCACCGACCGCTTCCTGCCCGACAAGGCCATCGACCTGATCGACGAGGCAGCCGCCCGCATCAAGATGGAAATCGACTCGAAGCCCGAGTCGATGGACAAGCTCGACCGCCGCATCATCCAGTTGAAGATCGAACGCGAAGCCGTGCGCAAGGAAAAGGACGAGGCTTCGAAGAAGCGCTTCGAACTGATCGAGAGCGAAATCGCCAAGCTGCAAAAGGAATATTCCGACCTCGAAGAAATCTGGAAGGCCGAGAAGGCACAGGTGCAGGGCACCCAGCATGTCAAGGAAGAAATCGAGAAACTGCGCGGCGAGATCGCCGACCTGCAAAGGAAAGGCCAGTTCGACAAACTCGCCGAGTTGCAGTACGGCAAGCTGCCGCAGCTTGAGGCGCAATTGAAGGCTTCGGAGAAAGTCGGCGCTGACGATACGGCGCCAAACCGGCTGCTGCGCACCCAGGTGGGCGCGGAGGAGATTGCCGAGGTCGTTTCGCGCGCCACCGGCATTCCCGTCAGCAAGATGATGCAGGGCGAGCGCGAAAAGCTGCTCGGCATGGAAGATAAACTGCACCGGCGCGTCGTCGGGCAGGACGAGGCCGTGCGCCTGGTGGCCGACGCCATCCGCCGTTCGCGCGCCGGTCTCTCGGACGAGAGCCGTCCCTACGGTTCATTCCTGTTCCTCGGCCCGACGGGGGTTGGCAAGACCGAACTGTGCAAGACGCTGGCCGAATTCCTCTTCGACAGCGAGGACCACCTGATCCGCATCGACATGAGCGAGTTCATGGAGAAGCATTCGGTGGCGCGCCTGATCGGTGCTCCGCCGGGCTATGTCGGTTACGAAGAAGGCGGTTATCTGACCGAACTGGTGCGGCGCAAACCCTACAGCGTGATCCTCTTCGACGAGGTCGAGAAGGCGCATCCGGATGTCTTCAACGTGCTGCTGCAAGTACTCGACGACGGCCGCATGACCGATGGCCAGGGCCGCACGGTCGACTTCAAGAACACCGTGATCGTGATGACATCGAACCTCGGCAGCCAGATGATCCAGACGATGTCGGGCGACGATTACCAGGTGATCAAGCTCGCCGTGATGGCCGAGGTGAAAACACATTTCCGGCCCGAATTCGTCAACCGCATCGACGAGATCGTGGTGTTCCACGCCCTCGACGAGAAGCACATCGCCGGCATCGCCAAAATCCAGTTGCAATACCTGGAGAAGCGCCTGGCGCGGCTGGAGATGTCGCTCGAAGTCAGCGATGCGGCGCTGGCGAGCATCGCCGCAGCCGGTTTCGACCCGGTGTTCGGCGCGCGTCCGCTCAAACGGGCAATTCAGGAACGCATCGAAAATCCGTTGTCCCGGCTGATCCTCGAAGGCAAGTTGGCCGCCAAAGACCGGATCAAGGTGGGAATCAGCAAGGGCCAACTGAGCTTCGAGAAAGCTTGAAATGACCAGGGTTTCGGTCTAGTATAACGTCTGTTATAACTGTCACCGGAGCCGCCATGCACGTTCTCAAACTCACCCAGATCGGCAATTCGATAGGTGTGATCCTGCCCAAGGAGGTTCTCGCCAATTTGAAGCTGGGAAAAGGCGAGTCGCTTTTTCTGACCGAAACGCCCGAGGGTTATGTGGTTACGCCCTACGATCCGGCGCTGGATGAGCAGATGGCGGCCGGTCGTGAATTCATGCGCGAGTTCCGCGACACCTTTCACGCACTCGCCAAATGAACTGGCGCTGGATCGACAAGCAGGCGCTGTTGCTCCTGCATGGAGAGAGCGTTGCAGAACATGGCGGTGCCACCGGCATGCGCGATGCCGGCCTGCTTGATTCTGCATTGGCTCGCGCTGCCAATCTGGCGGCTTACGGCGACCCGGATATTGCGGCGCTGGCGGCCACTTATGGCTATGGCATCGCACGCAATCACCCTTTCGTCGATGGCAACAAGCGCGCCGCATTTCTTTCGGTCGGCCTGTTCCTGGCGCTGAATGGTTATCGGCTGGTTACCTCGCAGGCGGAAGCGACTGTCGTGATATTCGCGCTCGCCGCCGGCGAAATCGACGAAGCCGAATTCGCCGCCTGGCTGCGCGAGCACGTCATGTCCCGCTGAGTTCAGCATGGCGCGGGCAAGTGACGAGATGATCGTTCACCATGCCCGTCGCCTGCATGTGCGAATAAATCACCGTCGGGCCGACAAAACGGAAACCGCGCTGCTTCAACTCCTTCGCTAGCGCCTCGGCCGTCGGCGTGTGCGCCGGCACCTCGTCAAGCCGCTGCCAGCGGTTGATGACCGGCTGATAATCGACGAACTGCCAGAGCAGCGCATCGAGACTTGAACCGGCGTCGTACAGCGCCAGCGTGGCGCGGGCATTGGCGATGGCAGCGGCGATTTTCAGGCGGTTTCTGACAATGCCGGCATCGCCGAGCAGACGCGCCAGATCGGCCTGGTCGTAACGGGCGATCTTCCGCGCATCGAAACCATCGAAGGCCCGCCGATAATTCTCGCGCTTCCTCAGGATGGTGATCCACGACAACCCTGCCTGCGCGCCTTCGAGAATCAGGAACTCGAACAGCGTGCGTTCGTCATGGCAAGGCACGCCCCACTCATTGTCGTGGTAGGTGATATACAAATCGTCGCCAATGCACCACGGGCAGCGGTTATCGTTGCCAGGTTGTTTCATGGTGGGTCATTGGTGGGTCATGTAGGCCGTGCGTTCCAGTTCATGATACCCGCCGGATGGCCTCTGTGCCGATCAATAACGGCGAACCGGTGTATGCGCTGTCAGTTCTCTACTCCGCGCTCGCGAAAGGAAAATGCAGCGACAAGGCGATCATCTTCCGAAGTTCAGCAGGAAGGACTTCCTGCTCACTTTTCGGTTTGCGGTTCATCACGCCGCCGCTAACTCCCTGCCGGGCTTCTTCGCTCCAGCCTGCGCGACGCGCGCATGAACAGCCTTCACCCTCGGAGCAGGCTTGATCGTCAGGCCGACACGCATGCCCGCCCGGGTCGCCATGTTCACCAGCGCGTCCAGGCTGAATTCGTTGATCTTCCCCTTGAGCAGTTGATTGAGGCGCGGCTGAGTCACGCCCAAGGCTTTCGCTGCCTGCGCCTGCGTCAGGCCGCTTGCCTCGTACCACTGCGCGACCGCCATCATGGATTGCGAGCGCAGTTGCAGGTTCTGCGCCTCTTCGGCAGAAAAACCCAGGTCGGCAAATACGTTGCCGCTGCTCTTGGTCATCGTCAGTCCGCTCATTTCCTCTTCCTTTCATTCACCAGTTGCCGGTAGCGCACATTCGCCAGATCGATATCCGCCTTCGCCGTCCGCTGCGTTTTCTTCTCGAATGCATGCGGGACATGGATGGCCTCGGCGAACTTGGCGACGTACAGCACACGGTAAGCCTTTTCCACTCTGATGCGTATTTCCTTGACGCCGGCACCTACCGTTTCCATCGGCTTCCAGTCGGAGGGCTCTCGCCCTTCCTGCACTTGGCTGAGTTCGTGACCCGCTTCCTTCTTGGCTTCCAGGGAGAAAGCCTTGACGGCCTCCAGGCTGCCGCCTAGCCATGTCAGCGGTTTCTGGTGCGCCTTGGTCATGGACACAGATTATTCTTGTTTCAGTATAAAAGCAAGATAGAAAACCCCGGCCAAAGCCGGGGAAGGCCCGGAGATTGACGGCTACCGCCAGCCGCAGATCATGCGCGTGCTCAGGGTCATGGAAAAACTTCCAGCACCAGATCAAGGGCGCGTGACAACGTGGTCGATGCCTTTTCTCTGCCGGCCGGCAACGATTGCCCAGACGGCAAGCACTGCGGCGAACAAGAAGTGGCAAGCTGATATAACTTCCCTGCCCGTGCAACTGCGACTGGAGTTCGGCGAATGAGCCTTCAAAAACGCAAGGAATGCCAAAACGTCATCAGCACCAAGTCGAGTGCCTGTCCGCACTGCGGCGCGCGCCGCACCACGCGCGCCACATGGCTGGGGTTGGTTGCCATCCTGCTTTTTGTTGGCGGAATCATCAATGTGCAAGACAAGCGCCAAGCCGAAGCGGCCAGTGCGTCCGAGCCAAGCGCCGACAGCCTCGCGCGCAAAGCGGCGATCAGTTCATGTCGACATGACATCAAGGCACAACTGCACGATCCTGCCAGCGCCGAGTTCGACACCGAGGCGGAAGCCCACGTCTACCGGGATGGCGACATCTTCACGGCGCGGCGATCCGTGCGCGCGAAAAACGCCTTCAACGCCACACGCCTGACCATCTTTGAGTGCAAGTATCGGCTGGACGGCCGCAAGCTGATACTGCTTTCCGTCGCGCAACTCCAGCCATAAGCATGCGCACCAAGCAATTCAGGATCGTTCATAGAATTTCTACAAGTTAAGGCGCCGTCCCGCCAGCGCCGACTTTCAGTTCAGCGCCAGCACGCCGCGCTTGAGGCCCGGGTCTTCGGGGTGCGGCGAAAGCACGAAGCCGAGGCCGGAAACAAATTTGATCATGCGGCGGTTTTCGGCGAGGAAGTCGCCGTTCATGAACTTGATGCCGCGCGAGCGGGCGGTGTCGATGATCACGCCCATCAGCCGGCGCGCCAGTCCCTTGCCCTGCCAGTCGTCGGCGACGACCACGGCAAATTCGCAGGACTCGCCATCCGGGTTCATGGCATAGCGTGCCACGCCGACTTCAATCTGACGTCCATCGACCTCGGTCAAGGCGACGAAAGCCATTTCACGGTCGTAGTCGATCTGTGTCAGACGCACCAACTGAGCCTGCGACAGTTCGCGCAGGGTGTTCATGAAACGGAAATACTTGGTTTCGGCCGACAGGTTCTTGACGAATTCCTGCTCCAGGTCGCCATCTTCCGGGCTGATCGGGCGGATCACGACATTGCGGCCGTCCTTGGTCTGGTATTCCGTGACCAGATGGGATGGATAGGGGTGGATCACCATGTGATCGTAGCGTCCGGCGGTCAGTGACAAATTGTCGATGACGACGCGGGCATCGACGGCGACAGCACCATTCTCGTCAACAATCAGCGGATTGATGTCCAGTTCCTGAATCCAGGGCAGTTCGCAGACCATTTCCGAAACCCGCAACAGCACGGCTTCCAGTGCCTCCATGCTGACCGGCGGCATGTTGCGGAATTCGCCGAGCCGTGCCGAGGTGCGGGTGGATGCCAGCATGTCGGCAACCAGGAAGCGGTTGAGCGGCGGCAGGGCAACGGCGCGGTCCCTGCCGCAGGCCTCGACACCGGCCCCGCCGGGGCCGAAGATGACGGTCGGACCGAAAATCGGGTCCTTGGTCATGCCGACCATCAGTTCCCGTCCATTGGTCTTCTGGATCATCGGTTCGATGGCGATGCCATGGACCACGGCATCCGGCCGGTTTTTCTTTACTTCATCGATGATCTGGTTATAGGCATCACGCACAGCGGCCAGCGCATTGAGATTGAGGCGCACTCCGCCAGAATCCAGTTTATGGGTGATCTGCGGCGAATCGATTTTCATCACCACCGGCAAGCCCATTTCCTCGGCCAGGACCATCGCCTCGGAAGGCGAGCGTGCCACCACCGTCTGGGCGATGGGAATGCGGAAGGCTGCCAGCAAGGCCTTCGATTCCATTTCGTTGAGCGTCTTGCGGCCTTCGGCGAGGGCCGATTCGATCACCAGACGCGCCGATTCCAGGCGTGGCGGCGTGTGATCGGAAATCGACGCCGGCGCCTGCATCAGCAATTGCTGGTTGCGATAGTAGTTGGAGATGTGCGAGAACAGTTCGACCGCGGGGTCCGTGGTGCGGAAGGTGGGAATGCCGGCGCCGCGAAACAGCAGCCTGGCCTCCTTGACCTGCTCCTCGCCCATCCAGCAGGTAACCAGCGGTTTGTCGGTTTTCTTCGCCACCTCGATGACGGTGCGGGCGGTCTGCGTCGGATCAGCCATTGCCTGTGGTGCAAGGATCGCCAGTACGCCATCGACCCCGTCGTCTTCCAGGCAGGCGGTGATCGCGGTGGCGTAGCGCGCCGGATCGGCATCGCCGACCAGGTCGATCGGATTGGCTTTCGACCAGGTTGGCGGCAGGGCCTCGTTCAGGTGCTTGAGGGTAACCTCGGACATTCCGGCCAGCGGAATGCCGATGTCTGCGGCATGGTCGGCCGCCAGCACGCCGATCCCGCCGCCGTTGGTGACGATCATCAGGCGATTGCCGCGCGGACGAAAATGCGAGAACAGCGCCTGGGCGGCGGCAAACATCTGGCCGACATTGCCGAGGCGCACCACGCCCGCGCGCCGCAGTGCCGCGTCGAACACGTCGTCGGAACCGAGCAGGGCGCCACTATGCGATAGCGCCGCCTGCTTGCCGGCGGGATTGCGCCCGCCCTTGATCAGCAGCACCGGCTTGCAGCGCGCGGCGGCGCGCAGCGCACTCATGAATCGCCGCGCGTTCTTGATGCCCTCGATGTACAGAAAGATATTCTCGGTACGCGGATCGGCGACCATGTAGTCGAGCACTTCGCCAAAGTCGACATCACTCTCGGCCCCCAGCGATACAACGTTGGAAAAACCGACATTATTGGGCAGCGCCCAGTCGAGAATCGCCGTGCAGAGCGCGCCGGACTGGGAAATCAGGCCGACCGTGCCGGGATTCGCGCTGCTGTGGGTATAGGTGACATTCACGCAACTGCCGGGACGGATCAAACCCAGGCAGTTGGGACCGAGCAGGCGCACATTGTGCCGCCGCGCACTTTCCAGCATGGCGCGGGCCAGGCTGGCGCCACGCGGACCCATCTCGGCAAAACCACCCGAGATGATGATGGCGTTGCGAGTGCCGGCGCGACCACAGGCATCGATGATCTCCGGCACCGTTTCGGCCCTGGTGCAGACCACCGCCAAGTCGAGCCGCTGTGGAATATCCTCGACCGAAGCGTAGGCTTCCATGCCAAACACTTTATTGTGGCGCGGATTGACGAGGAACAGGCGCCCCGGAAAGCCGTCATCAATGACATTGCGCACCATGGTGCTGCCAATCGAACCCGCCGTCTCGGAAGCACCGATGATGGCGATGGATTTGGGCTCGAAGAGAGAGGTCAGATAATGCTGTTCGTAGTTCATTGGTTTGCCGCAATACCTCGTGGGCTTGCGGTGATGCTGCGACGCAGCATAGGATACTCACCAACCTGATGTTTAGCAACAATTCCGGGCATTCCTGCCCAGCTACTAGTATAACAATAGGCAAATTTGCAACAGGAACCAACATGGAAGAAAAACACGGCATCAGGCCCGGCCAATCGCTCGAACTGCTCAAGGAACTGCATATCCTCACCCGCGACGGCCGGATGAATCAGGACAGCCGGCGCAAGCTCAAGCAGGTCTATCACCTCTACCGCTTCATCGAACCATTGCTGCTCGAACGGCAACAAGCCTCACCAGACATCCAACTGGTGGATGTCGGCGCCGGCAAGTCCTACCTCGGCTTCATTCTCTATGACCTGTTTTTCAAGCAGCTTGGCAGTGGCTCGCACATTTACGGCATCGAAACCCGCCATGAACTGGTGGAAAAGTCGCGGGCATTGGCGAGCCGGCTGGCGTTCCCCGGCATGTCGTTCCTCGACACCACCGTGACTGACGCACTGACGGCACCTGAACTGCCGGCCAGAATCGATGTCGTCACTGCCCTGCATGCCTGCGACACCGCCACCGACGACGCGATTCGCTTTGCCCTGGGGCGCCAGGCCGAATTCATCGTGCTGGCACCCTGCTGCCAGGCCGAGCTTGCCGCCATGCTGAGAAAAAACAAGGCCAAGGCGCTGGCCAATCCGCTGGCGGAACTCTGGCGCCACCCGTTGCATACACGGGAATTCGGCAGCCAGGTCACCAACGTGCTGCGCTGCCTGCAGCTTGAAGCGCATGGTTACCAGGTCAATGTCACCGAACTGGTGGGCTGGGAACACTCGCTGAAGAACGAACTGATCATCGCCCGCCGCCACAACCAGTCCGGAAAACATCGCGCCGCTCGCCTCGACGAGTTGCTCCGCCTGCTGGGACTGGAGGAGATGCGTCAGCGTTTCTTCACGCCGGCATTCTGATCCGATCAGAGATCCCCTGGCCTTGATCGCCAGTGGCTCCGCCTGCATCCGCTTATACTGAGGGACACCGCACATTCGTCGGTGCTTTAGAGGAGTATCGCCATGGGCAAGGCACAGCAACCCAACAAGGAAGCAAAGAAGCAACCCACCAAAACCCCGAAGGAAAAAAAGGCCGCAAAACAGAACAAGAAAAACGCTTCTGTCGTCACGCCCATAGTTCCCCGCTAAGGCTGTTAGCCGGGCGCCGCGAACTTCCCGCAACGCCGGGAGGATGACTCGTCAACAGGCATCCTCCGGTGCGGAAATACGCATGCCGAATACATTTCCAACCGTGAATTGCAGGACACAAAGTTGGCATTGCCGGTTTCAGCAAGAGCCTGGTTCGCTTTCAGCGCATGCTGCGCTAGCAAAAATATCAGTCGCTTTATTTGACCCGGTTGTCCTTCGCCCTACCCTGCCTGAGTAGTATTTTTTCTTTGGTTATAGACAAAATTTTTCCTATCCCGCATGGGGTGGGGAAGGAACACCGATTGACGTCAAGTCAACCCCCCTGAATCGGTAGTTTTGTTGCGTCGCAGCAATCGCAATGGGCTGGATTTAGCCGCCAAAACGCCCCAACAGACTGATTTTTCGTGTCCTTTTTTGGGCGCGAAACCTACTACATGTAGTGGTATAAATTAGTCCGGCTACTAGATTTATTCATAAGTTGTTGTTTTAACTGTGAGTAAAAATTTTTTACTTCACACTGTCCGGAGGTGTGGCTATGCTTCGATGCTGTCGCGTCTCCAATAAACAACTCAACCAGCGGGCCCAAACATATGACCATGGATCACACCACCGTCGATACCGAGCAAGACTTTCAAGATGAATACACGGGGCAACTGGGTCTGCCCCTGCCACAGGAAATCTCCGGCGAAGTGCTGCTTGAAAAGTACGCCAAGGGCAATGAACGCGATGTGCACGACGTCCGTGCCCGTGTCGCCCGCGCCCTCGCCGCCGTCGAGACCGAAGAGAAACAAGCCTGGTGGGAACCCCATTTCCTTGATGCCCAGGAAAACGGCTTCGTCCCCGCCGGCCGCATCAATTCAGCCGCCGGCACCGACCTGTGCGCCACCCTGATCAACTGTTTCGTGCAACCCGTCGGCGATTCGATCTCCGAGATCGTCGATGATCGCCCCGGCATCTACACCGCCCTCTCGCAGGCCGCCGAAACCATGCGCCGCGGCGGCGGCGTCGGCTACGATTTTTCCAGCATCCGGCCCAGCGGCGCCCATGTCAAGGGCACGCAGTCGCGCGCCTCCGGCCCCGTTTCTTATATGCGCGTCTTCGACCGCTCCTGCGAAACGGTCGAATCTGCCGGCAGCCGCCGGGGAGCACAGATGGGCGTGTTGCGCTGCGACCATCCGGATATCGAGCGCTTCATCCACGCCAAGGACAAGGGCGACCTGTCCAACTTCAACATCTCGATCGGCGTCACCGACGCCTTCATGGCGGCGGTGGAAGCCGGCGGCGACATCGAACTGGTGCATCGCGCCGAACCCTGTGCCGACGTCAAGAACAAGGGCGCCTACCAGCGCGACGACGGGCTCTGGGTGTATCGCAAGATCCCCGCCTGCGAGTTGTGGAACCAGGTCATGCGCTCGACCTACGACCACGCTGAGCCGGGCATCCTGTTCATCGACCGCATGAACAAGGACAACAACCTCAACTACTGCGAAACCATCGAGGCCACCAACCCCTGTGCCGAACAGCCACTGCCACCCTATGGCTGCTGCTGCCTCGGCTCGATCAACCTGACCAGGTTCGTCAACCACGCCTTCGAGGAAACCGCCGACTTCGATTACGCCGGCTTCGGCCGGGTCATCGACATCTCGGTGCGCATGCTCGACAACGTGCTGGATGCCACCCATTGGCCCCTGCCCCAGCAGCAGGCCGAGGCCGCGGCGAAACGCCGCATCGGTCTGGGCTTCACCGGCTTGGGCGACGCACTAATCATGCTCTGCCAGCGTTACGACACAGAAGAAGCGCGCGGCACCGCTGCCAAGATCTCCGAGTACATGCGCGATCGCGCCTACCTCGCCTCGGTCGAACTCGCCAAGGAGCGTGGTGCCTTCCCGCTCTTCAACGCCGACCTCTACTTCTCCGGCGGCAATTTCGCCTCGCGCCTGCCGCAGAACATCAAGGACCTGATCCGCAAGCACGGCATCCGCAACTCGCACCTGCTGTCGATCGCGCCCACCGGCACGATTTCGCTGGCCTTCGCCGACAACGCCTCGAACGGCATCGAGCCGCCCTTCTCCTGGACCTACACGCGCAAGAAGCGCATGGCCGACGGCAGCTTCAAGGAATACGCCGTGGAAGACTATGCCTGGCGGCTGTACAAGCACCAGGGTGGCGATGTCAGCAAGCTGCCGGGCTATTTCGTCACCGCCCTGGAAATCTCTGCCCAGGCGCACAAGGACATGGTCGCGGCGGTTGCCCCCTACATCGACACCGCCATTTCCAAGACGGTGAATGTGCCCGAGGATTATCCCTACGCGGAATTCGAGGACCTCTACCTGTCGGCATGGAAGGCCGGGCTGAAGGGCCTCGCCACCTACCGGCCGAACAAGGTGCTGGGCAGCGTGCTGTCGACCACCCCGGCCGCCCCGGCCAGCCATACCCAGCCGCAGAAGCAGCCGCAGGACGTCACCATCGACTGCGCCAACCGCCGGCTGTCGATCGGTTCGCTGCCCGCGCCGGTGCTGTCATCCCTGCGCTGGCCCGGCCGGCCGCGCCTGACCGACGGCAATGCCGCCTGGACCTACATGATCGAAACGCCGCATGGCGAATTCGCCCTGTTCGTCGGGCAGATCGAGAATGAAAAGCGCCAGTCCGTCCCCTTCGAAGTCTGGGTGAATGGCACCGAACAGCCGCGCGGCCTCGGCGCCGTGGCCAAGACGCTGTCGATGGACATGCGTGCCAACGATCCGGCCTGGCTCAAGCTGAAGCTCGACGTGCTGGCCGCCACCGTCGGCGAAGCAGCCTTCGAGATGCCGATGCCGCCGCATGGCGAACACAAGCTGATGCCGGGCGCCATCGCGGCAATGGCACAGGTGATCCGCTATCGCTGCGAGCAGCTCGGCGCGCTCGACTCCGACAACGCCACGCCGGTGCTCGATTGCATGTTCAGCCGCGACGAGCCGAAGACCGGCACCGACGGCACACTGTCGTGGACGGTGGATATCGTCAACCCCGCCTCGCGCGAAGACTTTGTGCTCGGCCTGAAGGAAATCACCCTGCCCGACGGCGTCACTCGCCCCTATTCGTGCTGGCTGTCCGGCAACTATCCGCGCGCCCTTGACGGTCTGACCAAGCTCCTGTCGCTCGACATGCGCGTGATGGACCCGGCCTGGATCGGCATGAAACTGCGCAAGCTGCTCAACTACTCCGAACCGCTCGGCGATTTCATGGCCTTCGTGCCGGGCACGCGCCGTCAGCAGAACTGGCCATCGACGGTCGCCTACATCGCGCGGCTGATCATGCACCGCTATGCGATGCTCGGCCTGCTCGATGAACACGGCTATCCGACGCGCGACATGGGTATCCTGGAAACCCCGCGCGAAAAGGGCCAGCTCAAAGTCACCCAGGGAGCGCTGTGCACCGAATGCGGCAACATGACGGTCATCAAGAAGGACGGCTGCGACTTCTGCACCGCCTGCGGGGCGGTCGGCAGCTGCGGCTAGGCTGAACATACCGGAGCGGCTAACTGATAGCCGCTACCGGCGTAACGAGAGGTTTTTTCCGACGGCGCCAAGGCCGACTGCATTGGCCGCGGGTTTCTGCACGCCACGACCCCGGCATCTATTTGCGGGGCCGTGCCATTGTCGGCTGGCTGGTCCACATGAAGACAATCCATGTACTCCGCCGATAATCATCCATATACATAACTAAAGTCTTCGGACAACTATGATATGGTTTCGCGAATATTTCATCTATCACCCAGGTTTTTTAATCACACCTAATTGCACCTCATGGCGCAACCGACACGGACAGAACTTCGCGGGGCCCGAAATGCCAGGGTCGTAGCCATTGGCGCCTCCACTGGCGGTGGCCAGGCGCTCGAAACGGTATTGGTGAACCTGCCGGTGATCAGGCTCGGAATTGTCATCGTGCAGCACATGCCGAAAAGATTTACCGCGATGTTCGCCGACCGCCTGGACAACGTATGCGCCATCAAGGTACGCGAAGCACGGGATGGCGACGAAGTGCTGCCCGGACAGGCGCTGATTGCCAGCGGCGGCAGCCATATGACGCTGCAAGTCAGTGGCAGCCAATATTACGTTTCGGTAGCTGACGGCCCGCTCGCCAACCACCAGAAACCTTCCGTCGATGTCCTGTTCAGCTCGGTGGCCAAAATTGCCGGCAGGAACGCGCTGGGCATCATCATGACCGGCATGGGCAACGACGGCGCGCTCGGGATCAGGTCTCTGCATGATGCCGGTGCGCAAACGCTGGCGCAGGACGAAAAGTCCTGCGTAGTGTTCGGCATGCCCCGAGCCGCCATCTCGCTGGGCGGGGTAGGCAAGACAGTTCCCCTGGCGCAGATTTCCCAGGAGATCCTTGCATATTCCCGCTAAGCATTCCTGCGCATCCAGTTACCCCGGCCAGGCGTCCGCAAGAAAGTCGGCGCTGGCGGGACGGCGTTCCCTTCCCGTGAAGTCCTGATAACGGCGTCTTGTAGCCCGGTGGCCGATCATGTTTCCGTTTGCTGTGCCTGTGGCGCCTGTTGCGCCACCTATCGCATCACCCTGCCACGTATCGAACTCGATAATGCACCGGGTGGCTGGGTGCCGGCCGCACTGACCGAGTCCTACACACCCACTACTGCCTGCATGCGCGAATGCACCGACAGCCCCAAACGCTGCATCGCCCTCCAAGGAACGATTGGTGTGGCAGTCAGTTGTTCGATCTACCCGCAACGTCCGAGCGCCTGCAGCGAATTCGCACCATTTTCCACCCTTGGCTACGGTGACGAAGCCTGCAACGAAGCCCGCCGACGCCACGGCCTGCCGTCGCTGGGCGGGCTATAATCGCGGCGCATTTCGCATTCGCGAGAATTGCGGAGGTATGACAGAACGGTTGAATGCACCGGTCTTGGCGCCAGCTCCGCGCAAGCGGGGCGCGCTAGCGCAGGGTGACCTTCAGGTCAGCCGGAGCTAAAACCGGCAAGTGTGTTACGAAGTACGGATTCGGAGGTGTGGCAGAGCGGTTGAATGCACCGGTCTTGAAAACCGGCAACGTCGCAAGGCGTTCGTGAGTTCGAATCTCACCACCTCCGCCAGGAGAAATTAATGCCCCCCCCACGCTCGCAACATCGGCTCGCTGCCCCCCACGGGAGTTGCGTGCCCCCTTGGGGCGGCCCTACGGAGGCACGATCATGAGCCATAAACATCTGCATCTGTTGCGCAGTCTGTTTCAGGAACCTGTCAGCGCCAACATCCACTGGCGGGAAATCGAGTCCTTGCTGAATCACCTCGGTGCGACAGTCGCACCGGTGCATGGCGCGCGCTTTCGCGTGCTGCTGAACCGCCACGAATACTTCCTGCACCATCCGCACCAGGGCAGCGTCTTCAACCGGCAGGACATCAAGCACCTGCGGGAATTCCTCACCCATGCCGGCATCAGCGTATCGGCCTACGAAGCTGAAAGAGCCCGCCCTCCCCCAGCCCCTCCCTCACGGAAGGGGTGACTGTTGACTCGCTGCGCTCGTTTATCACGGGGAGCCCCCGTTCATGCTTTCGAGCGAATTGCGGCTGGCGCCGCGTGCCGCCTCGCCTTGGGGCGGCCCGGCGGCGAGACTGCTGCGAGGGGCCGATTTTCTCCCCTTTCCCCTGGCGGGAAAGGGGCCGGGGGAAAGGCTCAAATGTAAAGATTTTTCTGACGCAGTGCTTCGTTATCGCGTGGATGCAGGTGCCAACGGTGCCCGCAAGCGGGCGAAGTCGCGGGGCGCGACATACTGCAGCACTTCCTTGCCCTTGGCATCGAGTTGCAGGTCGAGCCCCAACTCGGGATAGAGAAAATGCTCCTTGTGCTCGCCGCTGCGCAGGCGTTCGCCCGGCACGCCAAAGCGCTGCAGCACCACCTGTTCGTCAAGGTTTGCCGCCGGAATGAAGGTAATTGCGATGATCGGCGCCCGGTCCGCCTGCCGCAGGTCTTCAGCGCCGAGCTCGACCCGCCGTGCAGCGCTTTGCATGTAGTCGACCTTGCGTGCCCGCGCGAGCATCTGCTCGCGCTGGGCGAGAGAAGTTTCCAGGGTCAGGACCAGCTTGCCCTTCACGGCGCCGGCGTCGATGCTCTCGCAATAGGCTTCCAGCGAACCGGTCTCGCCCTGCGCCACGATCAGGGCCACCTGCACGTCCCCGCCCAGTTGCTGGCGGGCCTCCTCCAGCGTGCTGCGGCCCAGCGTCAGGCCGAACACGCGCGACCCGCCATCGGGCAGGCGTTCGATTTGCCAGGGCAGCGTGACAGGGTTCGCATCCGGGCGCTGGCCCGGCACGGAGGGCAGCAGCATGGGCAAGGCCAGCAAGGCCAGCAGCAGGGCGATGAAAAGTGCGATTGATTTCAAGGTGTCTCCAGACAAAGTCGGTGCAAGCTGCATATCATAGGGCCATGCTGACTGCCCTGCGCCGCAATCTATCCGACCGCTTCACCGCCTGGGCGCTGCGCGTGCGCCCCCCCGAAGCGGTGCCCGTCGTTCTCTCACAGCGCCGCGTTTATGTCTTGCCGAGCCGCGCCGGCCTGTTGTATGGCGTGTCGCTGCTCGTCATGCTGATCGGTGCGATCAATTACAACCTGAGCCTCGGTTACGGACTCGTTTTCCTGCTTGCGGGCCTGGGGGTCGCGACGATCCTGCATACCTTCCGCAACCAGGCCGGCCTCGCCATCACCGTCGGCGCCCCCCTGCCAGTCTTTGCCGGCGACACGGCACGCTTCCCGCTGATCCTGCACAACCCGGATACGCGGCCGCGCCATCTGCTGCGGCTTCACCTGCCCGGGCAGGCGGTCATGGCGATAAACGTGCCGGCGAAGGGCAGCGCACGGGTGCTGCTGCCACTGCCCGCCACGCAACGCGGCTGGCTCACCATGCCGCGCGTCACCGTTGAAACGCTCTGGCCGCTGGGTTTGATCCGCGCCTGGAGCTATGCCGTACCGGCACTCACCTGCCTGGTCTATCCGCAACCGGCGAGCGCCGTCCCGCCAACGCCGACTTTCAGCGGCATCGAGGGCGGGAGCCTGCCCGGCGACAGCGGCGACGAGGATTTTGCCGGCCTCAAGCGTCATCAGCCGAGCGACCCGCCCCACCACGTCGCCTGGAAAGCCGTCGCGCGCCAGGGTCCGGAAGCGCCCTTGCAAACCAAGCAGTTCGCCGGCACGGCAGCGCAGGCGCTCTGGCTCGACTGGGACATGCTGCCGCAGCGCATGGATGTCGAGACGCGCCTGTCGGTACTGACGCGCTGGGTGCTCGATACCGAAGCCGCCGGTCTTTCCTGGGGACTGCGCCTGCCGGGGCAGGAAATTTCCCAGGCGCATGGCCCGGAGCACACCCATGCCTGCCTGAAGGCGCTGGCCCTATATGAAAATTAGACCGGCCCTCCCCCAGCCCCTCCCGCGCGGGAGGGGTGACTGTTGCTCGCTGCGCTCGTCTGTTACGGGGAGCGTCCGTTCATGCGTAAGTGCGGATTGCGGCTGGCGCCGCGTGCCGCCTTGCCTTGGGGCGGCCCGGCGGCAAGGCTCCGAAAGTAATGGCTAAGCCACCCATCCACCCGCTCACCCCGGCGCAGACCTGGTGGCTGCTGGCGACGGGGCTGGCGGCTTATGCGCCATTGGTGGCGCAGGTGCCCTTGTGGCTTGCCGCCGTGGCCGGCGCGGCATTCGTCTGGCGCGCCGCGCTGGCCTGGTGGCGCCAGCCGCTGCCGACGCGCTGGGTGCTGGTCTTTGTCAGCCTCGCCGGCACGGCGGGGGTCCTCATCGAATACCGCACGCTGTTCGGCCAGCGCGCCGGCGTGGCGCTGCTGCTGCTCTTCCTCGCGTTGAAGCAACTCGAGGCGCGGGCGCCGCGCGACGGACTGGCCGTCGTGCTGCTCGCCTACTTCCTGACCCTCACGCAGTTTTTCGAGAACCAGTCGATCGCGGTGGCGTTCACCATGCTCGGCACCCTGCTCATCGCCACCGCCGCATTGGCCAGCCTGACCGACGCACAGGCACGCGCAACCAGCCTGCTCCGCCTCGCCGGGGTGATGCTGCTGCAGGCCCTGCCCTTCATGCTGGTGCTGTTCGTCCTGTTCCCGCGCATTTCCGGACCGTTGTGGGGCCTGCCCAGCGACGCCCATAGCGGCCTGACGGGGCTGTCGGACCAGATGGCGCCGGGCGCGATCAACAACCTGATCCAGTCGGACGCCATCGCCTTCCGCGCCAAGTTCGACGGTCCGGTGCCGCCCAGGCAGGAGCTGTATTGGCGTGGCCCGGTGCTGGCGCGTCTGGACGGGCGCAACTGGCAAGCGGGTATCCAGTCGCTCGGCAAGGAACTGTTCTATCAGCCGCACGGCGCAGGCCCGACCTATGCTTATGCCATCACGCTGGAACCGCACAACAAGCCCTGGCTGTTCGCCCTTGAATTGCCCACCGCCCTGCCCGCCATTGGCACGGATGTCGTGGCCACATCGGACTTCCAGCTGCGATCGAGAAAGCCGGTACGCGAGCGCGTCCGCTACGAGCTCCAGTCGCAGGCGGCCGTCAGCTACGCGCCCGAAAATCGCCGGGTGCTGGCCGAGGCGCTGGCCCTGCCGGCCACCGACAACCCGCGCACGCTGGCCCTCGGCGCCAGTTGGCAGGCAGACGGCGGCAGCGACCGGCAGCGGCTGCGGCGCGCCATCGAATTCATGCGCGCGCAACGCTTCATCTACACCCTGCAGCCGCCCTTGATGAGCCAGCATATCGCCGACGAATTCCTGTTCGACCACAAGCGCGGCTTTTGCGAGCATTTCGCCGCGTCTTTCGTTGTGCTGATGCGCGCCGCGGGCGTGCCGGCCCGCGTCGTCACCGGCTATCAGGGCGGCGAACGCAATCCCGTCGATGACACCTGGGTGATCCGCCAGTCCGATGCCCACGCCTGGGCCGAGGTCTGGCTGGACGGCCAGGGCTGGCTGCGCGTCGATCCCACCGCCGTCAGCGCGCCGGCGCGCATCGAGCAGAATCTTGCCGCCGCCGTGCCGGCCGGCGAGCCGCTGCCCTGGTTATCAAGGAGCGGACTCGACTGGCTGCATGACGCGCGCTTTCGCTGGTGGGCGGTCAGCAATGCCTGGAACCAGTGGGTGCTCGGCTACAACCCGGAACGGCAGCGCGACTTCCTCAGGAAACTGGGCATGAGCGCGCCGGACTGGCGCAGCATGACGGCAACGCTCGCCGTGCTCTGCGGCACCATGCTGCTGGCGCTGGCCGGCTGGATGCTGTGGCGCCGGCCGCGTCTCGATCCCGTAGAACGGCAATGGCACAAGCTGTCGCGCCGACTGGCGCGCCGCGGGCTCGCCCGGCATGCCTGGGAAGGTCCGCAGGACTATGCCCGGCGCATTGCTGTTGCACTGCCTGATACAGCAACTGAGATGCACGCGATTGCTGCGCTGTATGCCGCGTTGCGTTACGATGCCCCCTCACCCCCGAACCTAGATGAATTGCGCCGCCGCGTGGCGGCTTTCAAACCATGAAAACGCCCGCCCCCCTTTGTTCGGCTGCGCCGAATCCCTCGCTGCGCTCAGGACCGCCACTTCGTGGCGTCCTGCGGCCTGCGGCCTGGTGCCCCCCTCGCGGGGGATTCTTGTTTGCTCACTGCGCTCGTCTATTTAGGGGTGCTCCCGTCGTTGCAGTGGTGCGGCTTGCGGCTTCGCCGCGTGCCGTGTTTGCTTGGGGCGGCCCGGCGCAAACACTGTTGTATTTCACAATGATTGCCTGCCTGATTTTCGTCACCGTTGCGCAAGCTTCTGCAAACTCCGGCTACGCCCAGCGGGAGGATGTGCAGGCCTTCATCGGCGAAATGCAGGCTCGCCATGGCCTGGATGCCGAGCGTCTCACCGCGCTGTTCGAGAAAACGCGGCCGATTGCCTCGGTCTTGAAAGCCATCGCACCACCCGCCGATCCGGGCATCCGTTCCTGGAAGGCATATCGCCAGCGCTTCATCGAATCGCGCCGCATCGCCGCCGGACTCGACTTCTGGCGCAAGCACGCGGCCACGCTGGCCAGGGCCCAGGCACTGTCCGGCGTGCCGGCTGAAATCATCGTCGCCATCATCGGCATCGAAACCTTATACGGCAAGCATCTGGGGCGTTTCGACAGCTTCGCCGCGCTGGCGACGCTGGCCTTCGACTATCCGCCGCGCGCCGACCTGTTTCGCCGCGAACTCGAAGCATTGTTGCTGCTGGCGCAGGACGAAGGCCGCGCACCCGACAGCTATCGCGGCTCCTATGCCGGCGCAATCGGCCTGCCACAGTTCCTGCCGTCCAGCATTCACGCCTACGCCGTCGACTTCGACAGGAATGGCCGGATCGACCTGGTCGGCAGCACCGCCGACGCCATCGGCAGCGCCGCCAACTTCCTCAAGGAACATGGCTGGGAGGAAGGCGGACCGATTGCCATAAAAGTCGGCGTGACCAAAGGGAATCCCCGTGGGACTGGCGCTTCGGCGCACGAATCCCTGATTGCCGAAGGCATCCTGCCCAGACGCCGCCCTGCAGAGATGAGCGATTTCGGCGTCGTCATTCCAGAGGCCGCGCCCGATGCCCCTGCCGCACTGATCGACCTGGTCACACCCGCCGCGCCAACCGAGTACTGGCTCGGCTACCAGAATTTTTATGTCATCACCCGCTACAACCGCAGCAGCTTCTACGCCATGACCGTTTTCCAGTTCGCGCAAACCCTGCAAGAACGTTACCTTGGTTATACTGGGAGGATTGGTTTGCAATAGGGTTATCCAGCAGCACGCTTTGAGGAAAGCATCGCATGGACGAAAGAACCATCCTCATCGTTGATGACGAACCCGCCAACCTGGCCGTACTGGCCTGGGCGCTGCGGCCGCATTACCGCGTACGCGCGGCCAGTTCGGGCGAACAGGCCCTGCGGGCGCTGACCTCGCCACCCAAGCCGGACCTGATTCTGCTCGACGTGATGATGCCCGGCATGGATGGCCATGCCGTGCTCACCCAATTGCGCGCCGATCCGGCCACCCGCAGCATCCCGGTGATCTTCGTCACTGCCCTCGACGACGAACTCAACGAAGAGCGCGGCCTCAAGCTCGGCGCGGTTGACTACATCGCCAAACCGATCAAACCCGCTGTCGTGCTGGCCCGGATTGCCACCCAGCTGGAACTGAAAAAGATTCGCGATCGCCTCGCCGTGCAAAATACCTGGCTGGAAGCCGAGGTGGTGCGGCGCATGGCCGAGAACCAGTTGATCCAGGATATCAGCATCCATGCGCTGGGCTACCTGGCCGAAACGCGCGACTCGGAAACCGGCAACCACATTCACCGCACCCAGCAGTACGTGCATGCCCTGGCCTGGGAACTGCGCGAGCACCCGCGCTTTGCCGCGCAGCTCACCGACCATGCCATCCAGTTGCTCGTCAAGTCCGCGCCCTTGCACGACATCGGCAAGGTGGGCATCCCCGATCACATCCTGCTCAAGCCCGGCGCGCTCACCCCGGAAGAATGGGTGATCATGAAAACCCATGCCCAGTTGGGCGCGGAAGCCATCGAACGGGCCGAGAATGCGGCGCACAAGACGGCCGACTTCCTCGTCATCGCCAAGGAGATAGCCCGTTGGCATCACGAGAAATGGGACGGCAGCGGTTACCCTGACGGCCTGGCCGGCGATGCCATCCCGCTCTCGGCACGCCTGATGGCGCTGGCCGACGTGTTCGACGCCCTGATCACCCGGCGCGTCTATAAACCCGCCATGACCCACGAACAAGCCCGCGACATCATCGTTGCCGGGCGCGGCAAGCACTTCGATCCCGCCGTCGTCGATGCCTTCCTCGCCAGTTTCGACGTTTTCGTCAGCATTGCCACCGCGTGCGCCGATAACGGTGAAACAGCGGCGCTGACGGCCACCGCGCAAACCTGACCATGAACCAGGCGATGACGCCAGCCACACCGCCAGACCGCACGCCGCCGCACGGCAGCGGCGTGGCAGCAAAGAATTCCGTCTTCCGGGAGATACGCTGGCCGCTGTCCTGGCTGGCGGCTGCCATCATCGGCATCACTGCCACCCTTATCCTGTATGTCATCGAGAGCGAGAAAAAAAGCGAGACCGCCCAATTGCAGGCGATCGGCGCGCTGAAGACACGCCAATTGAACGACTGGCTGGCGGAAAGACAGCGCGATACCCACCTGCTGCGCATCAGCCCCTTCCTTGGCATTGCCTACCAGCGCTGGCGTCAGCAGGGCGATACCGTCAGCCGCGACCGCATGTTCGAACGGCTGGCCACCTACCGTGGCAAGGGGAGTTTTCAGCAGGTCATGCTGCTCGATGCCGAAGGTGAGCCCCTGTGGGATTCAAATCTGCCCGACTCGACACAGCGCCCGGTCATCAGTCAGACGACTCGTGCCCGCGTGATCGCAGCGGTTGATCCGGACCGGAGCGTGCTCCTCGGCCCGTATGTCGACGAGGCTGGCCGCACCCATCTGGACTTCGTCTTCCGCCTGACGCTCCCCGAAGGGGAGCCCGGCCCCATCGTCATCATGCACAGCGACGCCGGGGACTACATGTCCGCGGCAATGCGCGCCTGGCCGGTGCCGAGCGAGAGCGGCGAGGCGCTGCTGCTCCGCCGCGACAACGATCGGGTCGAGATCATCAGCGACGTGCGTTTCCCCACCGGACCCTTCCGGAAATTGAGCGTGCCCATTGCGGACGAGAAGTCGCTGCTTGCGCAGGCTTTCTCTCCCCGGCACCCACCCGGCAGCCTCCTTGAAGGCCAGGATTACCGTCAGAAAGACGCCCATGGCATCGCCTTGGCCATCCCCGGCACCGACTGGGTCCTGCTGGCCAAAAAGAACTGCAGCGAAACCCGTGCGAACTCCCTCAACCAGGTAATCCTGATCGCCACGACCGGCCTGCTGTTGCTGATCCTCGCAACCGTCACCCTGTTGTCGGCCCGCCAGCGCCGCCAACTGGCGATCACCCTGGGCACGCAGCGCGCCCAGCAGGAAAAATTGCGGACCGTGGATCTGCTGGCCAGCACGGCGGATTTCGTGGCGCGCACTGCCGGCGAAAGTTTTTTTCGCGACGCCGTGCGCCATGCCGCGGTAACGCTCGAACTGGATTACGTGCATGTCGGCCGCCTGTCAGCGGATACACAACGGATCGAAACGCTGGCCGCATGGCTGGATGGCCGGATCATCGACAACTGGTCCTACGACCTGGCCGGCACGCCTTGCAGCAACGTGGTGCAAACGGCCCAATGCCGTGTCGAGTCCGACGTACAGACCCGCTACCCGGATGATGCCGACCTGAAAAATCTCGGCGCCGAAAGTTATGTCGGCGAGCCGCTGCTGCGGCGCAACGGCGAGGTCATCGGCCTGTGCGTCGGCGTCAGCCGCCGGCCGCTGCAGGACGGAACCATGGTGGCCGACGTGCTGCGCATCCTGGCCGCGCGCGCGGCGGCGGAATGGGAACAGATCGAAGCCCTGACAGCCTTGCGCGAACAGGAACAATCCCTGCGCATTGCCGTGGCCGGCGCCCGCATGGGCCTGTATGAATGGGACATCACCTCCAACCGTGTGACGCTTTCCCCCGAGTGGAAAGCACAGCTCGGCTACCGGGATGAAGAAATGCCCAATGATTATGCCGAATGGCATTCCCGGCTGCATCCGGACGACCAGCAGCGCGTCGTGGCGGATGTGATGGCCTTCGTGGCCCATCCCGATGGCCCGTTCGACATGGAATATCGCATGCGCCACAAGGACGGCAACTATCGCTGGATTGCCGCCAAGGGCGCGGCGAGCGTCAATGCTGCCGGGCAGGCGATCCGCCTGATCGGCGGGCATATCGACATCACCGAGTTCAAGCGCAGCGCAGCAAACCTCGCCCGACAGGCCGCCCGCGCCGAGGCCCTGCTGGAACTGCCCCGCGCCGCCGAACAGCTGGACGAAGCCACTTTCATGCAGCGCGGCATGGAACTGGCGGAAGACCTCACCGGCAGCCAGATTGCCTTCATCCATTTCGTCAACGCCGATGAAGAGACCATCGAACTGGTGGCCTGGTCGCGCCGCACCCTGAGCAACTACTGTCGGGCGGCTTTCGAAAAGCATCATCCGGTGAGCCAGGCCGGCATCTGGGCGGATGCCCTGCGCCAGCGCAAGGCGGTGATCATCAACGACTATGCCACCTGCCCGCACAAGCGCGGCCTGCCGGAAGGACATTCGGCGCTGACGCGCCTGATTTCGATACCGGTGATCGAGAACGACCGGGTAGTGATGCTGGCGGGCGTCGGCAACAAGGCCACGGATTACGACGCCGCCGATGCGGAGACGGTGCAACTCATCGCCAACGAAATCTGGCGCGCGGTGCAGCGGCGGCGCACCCAGGCAGTCTTGCGCGACAGGGAAGGCAATTTGCGCAAGCTCGCCCAGGCAGTGGAACAAAGCCCCGAGAGCATCGTCATCGCCAATCTCGCCGCCGAGATCGAGTATGTCAATGCAGCCTTCATCCAGGCGTCCGGCTATTCACGGGAAGAGCTGCTCGGCCAAAACCCGCGCATCCTGCAATCCACCAGGACGCCCCCGGAAACCTACACTTCACTCTGGGAAGCCCTCAACCAGGGACATGCCTGGAAGGGAGAATTCGTCAACAAGCGCAAGGATGGCAGCGAGTATGTGGAGTTCGCCATCATCACGCCCCTGCGCCAGCCCGATGGCAGTATCACGCACTATGTGGCGGTCAAGGAGGATGTCTCCGAGAAAAAACGCCTGGGCACGGAACTCGACCGCCACCGCCATCATCTCGAGACACTGGTCACCGAGCGCACCGCCCAGCTCGAATTCGCGCTGGACAAGGCCGAAGCAGCCAGCCGCAGCAAGGCCGCCTTCCTGGCCAACATGAGCCACGAGATCCGCACGCCGATGAATGCCATTCTCGGCATGACCCACCTGCTGCGCCGCGGGCAGGTCACGCCGAAGCAGGGCGAACAGATCGACCGGATCGAACAGGCCAGCCGCATCCTGCTCGGCCTGATCAACGACATCCTCGACCTTTCCAAGGTGGAAGCCGGCAAGTTGCATATCGAGTCCGTGCCGGTAGTCGTCGCCGGCATTCCTGCCAATATTGCTTCACTGCTGGCCGAGCAGGTCAGTGAAAAAGGCCTGCAACTGGTCGTCAACACCGCAACGCTGCCAGGCAACCTGCACGGCGATCCGACCCGCCTGACACAGGCGCTGCTCAACCTGGCCAGCAATGCCGTCAAGTTCACCCACCATGGCCGGGTCAGCATCCATTGCCGCCTGCAGGCGGAGGATGCGTCCAGCGCCCTGATCCGCTTCGAGGTCGAGGATACCGGCATCGGCATTGCCGCCGAGACGATTTCTCGCCTGTTCACGGCCTTCGAGCAGGCCGACACCTCCACCACGCGCCGTCACGGCGGCAGCGGCCTGGGACTGGCCATTACCCGCCATCTCGCCGAACTGATGGGAGGTCAGGTCGGGGTTGAAAGTACGCCGGGCGTGGGCAGCAAATTCTGGTTTACCGCCAGCCTGGGCAAGGGTGAAGGCACGGATGCGACCATTCCCGCGGCTGTCAGGCAACATCGTGATCCTGAAGCGATCCTGGCCCGCGACTATCCGGGAACCCGCATCTTGCTGGTCGAGGATGACCCCGTCAATCAGGAAGTGGCGGCAGGCCTGCTGGAAAGCACCGGACTGGTGGTCGAACGCGCCGAAAACGGTGCGCTGGCCGTCAGCAAGGTCGCCAGCAACGATATTTATGCAATTGTCCTGATGGACATGCAGATGCCGGTCATGGATGGCCTGGAGGCAACCCGGCAAATTCGCGGGCTCGCGCAGGGTGCAAACCTCCCCATCCTGGCCATGACGGCGAATGCCTTCGCCGAGGACCGCGAGCGTTGCCTGGCCGCCGGCATGAACGACTTCATCACCAAGCCGGTGGCGCCCGATGACCTGTTCGCCACCCTGCTCAAATGGCTGCCACCAACCACCTCGATAGTCAAACCGGGACTACCCGCCGCAAGCGGATTTGTCCCGGAACACGTGGCAGCCCCATCCCCGCTACACTCCCGTGACGACACGACCGGGCAAACCCTGCCCGCGCAACTGTCCGACCTTGACCGTCCGGAACTGCAACGGGCCATACGCCTGCTGGGGGGCAGCGTGGAACGCTATGTCCAGATGCTGCGCGGTTTTACCGAACGACACGGCGACGACCTGACACAGACCCGTGCACTGCTGGCGAGCGGCCAGCAGGAAGAGGCGCGCAATCTGGCGCATGGCCTCAAGGGCGCGGCCGGCAGCCTGGGACTGGTCCACTTGCAGGCAGCCGCCGCCGGACTTGAAACCGCCTTGCGCCTTGGCCGGGACGATGCGGAACAACTCGATCCACTTTTCGCTGCCTTGCGCCAGGCATTGCAACAGCTGCAGACGGCAGTCGCCGGCCTGCCTGCCGAAACCGCGGCACCTGCCCATGAACCATTGGTGGAGCTTGCCCCGGCGGAGATCCTGAGCCTGCTCGAACGACTGGAAAGCCTGCTCGCCGCCGACGATATCACCGTCGCCGACTTGCTCACCGACAATCGCGCCCTGCTACGCCTGGCATTCGATGTGCAGGCACAGCTGCTGGAACGGCAGGTCGATGCCTTCAGCTTTCAAGCTGCGCTGTCGACCGTGCGCAAGCTCAGGACACAGTGGCATAACGGAGCAGCATGAGCCATGGCCTTCTTTAACTGGACCGATGATTTCCTGACCGGCATCGAGATAGTCGATCGCCAGCATCGTCGCCTGGTGGAACTGATCAATGCGGCAGCCCCGATATTGCAGGACTTCACCCCCGAGCGACAGGACGAACGCCTCACACTATTTTCTGGCCTGCTCGACTACACCGGTGTGCATTTCCACACCGAGGAAGAGTTGATGCGCGTTCATGGCATCGACGCCCGGGTGCTCGACCATCATCGCCAGACCCACGCCCGGCTGTTGCAGGAAATACTGGAATGGCAGGCGCGCCTGTCCCGCGCCGACGCCCTGGCCGGGCAGGAATTCCTGGCTTTTCTGGCCGGCTGGTTGCTGTTCCATGTCCTCGGCGAAGATCAGGCGATGAGCCGGCAAGTGCGCGCCATGCAGGCCGGCATGACGGCGGAACGTGCCTACGAAGACGCAAAAGGCGCTTATCTGTGGCCGTCTCAGGCCGTGCTGGGCAGGACGGTGTCTGGTCTATACAGCCAACTGTCCGGACAGATGCGCGAAATCGACCGGCACGGCAAACAACTCGAAGAACAATTGACTTCCCGCACTGCCGAACTTGTCACCACGACCGATGAACTGCGCAAGGCACGCGATGCCGCCGAGGCGGCCAACCAGGCCAAGAGCCGTTTTCTCGGCATGGTGAGCCATGAGCTGCGAACGCCGATGAATGCCATCATCGGTTTTACCGAACTACTGCACGGTGCAGGATTGCCGGCCAAAGAGACGGAGATGGCCGGCCGGGTGCTGACGGCGGCAGAACAACTGGTGGGCCTCGTCGACGGACTCATCGAATTCACCCGCAACGAGCCCAGCCAGCGCGTGCCCTTTGCACTGCGCCTCCTGATGACCGAAGCCTGTCAGGTGCCTTTCGCCGCTGCACGCGCCAAGGGCCTCACGGCGGTGCTGGAGATTCCGGACGACCTGCCGCCATACCTGCACGGCGATGCCCGCCGCATTGCCGTGGTGATCCGCCAACTGGCCGCCAATGCCGCCAAATTCACGGCGCACGGCAGCATCCGCGTGCGCGCGGAAGTCCTCGGCACTGCACCAGACGGAAAAATTGCCCTGCGCATCGGCGTGACGGACACCGGCATCGGCATTCCTGCCGACAGGCAGGCCGGACTGTTCAATGCCTTCCACCAACTCGACGACAGCCCGACCCGCCGCTACGGCGGGGTCGGACTCGGCCTGGCGCTGACCCGCCAGGCCGCGCGCATGATGGGGGCCGACATTAACATGCAAAGCACCCCCGGCAAGGGCAGCGTGTTCTGGATGGACCTGCAGCTTTCCCCCGCTGCCAGCAGGACTGCAGCACCCGTGCCCGCCACCGGACAGACACAGCCCGCGAAACCTCTGCCGGCAGACACGGATGGCGCAGCCATCGTGCGCCGCCTGGACAAGCTGCTGAGCGAGGACGACATCCGCGCCGCCGAGGTGCTTGCCGAGAATGAAGCCTTCCTGCAAAGCGCACTGGACTGGCGCTTCGAGACCCTCGCCAGGCAGATCGCCGGTTTCGAGTACGACAAGGCTTTGCTGACACTGCGTGAATGGCAGGGGGTGGCCCACCCCTCCCAACCTCCCCTCAAGGGGAGGTGACTGTTGCTCGCTGCGCTCGTGTATCACGGGGAGCGTTATTCAGGCAGTGGTGCGGATTGCGGTGTGGCTATCTTGAGTCGCGCTTGCAGAAAGTCGGCGCTGGCGAGACGGCGTATAAAGTGCCACCCCCGATGTAGTCTTGCCGCCGGGCCGCCCCAAGGCAAGGCGGCACGCGGCGAAAGCCGCAATCCGCTCCAAAATATAAACGGGGGCGCCCCGTAACAGATGAGCGCAGCGAGCAACAGTCACCCCTCCCGCGCGGGAGGGGCCGGGGGAGGGCGGGCTATATTTAGAGCAACGAGCGCACGTCCATCGATTGGCGGGCCAGGCGCTGGCGCAGGCGGGTCAGGGCTTCCATCTGCAGTTGCCGCACCCGTTCGCGGGTGATGCCCAGTTCGAGTGCCAGGGTTTCGAGGGTGGCGATGTCCTGACCGTTCAGGCCATAGCGCGATTCGACGACGCGGCGGTGCCGGTCGGACAGATCAGCCACCCAGGAGGCAACATGCTGCTCGATTTCGGCCTGCTCGACGGCATCTTCGGGATTAATGGCGTCATCATCGGCAATGGCATCGGCGACACTCAGCGTGGGATCGATGTCCAGCGGCGCGTCGAGCGAGGTCGTGCGTTCGTTGAGCGCAAGGATGCGGCGGATTTCCTCCACCGGCTTGTGCAGCAGGCGGGCCACCGCTTCAATCGCCGATTCGGCTTCGCCCGGTTCCACGCCCATCCGCCGCAAGGCCTGCAGCACGGAGTTGAGCTCCTTGACGACATGTACCGGCAGGCGGATGGTGCGCGACTGGTTCATGATCGAACGCTCGACGTTCTGGCGGATCCACCAGGTCGCATAGGTCGAAAAGCGGAAACCGCGTTCGGGATCGAATTTTTCCAGTGCATGGATCAGGCCGAGGTTGCCTTCCTCGATCAGGTCGTCGAGCGGAATGCCGCGATGCTGGTAATGCTTGGCAATGCTGACCACAAGGCGCAGGTTGGCTTCGATCATGTGCTGGCGCGCCGCAAAATCGCCGGCGCGCACGGCGCGCGTCAGCGCCAGTTCCTGGGTCGGCGTCAGCAGGGGCGTGCCGCCGATTTCCTTGAGATAGAGCTGGGTGACATCGTCGAGGAAGCCGTTCGCACCGGTCACATCGTGCGCGACGTCATGCACATCTTCGGCCTCTCCGGTCAACGCCGGATTGTCGCCTGCATTTTCGTCGTCCATGGGTATTGACATCAGCGTGGCGGGAGGAATCTGAGGGGATCGACCGGCTTGCCCTGCTGCCGGACTTCGAAATGCAGCTTGGTCTGGTCGGCATCGGAATTGCCTATTTCGGCGATCTTCTGGCCGCGGACTACCGTCTGCCCTTCCTTGACCAGGATGCGGCTGTTATGGGCATAGGCGGAGAGGAACGTGGCATTGTGGCGCACGATGACGAGATTGCCGTAGCCACGCAGTCCGCTGCCGGAATAGACCACCTTGCCGGCCGCCGCCGCCAGCACCGGATCACCCTGCTTGCCGGCGATGTCGATGCCCTTGTTGGCTTCCTGGCCGGCGCCGCCTTCGGTGAAATTGGCCAGCAATTTGCCCGGTGCGGGCCAGGCCCAGTCAATGTCGCCGGACACTGCCGCCACCGACGGACTGACTGCCGCGGGCGGCGGGGCGGCGGGTGTTTCCGGCTGCGCTGCGGGTGCTGCCGGTGCGGCCAGTGTAGCCGGTGCAGTGGTCTGCGCCTTCAGGAGAGCCAGATTCTCCACGGAATACGGCAGTTTGCCCCCCTTGGGCGAGCGCTTGAGCGACTCCCCCCCCGGCACGAAAATCGGCGCTGGCGCTACGGCGGCATCTGCCGGGGAACCATCCAGCGGACGCCCGACCACGGCACCGCCGCTGGCAATCGGCCGCGCTTCGGCAGCCCCGGGCAGCGGCGCCGGCAATGGTACAGCGCCCGGCGCACTGACCCGCAGGCGCTGGCCCACCGTGATGCGCGAGGCATCTTCGAGATTGTTCCACAGGGTCAGATCACGCGCTGTAACACCGTGAGTGCGGGCGATCGAATACAGCGTGTCGCCCTTCTTGACGGTATAAAAAAGCTCGCCGGCCGGGGCGGCCGCACTCGGTCTGGGCGCTTCGATCGACGTGGGCGGCCGGCTTTCGCGAACGGGCGCGGAGGTCATGCCACCGCAACCGGCCAGCGCGAAAACCATGAAGAAAACCGCAATCTTTCCCGACATCAACCTACCCCCGGCAACAGCGGCACGAAGCGCACCGCGTCAAAACGTGTTTCCACCCAGCCTTGCGGCGTTCGTTCAATCATACACAGAACCTGTTCCCGGCCACCCACCGGGATCACCAGCCGCCCCCCCGGCGCAAGCTGCTCGCGCAATGACTGCGGAACGCTGACACCGGCGGCCGCGACGATGATCGAATCGAAGGGTGCCGCTTCGGGCAGCCCCCCCATGCCGTCGGCGTGCTTGAGACGGATGAACGGCAGTTTCAGTTGCTTCAGGTTCTCGCGTGCCCGCGCCAGCAGAGGCGCCAGCCGTTCGATGCCGAATACTTCGCGCGTCAGTTGTGCCAGCACCGCCGTCTGATAGCCGCAACCGGCGCCGATCTCGAGCGTCTTGCCGAGCTTGTCGCGCGTTTCGAGGAGTAGCTCGATCATGCGCGCGACGATGTAGGGCTGCGAAATCGTCTGGCCGAGGATCAGCGGCAGGGCCGTATCCTCATAGGCGCGATGGGCGGCCGCCGCATCGACAAAGATGTGGCGCGGCACGCCGGCCATCGCCGTCAACACTTGCTCGTTCCGGATGCCCTGCTCGCGCAGCCGCTCGATCATGCGCGTGCGCGTGCGCTGCGAGGTCATGCCGATGCCGGAGAGGCCGTTCATGCTGCAGGAACCGCAATGCCGTCTTCAAGCCATTCCCGTACCTGGCTCATTTGACCCAAGTGGGTCAGGTCGATCTGCAGGGGCGTCACCGACACCCAGCCATTGTCGACGGCATGAAAATCGGTGCCCTCGCCCGCGTCGGCCGCCAGACCGGCCGCGCCGATCCAGTACACCGTTTCGCCGCGCGGCGACATCTGCCTCACCACCGGCTCGGCCTTGTGGCGCCGCCCGAGGCGCGTGATGCGCAGGCCTTTCAGTTCATCGTAGGGTACGTCGGGCACATTGACATTGAGCAGCACCGGTGCGCCGAACGGGTGCGTGCCAAAACGCTCGGCCAGTTCGCGGGCAACGCGTGCGGCGGTGGGGAAATGATTGCCTGCGAAACTGCCGAGCGATACCGCAATCGACGGCACGCCGAGCAGGTAACCTTCCATTGCCGCCGCCACCGTGCCCGAATACACCGTGTCGTCACCCATGTTGGGGCCGAGATTGACACCCGAGAGCACCATGTCCGGTTCATGATCAAGCATGCCGGTCACCGCCAGATGCACGCAATCGGTCGGCGTGCCATTGACATAATAAAAACCGCTCGCCGCCTGCTTGAGATGCAGCGGCCGATCCAGCGTCAGCGAATTGGAAGCCCCGCTGCGGTTGCGCTCGGGCGCCACCACGGTCAAATCGCCCAGTCCGGTCATGGCCTGCGCCAGCGCTTCGAGGCCGGGTGCGAAGTAACCGTCGTCGTTGGAAAGGAGGATGCGCACAGTGGTCGGTTATTTCAAGAAATTCTTGCTGATGTCACGGAACTGGTCGGTGCCGGCCTGCCCCAGCCATTCGAAGGCGACCATCTCGCGACAGACGATGGTGATGCCATGCGCACGCATGCGCTCCAGCGCCAGCGCCTTGTGGGCGGGATCGCGCGATCCGACGGCTTCCGCGACGACGAACACCTGCTTGCCCGCACTGGCAAGTTCGAGCACCGTCTGCAACACGCAGACATGGGATTCGATGCCGCACACCACGACCTGGGGCCGCGTCATGCCCGGCAAGGGCGGCAAACAAGCACTCGCCACGCAGGAAAAATGCATTTTCTCGCCCACCGCACCTGCCGGCAGCCGCGCGGCGACCTGTGAATGGGTGTGGCCGATACCCTTGGGATACTGTTCGGAGGCCGCCACCGGCACGCCGAGCCGCTGCGCTACCTGGACCAGCCAGTCAACATGGCCAAGCACCTGCTGCCAGTCATGCATGTGCGGCAACAGGCGCTCCTGGAGATCAATGACCAGCAGCGCGGACTGGTCGGCGCGCATCAAGGGAATGGGGAACATGGAGTAATTTTACCGGAGAGAGCCGTTCGGCAGTGGGGTCACAGCCCACGCATGGTCTGGCGCATGAAACACAGGTCTTCCCAGGCTTTTGCCTTGTCGGGCAGGTTGCGCAACAGATAGGCCGGGTGATAGGTGACGATCAGCGGCATGCCGGCGAAATCATGCACCCGGCCGCGCGCGTCGGCGATTTTCACTTCCTGCTGCAGTAGGGTCTGCGCGGCGGGCTTGCCCAGCGTGACGATCAGTTTCGGCTGGATCAGTTCGATCTGGCGCGCCAGGAAGGGCCAGCAGGCCGCGGTCTCGCCCGGCTCCGGCGTGCGGTTGTCGGGCGGACGGCACTTGACGGCATTGGCGATGTAGACCCGCTGACCACGCTGCAGGCCGATGGCCGCCAGCATGTTGTCGAGCAGCTTGCCGGCCTTGCCGACGAAGGGTTCGCCGCGTTCGTCTTCTTCGGCTCCCGGCCCTTCGCCGACGAAAAGCCAGTCGGCATCCGGGTCGCCGACCCCCAGCACCGCCTGCTTGCGGGTCTTGCACAGATCGCAGGCCTGGCAGGCGGCAACCGCCTGCTGCAACTCCTCCCAGCCCATCGCGGCGATCTCCGCGGTCCGTGGGTCGACTGGTGCGGCGAGAGGCGCTTCACCAGCCGCGCCACGTTTTTTTTTCGGCGGCTGGCGCAACTTCCAGATCGGCCCAAGGCCCATCTCTTTGAGTGTTTGTTCTCTGTTCATAAATTTTTTGCCATCACGATGGCGTCTTCCCGGCCAGTTGAGTCGGGATAGTAACCGCGCCGTCGGCTAATCTCGACAAAATCGAAGCGCTGATAAAAGGCAATGGCGTTCTGATTGGAGGGTCGCACTTCCAGCAGCATGCGCAGCATGCCGCCCTGCCGTGCCCGGTCGCAGAGGAATTCGAGCAGCGCACGTCCCAGGCCGCCGCGCTGGCGTTCCGGCACCACGCTGATGTTGAGCAAATGCACCTCATCCACCACCCGCATCATCACTGCAAAGGCGACCACAGCGCCCGCGGCACCGCTGTCCCTTTGCAGCCAGGCATCATGGCCGGCAATCAGCGAATCGCGAAAGTTGCCGAACGTCCACGGGAAGCGGTGTATGCGCTGTTCGGCAGCGGTCACGGCGGGCAGGTCCGCTTCTTCCATCGGCACAAATCTCATCGCAAGCCACCGCGTGCCTTGCGCTCGGCCGTGGTCAAGGCCACCTTGTCACGAATGTAGAGCGGCATCGCAGCAGCAGCAACAACGCCCGAACCACTGGCCAGCAGCGGCGCGGCCAGACGGGCCACGGCTGCGGCGGTGGGACTGGCCGTGGCGTCCGCGGCAATCAGGCGGGTACCCAGGCGCGTCGCCAGTAGCGGGCCATAAGTGGAAAATCCGTCACCGGCGCCGCGCCAGCCGGCGCCTTCAGGCAGGTTCGCCGTCTCGCCAGCGCCGACTATTGGCGCCATGACTTCCTCGACCCGATCCCCATCCACCACATAGGCAGCGATATAAACCTCGTTCATGCGCGCGTCGAGACAGGCGATCACCCTGCCATCGCCGCTGGCCAGCGCCAGGGCTGCCAGCGAACCGATCGGCGCCACGGGACAATCGAGGCCGTAAGCGAGTCCCTGCGCAATACCGCAGGCCAGCCGCAAGCCGGTAAATCCTCCCGGTCCGGCGCCAAAGGCTATGCCGTCGAGCTGTGCCAGCACAATGCCGGCCTCGCCGAGGAGTTCACCGGCCCAGGGCAGCAGTCGCTCGGCACCGCCATTCGGCACATCGGCCGACCGCTCAAGCAGCACACCGGCACTCCAGAGGGCGACCGAGAGGCGGCGGGTGGAGGCTTCAAAAGCAAGGATTTTCACGGCGCGCAGTCTAGCAGCCTGTCGGACTTTATTCGCGGGTGCGACGGGGTCTATTTTGGATGCAGCACAAGGCGCGCCGACGAAGCTTTGGTGGCCCCCAAGCGAGGAGGCGTAACGCCGCGATGCGCCAAAATAGACCCCGTCCCGAAGGGTTGTCGGCAAACCGGGCGTCTGCGGCGTTGCACCGCTTGCCAATGGAACAACCATTGCCCGCGCGGCGCGCCTTGCATCCATCCCGGTTTGCCGGCAACGCATCCCACGAATAAAGTCCGACAGGCTGCTAGCAATTTTATGTGGCAGTTCGTCAGGCTGCCAGGGGAACGGTGTAGGATAGCGCCCGCAAATTTCACCCGATAAGGAGCTTCACATGCGCCACTGGATCCTGCTGTTTCTACTGGCCTGGCTGTCGCCGGCGCTGGCCCATCATCACCATGGCATCAGCCTCGATCCCGCCGCTTCAGTCGCAACGCCGCATCTGGCCGGTTCCAACAACGGGCCCACCGCGACGCCTACCCCTCCGCCGGCCGGATTCGTGCCAACCGAAGTAGCCACCGCCAACCTCCACAACCAGAACGGTTTCGCTCCCCTCGGCCTGTCGCTGCTCCTGCTGCTGGGCGGCTGGGGTATTTGGCAGTTGCTCAGGGGCGCCAGGAAAACCGCCATTGCTCGCGCAAGATCTAACGAACCGCCCGCCACACATTAATCAATACGAAGTTTTCCGGCCAGCGCATTGGCTGAACAGCCGGACCCGGATCAGTCGTTGCGCCGATGCCGGCCGCGTGGATACAACTCATTCCCGGCATCGCGAATGTCGCGGCGCAACTGGTGGCGCTCTTCCGGACTCATCTGCTGCCAGACCTCGCGGCGCTGGCGGTTTTCCCGACGGCGTTCCTCGCGTTGCTCGTCAGACAGTTCACGCATCGACCCACGCTGCCCCTGCCCATAGCCCGGCCCCGGCCCGTAATAGCCGGGCGGCGGCGGTGCGGGCTGCGCCCCTGCTGCCAGGGCAAGGGCAGACAGACCGAGCAACAGGAAAATACGCACGGAGGTTTTCATGCCCGCATTGTAGGCCGCTCCGGCAGGCAGGCGGCAGCAGGGTTTGTAACAAACCGTTGCGGTCCTGCGTTGCAGCAACATCCCGCAACGTCTCAACATAAAACGGCAGTATCCTGATCGCCATGAAACCCTGCCACGCCCTACCCGCCGCGGAGGCGACATGACCGAAACCCGCAAACACAAGATCCTCGTCGTCGATGACGACCTGCGCTTGCGCAGCCAGCTCGAACGCTATCTCGTCGAGCAGGGCTTTGCCGTCAAGACGGCAGCGGATGCTGCCGGCATGGACCGGCTGCTGGAACGTGAAATCTACGACCTGATCGTCCTCGACCTGATGCTGCCGGGCGAGGATGGCCTGGCGATCTGCCGTCGCCTGCGGGGCAACCGCCAGCACGGCAATGACATCGCCATCCTGATGCTGACCGCCAAGGGCGATGACATCGACCGCATCGTCGGCCTGGAACTCGGCGCCGACGACTACCTGCCCAAACCCTTCAACCCGCGCGAACTGGTGGCGCGCATCCACGCCGTGCTGCGCCGCCGCGCCGCCCCCCCGCCCGCCGGCGCACCCGCCGCCACGCACGAGGTGATGCGCTTCGGCCAGGTCGAAATCAATCTGGCCACCCGCGAATTGACGCGCGACGGCGCTGTCACCATTCTCACCACCGGCGAATTCGGCCTGCTGCAGGTGCTGCTCAAGCACCCGCGCCAGCCGCTGTCGCGCGACAAGCTGATGGAATTGGCGCGCGGGCGCGAACACGGCGTCTTCGACCGCGCCATCGACGTCCAGATCTCGCGCCTGCGCAAGCTGGTCGAGAACGATCCGGCCAAGCCGCGCTACATCCAGACGGTATGGGGCTTCGGTTATGTGTTTGTTCCCGATGGCAAGGATGCGGGTTAGGTAATTGCGTACCTTGCGTTTTCTCCCGCGCAGCCTGCTATGGCGTGCCTTTCTGCTGATCGCCACGCTGATGTTGCTGGCCGTTGCCGCCTGGCTGGCCATCTTCCGCGAGGCCGAACTGGAGCCGCGCGCCCGCCACTTGACGCAAATGGTCGTCAGCATGACCAACCTGACGCGGGTCGCCCTGCTGGCCGCCCAGCCTGAATTGCGCCACCATCTGCTGGCGGAACTTTCCGACCGCGAAAGCCTGCATGTCTACCCCGCTGACGACAACGACCAGGTTGTCCCGCCGCCGCCGTTGCCGCTGCCGCGCCGCATCGCAACCCTGCTGCAGGAACAGCTCGGCGCCGATACCCGCCTGGCCTTCGAACTGAACGGCGAACCCGGCCTGTTCGTCAGCTTTCGCATCTTCGAAGGCGCGGACGGCGATTTCTGGCTGGCCCTGCCGCGCGAACGGCTGGAACGCAAACTGCCCCTGCAATGGCTGGGCTGGGGCGCCGCGGTACTGTTGCTGTCGCTCGCCGGCGCCTGGCTGATCGTGTTCCTCATCACCCGTCCCCTGCGGGCGCTGGAAACCGCCGCCCGCAAAGTCGGCGCTGGCGAGACGCCGCCGCCACTGCCGGAACACGGTCCGCAGGAGATCACGGCCGTCACCACCGCCTTCAACCAGATGAGCGCGAACCTTCGGCAACTGGAAGATGACCGCCGCCTGCTGCTGGCCGGCATTTCACACGACCTGCGCACGCCCCTGACGCGCTTGCGCATGGAAACCGAACTCAGCGTTGCCGATGCCGAAGCGCGCGCCGGCATGGCTGCGGACATCGCCGAGATGGATCGCACCATCGGCCAGTTTCTCGACTTTGCCCGACCGCAGGACAGCGCCGGTAAGCCGGCAGAGCCAACCGACCTGGCCGCCCTGCTGAACGACATTGCCAGTCGTTATGGCGATCGGGTACGCCGTCCCGCCAGCACCGACTTTTCTGTACTGGCCGCGGCGCAACCCGAAGCGCTGCGCCGTGCCATCACCAACCTGATCGAAAACGCCCTGCGCCATGCCGATTCGGCGGAACCGGCCGACCTCACGCTGACGCAGGCGGGCAATGAGATTGTCATTGCCATCGCGGATCGCGGTCCGGGCATCGCCCCCGGCGAGATCGAGCGGCTGAAACTGCCGTTCACGCGCGGCGAAGCGGCACGCACCGATGCTGCCGGCGCCGGGCTGGGCCTGGCCATCGTCGAACGCATCGTGCGCGCCCAGCATGGCCGGCTGGAATTGCTGCCGCGCGAGGGCGGCGGCCTGATTGCGCAGATCAGGCTACCGACAGCCAGGCATGCAGGCATGCCCGGATAACTCCGGAAACGGAATCCAGAAACTGCTGCAGCCTGGACACCGGCTTTCGCCGGTGTGACGGATATTTGTGGCCGAGCAACTCAGTTCAGATTTTGTCCGCGCCCGATGCGTTCAAGAAACGCCCGCGCCTCGTCCTGCCCCTGGCTGGCGGCCATGCGCAACCATTTCATCGCCAGTCGCAGGTTTTTGCCCAGCCCGGCACCGCGGTAATAGGCCAGGCCCAGTTCGTACTGGGCGTTGACTTCGCCGAGTACGGCGGCGCGGCGCAGGTGGCGCAAGGCCAGCCGCGCATCGCGGCGCACGCCCTGGCCGTGCAGCAGGCAATAGCCCAGGCTGTAGAGCGCATAGGCATCTTCATGCTGGGCGACGGCCTGTTCGAACCAGCGGAAGGCCTCGCGGTAATTGAGCGCCACGCCTTCGCCTTGATAGTAGAGATCGGCCAATGCCAGTTTGGCGTCGAACAATGTCGCCGCACGGTGGTACCAGGTCAACGCCTGGGCCGGCTCCGCTGCCCCGCCCAGGCCGTGGCGCAGGCATTCGGCCAGCATGTAGGCGGCACGCCGGTGGCCCAGTTCGCCTGCCTTGCGATAGCACAGGCGCGCCCGCGCCGCATCCGCCACCGCGCCATGGCCATGGAAATGCCGCTCGCCCTCGGCAAACCAGTAGCGTTCCAGTTCGTCGAGTGCCGGTTGCCAGCCATTTTCGGCTGCCTGTTTCAATGCCGCCTCACCGCGCGCGACATCGACCTGGCCGCCGATGCCATACAAGCTGCAGCGTCCCAGTTCGGCGCGGCCGTGCGGGTCGCCGGCCGCCGCGGCCTCCAGATAGCATTGTCGTGCCGCGACAGGATCGGCAGCGATGCCCTCGCCGTGCTCATGACATTCACCCAGCCAGACATGGGCGGATATTTCGCCACCATCGGCGGCACGCCGATACCAGGCCAGCGCGAGGCGCTTGTTCTCTTCGATGCCCTCGCCCCAGCGATAGCAGTGCCCGAGTTTCAGTTGGGCCCGCGCATGTCCCTGCCGGGCAGCGGCACGCCACCAGCGCACCGCCTCTTCGAGGTCGCGTTCCAGGTGGGCGCGGCCGGCGGCATGGGCTTCGGCCAGTTCAAACTCGGCTGGCGCGTTGCCCCGCTCCGCCGCACGCCGATACCAGGCCAGGCCGAGCGCCGGATCGGGCGTGACACCAAAGCCGAAGGTGGTGCATTGCCCGAGCAGGAACATCGCTCCGCTGACGCGTTTGCGGGCCGCGGCGCGGAACCAGGTCACCGCTTCGGCATGGTTGGCGCTGGTGCCTTCCCCGGCATAGAGGCACAAGCCGAGAGAGAACATTGCCGGTGCAACGTCATCCAGCGTCGCCATGCGCCAGAGGCGCACCGCCTCGCCGCGGTTTTCAGCGACGCCGCGACCAAAAAAATGGCAGCGCGCCAGCAGGTCGGCGGCACGGCCGGAATTTTGCGCGTTCGCCAGCGTCAGCCAGCGGACCGCCTGCACAAAATCGCGCGGCAGGTGTTGCCCCAGATAGAGCAGCCGCCCCAGCCAGTACTGCGCCAGATGACTGCCCTGCTCGGCCGACTGGTACAGGAGTTCGCTGCCGCGTGTCACATCTGCACCAACGCCATGCCCGCGCAACAGGCATAACGCAAACCATGTCACGCCGCGACTGTCCGCCGCGGCAGCAGCATGCGCGAAGAGGCGCGCCGCCTCGGCGTAATCCTTCGGCAACCCCATGCCGTGATAGAGCAGCCAGCCGAGCACTGCCTCGCCGGCAGGGGATTTTTTCTCGGCGCTTTGCGTCGCCCAGCTAACCGCATCGGCCACCGACTTCGGCAGTCCCTCACCGATGGCCGAACGCCAGGCCAGTTCCGCCTGGGCAGTGGCGTTGCCGCCTTGCGCCATGCGTTGCAGCTCGTCAAGCGGCACGGCACGCCAGAATTCGTCGGCATGCCCGAGCAGTTCGAGTCCCTGCGCAACACCGCGTTCGACCAGGCTGCTTTCCAGCACCTCGCGAAACAAACCGAGCAGAGCAGGCTGCCCAAGGGGAATCAATTGCATGCAATTCATCCACAACAAACCAAGTTGCAAGAATACGTCTTCGCCGCGAATGGGCTTATCCACAAAAACTGTGGAAAAGTCTGTGAGTCTCTTGCGCATGAACGCGCTAAGTGGCCATCCACAAAGGACTTTTGTTACTCCGCGTCAAAACTGTACAAAATGATTGTATATATTTATCAATAGGTTACACGGAGGTATCAGGCTTGCCGGGCTGCTGTTTCTCCAGTTTCCCGAAAAACTGGCTTGTTGTGGATGAGGTAACATCGCCGCCAGTCATACGCCGGCCAATTATTATTGCTGTACCGCACCATCAGGACACCCGCATGCCCGCAGACATTCTCACTGTTAGCGAACTCAACCGCCAAGCACGCCTGTTGCTTGAGCAGCGCTTCCCGCTGCTGTGGGTGAGCGGTGAACTATCCAACCTGACGCGCGCGGCTTCCGGTCATGTGTACTTTTCGCTGAAGGACAGCCAGGCGCAGGTGCGCTGCGTGATGTTCCGCGCGCGCGCCCAGATCCTGCCGTGGCAACTTGAAAACGGCCAGCAGGTCGAGGCACAGGCGCTCATCACGCTTTACGAGGCGCGCGGCGACTTTCAGCTCAACGTCGAGGCCATGCGGCGTGCCGGCGTTGGCCGCCTGTATGAACTGTTCGTGCGCCTGCGCGAAAAGCTCGCCGGCGAAGGGCTGTTCGATGCCGCCAGGAAACGCGCACTGCCGCGCTTTCCCCGTCGCGTCGGCATCGTCACTTCGCCACAGGCGGCAGCCCTGCAGGATGTGATCGCCACCCTTGCCCGCCGCGCGCCGCACGTCGAACTGATCATCTATCCCACGCTGGTGCAGGGCGCGGCAGCACCCGCCGCCATCGTCGCCGCACTGGAGAGGGTCACCGCGCGCAATGAATGCGACGTCCTGCTCATCGTGCGCGGCGGCGGCAGCATCGAAGACCTCTGGGCCTTCAACGAAGAGGCCGTGGCGCGTGCCATCGCTTCCTGTTGCGCCGTGTCGCCAGCGCCGACTATTGCCGGCATCGGCCACGAAACCGATACCACCATCGCCGATTACGTTGCCGACCGGCGCGCCGCCACGCCCACCGCCGCGGCCGAGCTGGCAAGCGCCGGCTGGTTCGCCGCCACCCAGGAACTCGCCGAGCTGGCGCGCAACCTGCGCCACACCATGCAACTGAAAGTCGAGGCCCGCATGCAGGCGGTCGACCGCCTCGCGCTGCGCCTGATCCATCCCGCCCAGCGGCTGGTCGCCAGCCGCCAGCGCCTCGAACTGCTCGGCCGGCGCCTGCACGCTGCCGGGCAACTGACCAGCCGGCGCGAAACCCTGGCCAACCTGCAGTTGCGCCTTGCCCGTGCGCGCCCCGCATTGCAGCCCGCCCACCAGCATCTCGACCGACTGAAGCACCGGCTGCGGCAAGCCATCACCATGCTGACCGCCGGCCGGCGCGACCGGCTGACCCGCTGCAACGGCGCGCTGGCGGCGCTGTCGCCCGCCGCCACGCTGCAGCGCGGCTACAGCATCACCCATGATGCCGTCGGCCGGATCGTCCGCGATGCGGCCCAGCTCGCGGCCGGAGATCAGTTACGCCTGCAATTCGCTGTCGGCGCCGCAACCGCCGTGGTAGCCCATGTTGATGAACCGCAGTCCACCGGGAACTTGTAATACCCGGTTCCATCCCCATACTTACGGGGCATCATTGACCCCAAAAAACAGGAGAACAACATGGAACATGCACTACCCGCCCTGCCCTACGCAATGGACGCCCTTGCACCGCACATGTCGAAGGAAACCTTTGAATACCACTACGCCAAGCACCACCAGGCCTACGTCACCAACCTCAACAACCTGATCAAGGACACCGAGTACGCAGCCCTCGACCTCGAAGCCATTGTCAAGAAGGCCCCCGCCGGCGGCATCTACAACAACGCTGCGCAGGTGTGGAACCACAGCTTCTTCTGGAACTGCATGAAGCCGAACGGCGGCGGTGCCCCGACGGGCGCGCTGGCCGATGCCATCAACAAGAAGTGGGGCTCGCTGGACGAGTTCAAGAAGGCCTTCCAGACTTCCGCCGTCGGCAACTTCGGTTCGGGCTGGACCTGGCTGGTGAAGAAGGCCGACGGTTCGGTCGACATCGTCAACATGGGCGCCGCCGGCACCCCGCTGACCACCGGCGATAAAGCCTTGCTGTGCGTCGACGTCTGGGAACATGCCTACTACATCGACTACCGCAACCTGCGCCCGAAATTCGTCGAGACCTTCCTCGGCAACCTGGTCAACTGGGACTTCGTGGCCAAGAACTTCGCCTGAGCGTTCTACAGTCGAAAAAAAACGGGCGCCTTGGCGCCCGTTTTGCGTTGACCGATTGATCGACTCAGCCAGCCAACACCTTGTCGAGCGCGGTTTCCAACGTCGCCACCGTGCGATCAACCGCATAGAGCTTGTCCAGTCCGAACAGACCGACACGGAAGCTGCGGAAATCGGCCGGTTCATCGCACTGCAAAGGCGCGCCGGCATCGGTTTGCAAGCCCTGGGCAGTGAATTTCCTGGCCGACTGGATTTCCGGATCGTCGGTGTAACAGACCACTACCCCGGGCGCCTCGAAACCCGGCGCGGCGACGCTCTTGAAACCGCGTGCGGCCAGCAGCTTGCGCACCTTGGCGCCGAGCTCGCTCTGCGCCGTGCGCAGTTTCTCGAAGCCATGCGCTTCGGCTTCCAGCATCACCTTGCGCAACGCCACCAGCGCATCGGTGGGCAAGGTGGCATGGTAGGCATGGCCACCCGCTTCATAAGCCTGCATGATCTGCAACCACTTCTTGAGATCGGCGGCGAAACTGGTGCTGGTCGTGGCGTCCATGTGGGAGAGCGCTTCCGCGCCAAGGCAGACCAGCGCGCCGCACGGCGGCCCGCTCCAGCCCTTCTGCGGGGCGGTAACCAATATGTCCACACCGATCTCGGCCATATCCACCCACAGCGCGCCGGAAGCCACGCAGTCG
>CAZOMI010000001.1:67020-103638 GCA_964580925.1 uncultured Methyloversatilis sp.
AGCACGAACAGGCCGCCGTGCGCATGCACCGCGGCCGCCACAGCGCGCAGATAGGCGTCGGGCAGCAGCATGCCGGAAGCGGTTTCGACATGCGGCGCGAATACCAGGTCGGGCTTTTCGGCGCGGATCGTCGCCACCACCTCCTCGATGGGCGCGGGCGCGAACGGCGATTGCGGCGCGGCGGCAAGCCGCCGCGCCTTCAGCACCGTGGTCGCGGCGGGGATCGAGCCCATCTCGAAAATCTGGCTCCAGCGATAACTGAACCAGCCGTTGCGGATCACCAGACACTTCTTGCCGGTGGCGAACTGGCGCGCCACCGCCTCCATGCCGAAGGTGCCGCCACCCGGCACGATCACCGCCGCCTCGGCATGATAGACAGCCTTGAGGATGCGGGAAATGTCGCGCATCACGCCCTGAAAAGCGGCGGACATATGGTTCAGCGAGCGGTCGGTATACACGACCGAGTATTCGAGCAATCCATCGGGATCGACATTGGGCAACAGACCTGGCACCTTGGGCTCCTCGGGTATTGTTTTTGAAAACGCGAGACTAGCATAGCCGACCAGCAAAGTCGGCGCTGGCTGGACGGCGCATCCCCGACTTGCCTGCCGCCGCATCCTTTATTCCGGAGAGGAAAAAAGCACCACCCGCAGCAGTCGCGCCGTGGCGGCGCGGGCTAATGCCGGCAACGCCGGCGTCAAGTCGCGTAACGGCGGCCGAGCCAATAGACAGTCACCTCCACCGCAAGGGTGAGGACGGCAAGGGCGGGACTATAATCCCCGCATGCTCCCCCCCCGCGCCGACCTGCTGCGCCGCTGGCTTTCCGTGCTGCTGCGTGGAGTGCATCTGATTGCGGTAATCGCCTTCGGTGCGGCGTTGTTCGGGGCACCGCTGGATCATCTGGGTGGCGTCGGCTGGCTCGCCGTCGCCGTGACAATTACCGGCGTGGCAATGTTCGGACTCGATATCTGGCGCAAGCCGAGTCACCTGCTCGAGGTAGCCGGAGTCGGGATGATGACCAAATTGCTGCTGGTAGGCTGGATGATGTTCGACGGCGCGCCGCGACTGACGCTGTTCTGGATCATCGTCGTCTGGTCTGCGCTGTTTTCCCACGCCCCGGCTACCTTCAGGCACGCCCGCATCATCGGGCCCCGCCCGTAACGGCATACGCACCAGCGATCAAGCAGGATGGAACACACCTATCTGCTGATCATCGCCAGTTCGCTGGTCATCGGCCTGGTGGGTGGCTTCGTCATGCATCGCTCGGATTTTTGCGTGACGGCGTCGTTTCGCGACATGTTCCTGTTTCGCGATTTCTTTTTGATGCGCCAGATGATCCTGCTGGTCGTTGCCAGCATGGCCTTGTTCGAGTTGGGACGACTCGGCGGCATTATCACGATTTATCCCTTTCCCTTGCTTGGCCCTCCATCGCTGGCCAATGCCATTGGCGGCTTTCTCTTCGGCATCGGCATGGTGCTGGCCGGTGGCTGCGTTTGCGGCAGCCTGTTCAAGCTCGGCGCCGGCAGCGTCGCCAGCCTGTTGGCGGTGATCGGCATGATCGTCGGCGCAACGCTCTACGCCGAGATTCATCCGCAATGGAGCGCCTTTGCACGATCAACCGTGCTGGTGGAAAACGCCGTCACCCTGCCGCAATGGCTGGCCCTGTCACCCACCGCACTGCTGCTGCCGCTGCTTGCGCTGGGAAGCTTCTGGCTCAGCCGTCAGTTTCGCGCCGGCCGCATGGTGCGCCAGGCCTTTGCCGTCGGCCACCTGGCGCCGTGGCAGGCGGCACTGATCCTCGCGCTGCTCGGTTTTGCCTCCTATGTGCTGATCGGCATGCCGCTGGGCATCACCACGACCTATTCGAAAGTCGGCGCAAGCATCGAGTCGCTGTTCGCCCCGGCGCATGTGCAGAGTCTCGCGTATTTTTCTCTGCAACCACTCAATTACACCCCCCCTTTCGCAGACCAGGCAATCCATGGTGGACCGGGTCCGCAACTCGATGCCATTGCCGCCATCCAGTATCCGCTGATCCTTGGCATCATCTTGGGCGCACTGATATCGGCGGTACGCCTCGGTGAATGGCACCCCCGTTGGCAACTACCGCAACGGCAATTGTGGTCTGTGCTGCTCGGCGGCCTGCTGCTGGGACTCGCTGCCAGGATGACACCGTCGTGCAACATCTGGCACCTGTGGGGCGGCGTGCCGATCCTCGCGATGCAGAGCCTGCTGTTCCTCGCCGGACTGTTGCCGGGCACCTGGCTTGGCGCAAATTTATTGACCCGTTTCGTGGTACGCTAATAGCATTATGACTCGAACCATCGATATCGACATTTGTGGCCAGGTTTGCCCTTCCTGCCTGCTGTTAACTCTCAAGGAACTCAACAGCAACAACGTGGACATTCGCGCCGGAACAACGGATGTCATGGTGCTGACAGATGATCGCCAGGCCACGACCACCATCCCCGCCACGGCCGACCGCATGGGCTTTTGCTCGGAAGTCGCACGTCTCGATGGCACCTATCGAATCCGCATTTTCGGTAATGTCTGAAAAGCCGCTTGCCGTGCCGGACACGATGGACAACGCCGAGCTGATCCGCTACCTCCGCGCCAAGATCGACCAGTTGCTTGTGGTAATGGGTTCGCAGCCGTTGCGGCCCGAGGAACTCGACGATGCGACTCTGATTGCACTCGATCCGATCGGCATCATCGCCGAATCCTTCGGCCAGGTCATTGCCCATCTGTATGCCACGAACAATCGGCTCGACATTGCCCGGAACGAGATTCGCACCATTCTCGACACCCTCGGCGCTGCCGTCGTCGTCCTCGATCTCGAGGACCGCGTCGAGGACTGCAACCGGCGCGCCCTCGACTGGTTCTTTGAAGGAGGCGAACGGGCACAGGTGATTGGCCATCCCGCCGCGGAGGTGTGCACCTGCGCCGCCGCGCTCGGAGAAGTCCGCAGCAGTGCCGATGGCTCCAGCCACAGCACCAACATCCATGGTCGTGATGTGCAGGTGGTCGCCTCGAAAATCTGTGACGAAGCCGGTGAGCACGCCCAGACGGTCATGTTGTTCACCGACATTGGCGAACAAAAGACCATCGAGCGCCATCTGCAACTGTATGCAGAGGTATTCAGCCATATCGGCGAGGGCATCCTGATCACCGATGCCGACAACCGCATCATCGAGATCAACAACGCGGTTTCACGCATTACCGGCTATACCCGCGACGAATTGATCGGCGAGAAACCGGGCAAACTCAAGTCCGGCCTGCACGAACCCACTTTCTACGCCAACATATGGCGCAGCTTGCACGCGCAAGGACATTGGCAGGGCGAAGTCTTCGATCGCACCCGCGACGGACGGATTGTGCCGCTACTGCAAACCATCAGCGAGGTGCGCAGTGCCGACGGCCAGCTCACCCATCGCATCGCCGTGATGGCCGACATCTCCTCGATGAAGGAAGCGCAGACCCGGCTTGATTTTCTCGCCCACCACGATGTCCTTACCGCACTGCCCAACCGCTTGCTGTTCAGCGACCGCCTGCACCACGCCATCGAACGCGCGCAGCGCGACAAACAGGCCCTGGCGTTGCTGTTCATCGATCTGGACCGGTTCAAGAATATCAATGACAGCCTGGGTCACCATGTCGGCGACCTGCTACTGATCGAAGCTTCGCGGCGACTCAAGAGCCTGGCGCGCCGCGCCGACACCGTCGCCCGTTTCGGCGGCGACGAATTTGTCGTGCTGATGGAAAGCGGTGCCACACATGATTCAGCGACCCGTCTCGCCGATAAAATTGTCGTTGCCTTCAAACAGCCGTTCACGGTCGCCGGCACTGAATTACACATTGCTTGCAGCATCGGCATAACGCTTTATCCGGATGATGGTGCTGATGCCGTCAGCTTGCTCAAGAACGCCGATGCCGCCATGTACCGCGCCAAGGAATCCGGCCGCGACGGCCATTACCGCTACACGGCGGAGTTGTCGGCAGCCACCAACAGTAAATTCGAGCTCGATAATGCGCTACGTGCCGCCGTGCGCGACGGCGGCTTCGAACTGCACTACCAGCCCATCGTCGATATCAAACGCGGCGAGGTGATCGCCTGCGAAGCCCTGCTGCGCTGGCCACAGGCTCCCGCCGGGGCGCGCACCCCGGACCTGTTCGTCCCGGTGGCCGAGGAAACCCGCCTGATCGTGCCCCTTGGACAGTGGGTGGTGCGCGAGGCGCTTACCCGCATGAAAGCCTGGCAGGCAGAAGGTTTATATCTCGACTATATCTCGGTCAACATTTCCGCCGTGCAGATGGCCCAGCCCGACTTTCCCGACAGCATCATTGCACTGTTGCTGGAGAGCGGCGTGGCCGGCCACCATCTCCAGATCGAGCTGACCGAAAACGTGCTGATGGGCAACATCGATCTTTGTTCCTGGGTGCTCACCCAGTTGCGCGAACATGGCATCCGCACCGCCATCGACGATTTTGGTACCGGTTATTCCTCATTGTCTTACCTGAAGCGCCTGCCGATCGACAATCTCAAGATCGATCGCTCATTCGTCCGCGACATCCCGGGCGATCCCAACGACTGCGCCATTGCCGCCGCCGTCGTCAGCCTGGCCAGAACCCTGGGCATGGATACCATCGCCGAAGGTATCGAAACACTGGAACAACAGAATTATCTGGCGCACATCGGCTGCGACAAGGTGCAGGGTTATCTGCATGCGCGGCCCTTGCCGGCGGCTGATTTCCTGACTTTCGTCAGGCAGGCCCTCCCTTTCCGCACGGGAGATTCGACTTAACGCGCTTGCGGGGCGCGCTCGATGCCGCCGATGGCATCGCCCGGCTTGAGGCCACGCCGGGCAAACCAGCCCTGATTCATTTCCAGCGCATAGCGGGCAGGCTTGGCCGCGCAATGGTTCTCCTCGCTGTGCGGCTGCATGTCGGCAACGTTGATGATGCGACCATCACCGTCGAGGAAAGCGACCGAGAGCGGCAGGTAGGTATTCTTCATCCACATGCAGTGCTGTTCGGTTTCAGGAAAGACGAACAGCATGCCGCGCTGTTGCGGCATCGCGCGGCGCTGCATGAGCCCCTGGATGCGTGCTTGGGGCGTGTGTGCCACTTCGGCCTCGATGCGATGAAAACCCGCCTGCAACTCCATGACGGGCAAGCCCTGCGCCGCCGCCAATGTTGCGGACAGCAAGGCACCCAAGATCACCAACAAACGCAATCCATGTTTCATTTCTTGCAGCCTCCACCATAACGATTGCAAAAACGCAGCGCCTCGGGATACGGAAAGAAGTCGCAGATGACGCCACGCCGGATCTCTTCCTGCGCTGCCTGCCAGAATCCGGCATCGAGCAGGTCGGCATGGTGACGCATGAAGGCGGCACGGATTTTCAGCGAAGTCAGCAGGAAAAAGGCGAATTCCTCGGGAAAGATGTCATTCCTGCCCACTGAATACCAGGGCTCGCCGGACATTTCGGCTTCTTCGTTGGGGGCCGGCGGAATGCGGCGGAAGTTGCAGTCGGTCATGTACTCGATCTCGTCGTAGTCGTAGAACACGACGCGACCATAGCGCGTGACGCCGAAGTTCTTCCACAGCATGTCGCCGGGGAAGATGTTGGCAATGGCCAGCTCGCGGATGGCATTGCCATATTCGATGACGACCTGCTCGAGCAGATCGTCGCGCCCGGACTTTTCGGTGCGTTCGAGGTAAAGATTGAGCGGCTCCATGCGGCGCTCGATGTAGAGGTGCTTGATGACCAGATCGTCGCCGTCCTCTTCGAGCAGCGACGGCACCTGCTGGTACAACTCCTCCAGCAAACCCGGGGCAAACCGGTTCCGGGGCAGGGCGACATGCGAATATTCCAGCGTGTCGGCCATGCGCCCAACCCGGTCGACCTGTTTCACCAATTGATACTTGCGCTTGACGGTTGCGTGATCGACCTCCTTGGTCGCACCGAACACATCCTTGATCACCTTGAAAACGTAAGGATAGGACGGCAGGGTGAACACCAGCATCACCAACCCGCGGATGCCCGGCGCGACAATGAACTGGTCGGCGGAATGGTGCAGATGGGAAATCAGGCCCCGATAAAAGGCCGTCTTGCCCTGCTTGCCCAGACCCAGCATTGAATACAGCTCGGCACGCGGCTTGTGCGGCATGATGGAACGCAGAAACTTGATGGTATTGGCGGGTACCGCCATGTCGACCATGAAGTAGGCCCGCGACAGCGAAAACAGCACGCCGATCAAACCGGGATCAAGCAGGATGCAGTCCAGGGCCAACTTGCCTTCGGGATCATGCAGCACCGGCACCGCAAACGGATATTCCACGGCGCCATTGACCACTTTGCCGATGACGTAGGCGCCCTTGTTGCGATAGAAGGCCGCGGAGAGCACCTGAATCTGGAAATTCACTTCACGGCGCGGTATCTCGCCAAGATGCGCGTTGACCGCGCTGCGGATGTAGCCGACGTCGCGATCCAGATCGGCAAATTCGCGTTGCCAGTCAAAGTCCAGGAAGATGCGTTTGAGGGTTTCGCGAAAGCCGGTTTCATTCGGGTAATAACAGCGATAGCAGGGCGGATCGGACTCGATGTACTCGGTCGAGATGGCCGGCCGCACAAAGATGAAATCGTTGTGAAAATAGGTGCGGTGGAGAATTTTGCAGAACACCGAATTGAAAAAGGTTTCGGCAAGTTCCGGCTGGTTGTGATTGGTCAGCAAACCGATGTAATGCAGCTTGGCCCGCTGCCAGATCACATCGTCCACCGTTGCGGCATTGAATTCGCAATGCAGGCGCTCGGCGGTCTCCACGACACGATCGTCGTAAAACTGGATGCGATCCCTGACCGCCTGCTGGACGCCCGGCCAGTCACCTTGTTCGAAGCGCGTCTTGGCACCGGCCGAAGTTTCGCGAAACAAGCGATAGTGCTTGTTGAAGCCCTCGATCAGGGTATTGGCGATCAGCAGTGCTCTGGCACTCGCTGACGAATCGGCCTCAGCCTCCAGATTTACCGATATCCCCATGATATTCCTGATGTTTTACAGTTGAATTCAATTGACACAATTCTAACATTCGATGTAAGTCAAGATTTGGTTGATAGCCCTAATTTTCGGCGATAATGAAAGAGTTTGGCTGGTGCCGTTTGCCGGCCAGCAATGGAGCAAAACTTGCGCCACAAGCGCGCGCCCTTTCCAATCGATTCTGGAGCAGGCTATGAGCACTTCGCACATCAAGGTCCCCACCACAGGACAAAAAATCGTCGCCGGACAATCCGTCCCGGACAACCCCATCATCCCCTTCATTGAAGGCGATGGCATTGGCGTAGACATCACGCCGGTGATGATAGCCGTGGTCAACGCGGCAGTCGCCAAGGCATACGGCGGCAAGAAGAAGATCTCCTGGATGGAAGTGTATGCCGGCGAGAAATCCACCCGCATCTACGGCCCCGATGTCTGGCTACCCGAAGACACCCTGAACGCCTGCAAGGAATACGCCGTCTCGATCAAGGGTCCGCTCACCACCCCCGTCGGTGGCGGCATCCGCTCGCTCAACGTTGCCTTGCGTCAGGAACTCGACCTCTATCAGTGCGTGCGCCCGGTGCGCTACTTCAAGGGCATCCCCTCGCCGCTGAAAGATCCGAGCAAGACCGACATGGTGATCTACCGCGAAAACACCGAAGACATCTACGCCGGCATCGAGTGGGCAGCAGAAACGGATAACGCCAAGAAGATCATCAAGTTCCTGCAGGAAGAAATGGGCGTGACGAAGCTCCGCTTCCCGAACACTTCGGGCATCGGCATCAAGCCGGTATCGCGGGAAGGCACCTCGCGCCTGGTGCGCGCCGCGATCAAGTACGCCATCGACAATGACCGCAAGAGCATTACCCTGGTGCACAAAGGCAACATCCAGAAATACACCGAGGGCGCTTTCCGCGACTGGGGTTACGAAGTAGCGCAGAAGGAATTCGGCGCCAAATTGATCGATGGCGGTCCGTGGTGCAGTTTCAAGAACCCGCAGACCGGTCGCGAAATCATCGTCAAGGACGTGATCGCCGATGCCTTCCTGCAGCAGATCCTGCTGCGGCCGGCCGAATATGACGTCATTGCCACGCTCAACCTGAACGGCGACTACATCTCCGACGCGCTCGCCGCGCAGGTGGGCGGCATCGGCATCGCCCCGGGCGCCAACATTTCCGACCAGTATGCGGTGTTCGAGGCCACCCATGGCACGGCACCGAAATATGCCGGCAAGGACTATGTGAATCCGGGCTCCCTGATCCTCTCGGCCGAAATGATGCTGCGCCACCTGGGCTGGAAGGAAGCCGCCGACCTCATCATCAAGTCGATGGAAGCCGCCATCGCCGACAAGATCGTCACTTACGACTTTGCCCGCCTGATGGAAGGCGCCAAGGAAGTGAAGTGCTCGGCTTTCGGCCAGGCGATGATCGACAGGATGTAACTGTTGGCCCGCCCCCTCCCAGCCTCCCCCTCGCGGGGGAGGTGACTGTGGCTCGCTGCGCTCGTTTGCTACGGGGAGCATTTTTTTTCTGAGGTGCGGATTGCGGCTAGCGCCGCGTGCCGTCTCGCCTTGGGGCGGCCCGGCGGCGCGACTGGTGCGGGGCGCTCTTCTCCCCTTTCCCTTGGCGGGAAAGGGGCCGGGGGAAAGGGGGGGCCATGAACATGCCCTTCACCCGCTTGCGGGAGAAGGGCGGCCCGGCGGCGAGACTGCTGGGTTGCCTTCCTCCCCTCGCCCCATGCGGGAGAGGAACTGCGCAGTGTGTTGCGTATGCGTAAAAAAAGCCCGCCGGTAGGCGGGCTTTCACTTTCAGCGCCGGCAAGAGTCGGCGCTGGCAAGACGGCGATCAGGCCTTCTGGATATTTGAAGCCTGCTTGCCCTTGGGGCCCTGCACGACTTCGAAGCTGACCTTCTCGCCCTCTTTCAAGGTCTTGAAGCCCGGCATGTTGATTGCGGAGAAGTGCGCGAACAAGTCTTCGCTGCCATCATCCGGCGTAATAAAACCAAAACCCTTTGAATCATTGAACCACTTGACGGTACCCGTTGCCATAAAACCTCTTTCATAAAACGTGACACATAACCAGTATCTGACGGCGAAATGCCGCAGTGCTGGCGACATGTTTGCGTTACAAGTTCTCGACAGCGGAGGGAACCTAAGCGGTGAATCAGAAGACTGATACATACTGCATGGCCACTCGATACAACAAAAAACTGAGCTGAGGTGGAGCTTGAACCAAACACGTTCGCCTTTTACGCAAATTTGTTGCCGACGTCAACGCATTTCGATGCTGCGCAACAGCATTATGGAATGTACGGTCAAAGTCCGGCGGGAAACCCGGTCAATCCCGGCCTAAGCCAAAAGTCAGACGGCGCGGATATCGGATTTTGCCCGCTTTTCCCATGATGCTGGCGTTGTTGAATGGTGTTTGATTCGCATTAGAATGAATGGATGGCTACCCGCAAGCAAACGCTCCCCGACGAAGGTGTCGCCCTTGAGCCGGATCAACAACGCATCAAGCCGCCGCCGCTCTACAAAGTGCTGCTGCTGAATGACGATTACACGCCGATGGATTTTGTCATCGTCGTTCTGGAAAAGTTTTTTCGGATGCGCCGCGAACAGGCAACGATGGTGATGTTGAAGGTGCATCGTGATGGTCGTGGGGTCTGCGGCGTCTTTCCACGCGACCTGGCCGTTACCAAGGTCGAGCAGGTGAGCGAATTCGCCAAGCGCCACCAGCATCCGCTGGCCTGTGTCATGGAAGAGAACTGAAACAAGCATTATTTATATATGAGGTATCGTGATGATCGCCCAGGAACTTGAAGTCAGTCTGCACATGGCCTTTGTCGAAGCGCGACAGAAGCGTCATGAATTCATCACGGTCGAGCACCTGTTGCTGGCGTTGCTCGATAACCCCTCCGCAGCCGAAGTGCTGCGCGCCTGCGCCGCCGACCTCGAAGGCTTGCGCCGCGAGGTGGCGGGTTTCATCGACCAGCACACCCCCACCGTGGTCGGCGACGGCGAGATCGATACCCAGCCGACGCTCGGCTTCCAGCGCGTGATCCAGCGCGCCATCCTGCATGTGCAGTCTTCGGGCAAGAAAGAGGTGAATGGCGCCAATGTGCTGGTGGCCATCTTTGGCGAGAAAGACTCGCATGCCGTCTACTTCCTGCAGAAGCAAACCGTCTCGCGTCTTGATGTGGTGAACTTCATCTCCCACGGCATCACCAAGGCGCCGCAGCCCGGCGGCAGCGGTGACGCGGCTCCGGAACCTGAAGCCGAGGCGCAGCAGCAAAGCAGCGCGCTCGACAATTTCACGCAGAACCTCAACCAGTTGGCGCTGACCGGCAAGATTGACCCGCTGATCGGCCGCGAAAAGGAACTCGAACGCGTCATCCAGACGCTCTGCCGCCGCCGCAAGAACAACCCGCTGCTGGTCGGCGAAGCCGGCGTCGGCAAGACCGCCATCGCCGAGGGACTGGCGCTGCGCATCGCCGCGAACCGCGTACCGGAAATCCTGTCCGGCGCCACCGTGTATGCGCTGGATATGGGCGCGCTGCTTGCCGGCACAAAATATCGCGGCGATTTCGAACAGCGCCTCAAGGCGGTGCTGAAGCAACTGATCGACGATCCGCACGCAATCCTCTTCATTGACGAGATTCATACCCTGATCGGTGCTGGCGCTGCTTCGGGCGGTACGCTCGACGCGTCTAACCTGTTGAAGCCGGCGCTCTCCTCCGGCACGGTCAAGTGCATCGGCGCCACCACCTACAACGAGTTTCGTGGCGTCTTCGAGAAAGACCACGCCCTGTCGCGCCGTTTCCAGAAAATCGACGTCGAGGAACCGAGTGTCGACGAAACGGTGTCGATCCTGCGTGGCCTCAAGACGCGCTTCGAGGAACACCACGGCATCAAGTATTCGGCTGCCGCGATCACCAACGCCGCCGAGCTTTCCGCCAAGTACATCACCGACCGGCACCTGCCGGACAAGGCCATCGATGTCATCGACGAGGCCGGCGCCGCGCAGCGCATCCTGCCCAAGTCGAAGCAGAAGAAGGTCATCGGCAAACAGGAAATCGAAGAGATCGTCGCCAAGATCGCCCGCATCCCGCCGCAGCATGTCTCGGCGGACGACCGTTCGGCGCTGAAAAACCTCGACCGCGACCTGAAGAGCGTGGTGTTCGGCCAGGACCCGGCCATCGACGCGCTGGCCCGGGCGATCAAGATGTCGCGCTCCGGCCTGGGCAGCCCCGTCAAGCCCATCGGCAGCTTCCTGTTTTCCGGCCCGACCGGCGTCGGCAAGACCGAGGTGGCGCGCCAGCTCGCCTACTGCATGGGCATCGAGCTGATCCGCTTTGACATGTCGGAATACATGGAGCGCCACGCCGTCAGCCGCCTGATCGGCGCGCCGCCGGGCTATGTCGGCTTCGACCAGGGCGGCCTGCTGACCGAAGCCGTCACCAAGAAACCCCATGCCGTGCTGCTGCTCGACGAGATCGAAAAGGCCCACCCGGATGTCTTCAACATCCTGCTGCAGGTGATGGACCACGGCACGCTGACCGACAACAACGGCCGCAAGGCCGACTTCCGCAACGTGGTGATCGTCATGACCACCAACGCCGGCGCCGAGGCGCTGCAAAAGACCAGCATCGGCTTCACATCCAACAAGCAGGCCGGCGACGAGATGGCCGACATCAAGCGCATGTTCTCGCCCGAGTTTCGCAACCGCCTCGATGCCATCATTTCCTTCAAGGCGCTCGACAACGAGATCATCCTGCGCGTGGTCGACAAGTTCCTCATGCAGCTCGAAGGCCAACTGCACGAGAAAAAGGTCGAGGCGATTTTCACCGACCACCTGCGCGCCTGGCTGGCCGAAAAGGGCTTCGACCCGCTGATGGGCGCGCGACCGATGGCGCGACTGATCCAGGACACCATCCGCGCCGCGCTGGCCGACGAACTGCTGTTCGGACGTCTCGCGCAAGGCGGCAAGGTGACCATCGACCTCGATGACGACAGCGGCAAGGTCATCCTGGGTTTCGAGGAGAAAACCCCCGCCACGCCGGCCGACCACCCGCTTTAAGGATCAGCCATGGCACTCTCGACAGCCGACCTTTGCGACGCGCATGAAGACCTGTTGGACGATGGCCAATTGCGGGTAGTCGAATCGATGTTCCTGAGTTACGGCGAACGGGCTGCCTTCAATGGCCCGATTGCCACGCTCAAGCTGTTCGAGGACAACGGCCTGGTGCGTCAGGCGCTGGAAAGCCCGGGCAACGGGCGCGTCCTGGTGATCGACGGCGGCGGCAGCCTGCGCCGCGCCCTGGTCGGCGACCAGCTGGCCGCGCTGGCGCTGAAGAACGGCTGGGGCGGCATCGTTGTCAATGGCTGCATCCGCGACACCCTGGCGATTGGTGCCATGGACATCGGCATCCTGGCGCTGGACACCCACCCGCGGAAAACGGCAAGGAAAGGCCAGGGGGAAAGCAACGTTGCGGTGACCTTCGGCGGCGTCACCTTCCGTCCGGGCGAATGGCTATACGCTGACGAGGACGGCGTCCTCGTCAGTTCCGTGCCCTTGCTTCACTGATGGCGTGAGCCGCTATGGTGGGCACTGCGGGACGGTGCCCGGTGCTTGGCCTTCGTCGCTGGCGGCGCGCTTCTGGATACGGTGCCATGGGCCTTGCCCACAGGTGTCGCCTGCCGCGCACCCCGTGAAGTACGGGGTTTCATGATCGGTTCGGCCTTGATGCTCGGGTCGGGCTCGAATCCCGGCAACAGACGCTTTTCGATCTCGCGCTTGAGCAGTTTCTCGATGTCGCGCAACAGCTTGTGCTCGTCGATGCAGACCAGCGAGGTCGCCTCACCCGAACTGCCGGCACGGCCGGTGCGGCCGATGCGGTGCACGTAATCCTCGGCGACATTGGGCAGATCAAAATTGACCACATGCGGCAGTTCGTCGATGTCAATGCCACGCGCGGCGATGTCGGTGGCCACCAGCACGTTGGTCTTGAGCCGCTTGAAGTCGTCGAGCGCGCGGGTGCGCTGGCCCTGGCTCTTGTTGCCGTGCAAGGCCGCCGCGCTGATGCCCGCTTTGGTCAGCCGCTCGGCCAGCGCGTCGGCGCCATGCTTGGTGCGGGTGAACACCAGCACCTGGTGCCAGTTGTGATCGCCGATCAGGCGCACCAGTAAATCGCGCTTGCGTTCGCGATCGACGTAATAAAGGCATTGCGTCACGCCTTCCGCCGTCGCATTACGGCGCGCCACTTCGACCGTGACCGGATTATCGAGCAGACCCGTCGCCAGTGTGCGAATCTCTTCGGAGAAGGTGGCGGAGAACAGCAGGCTCTGCTTCTTCTTGGGCAGCAACGCCAGGATCTTGCGGATGTCGCGGATGAAGCCCATGTCGAGCATGCGGTCGGCTTCGTCAAGCACGAGAATCTCGATGCCGGACAAATCGATGTTGCGCTGGTTGATGTGGTCGAGCAGGCGCCCCGGCGTGGCGACAACGATGTCGACGCCAGCCCGGAGGGCGCTCGTCTGCGGGCCGATGCCGACGCCGCCGAAGATCGGCGTCGAACGCAGGGCCAGGTGCTTGCCGTAGGTGCGCACGCTCTCCTGCACCTGAATCGCCAGTTCGCGCGTCGGCGCCAGCACCAGCGCACGTGGCTTCGAGCGTTTGGTCGACGCGCTGCCTTGAGAGAATAGTTGCAACATCGGCAGAACGAAGCCGGCGGTCTTGCCGGTGCCGGTCTGCGCCGCGGCCATCAGGTCGCGGCCGGCGAGCACCACGGGAATGGCCTGCGCCTGGATGGGGGTGGGGGTGTCATAGCCTTGATCGGCAACGGCACGCAGAATCCCGGCATCGAGGCCGAGTTCGGTGAACTTCATGGGGAACTCCTGGAACGGAATCGGCCTAACGTGCTGAGCACGAACCAGTCCAGGCAGAAACACAAAAGGTAAAACGCGGAAGGAACAGCCAAACGCGATGCGTGGCAGACTGAGATGCGCAACGCGGGGCGGAGTGTAACACCACCCCGCGCAATTGGCGCCGTACCGCCAGCGCCGACTTTCTTACCCCCCCGCAGCAGTCTCACCACCGGGCCGCCCTTCTCCCGCTTTACTGGAGAAGGGCATTCTGATGGCTCCCCCTCCCCCCGGCCCCCTCCCGCAAGGGGCGGGGGGAGGAAGGCAACCCCGGCAGCCTCGCCGCCGGGCCACCCCAAGGTGAGGCAACACGCGGCGCCAGCCGCAATCCGCTCCCAAACTCGAACGGGGCCTCCCCGTAACAAACAAGCAAAGCGAGTCAACAGTCACCTTCCCCGTGAGGGGGAGGCTGGGAGGAGGTGGGTCATATCAGTTCTTTTTGGCTCGCGCCGCGAGGATTTCGAGCATGCGGGTGACGTTTTCCGGCTCGATATCCATGCCGAGTTCAAGGCCCGGGTTCACCGCGATGGCAAAACCCGGCTCCATGCGTTCGACGATCCAGGCGAAGTCGGCCAGCAGGCCGCCGCTGTAGCCGGGCACATCGACGAGAAAATTCTTGGCGCGGTCCGGGCTGGTGAACAGCACCAGAATGGTCTGTCCCGCTTCATCCTGAATCACCAGCGGCGTCGCCTTGGTGGTGAGCTGGAATCCCTGGATGCCACTTTCCTTGTCATCCTTGATGGGGATGAAAATTTGCTGGGTCATCAGCTCCTGCATGAAGATATCGCTGTCCAACTCCCCGCTGATCGCGGCCAGCAGTTTCTGCTCAAGTTCGTTTTTTGCTTCAATGGCTTGATCGCTCATGGATTTTCCCGAATGGTATTCTGACGTAATTACATGGGTACGACCTGTGCTAGATTCAATGCAGATCTTCTTGAAATAATCTTCATCCGACAATCACCGCCGTGGCCAATCGAACCCCACCCAAAAGCCTCCGGAGTAAAGCATCGCGCCCCAAGCGTTCCGGCAAGACTGGCCTGCCGGCCGGTTCGCTGGTGCATCTGGGTGAGCGCAAGATTCCCCATGCGGCAATTGGCCTGATCGAGTATGGTCCCGACGGACTGACGGAAACCCGTTTCGACAACCTGACCGCCTGTCAGGCCTGCCAGCCGACCGGGCCCAAGCTCTGGCTCAATGTGCATGGGCTGCATGAGCCGGAGGTGATGCGCGAAATCGGGCGGCGCTTCAATCTGCACCCGCTGGTGCTCGAAGACATCCTCAACACCGACCAGCGGCCGAAGATCGAGGACTACGGTGATTACCTGTTCCTCGTCGCACGTTTCTTCAATTACGACGCGGCAAGTCTGAGCACTACCTCGGAGCAGGTCAGTTTCGTGATCGGCAAGGACTTCGTGCTGACATTCCAGGAGCGGCCGACCGGCAACTTCGACCCGGTGCGCGAATGGCTGCGCCAGGACAAGGGACGCATCCGCCAGCTCGGCGTCGATTACCTGGCGTACACCCTGCTCGACACCCTGGTCGACCGCTACTTCGTCGTGCTGGAACAGATCGGCGAGCGCTGCGAAGAGCTTGAAGAAGGGCTGATAACCAGGCCCGACGCGGCGCTGCTGCACACCCTGCACCAACTCAAGCGCGAAACGCTGACCCTGCGCCGCGCCATCTGGCCGCTGCGCGAAGTCATCAACACCCTGCTACGGAACGAGAGCCGTTTTTTCACGGCGGAAACCCGGCTTTACCTGCGCGACATCTACGACCACACCGTACACCTGATCGAGTCGCTCGAAGCGATTCGCGACCTGATTGCCGGCATGCTCGACATCTACCTCTCATCCATCAGCAACCGCGTCAATCAGGAAGTGCGCGCCCTCACCGTGGTGGCCATCATCATCATGCCGGCGACATTGATTTCCGGCATCTTCGGCATGAACTTCCACACCATGCCGCTGCTCGACCATCCCGCCGGCTTCATGTTCGCCATCGGCCTGATGATCGGCGTGGCGGCGACGCTGGGCGCGATCTTCTGGCGGCGCCGCTGGCTCGGTTGACTATAATCCGCCGCCCCACCTCACCTCTCCGGCAACCCTCCCATGCACCACCAAACCTTCATCACTGGCAAGGATGCCGCGCTCGAAACCTCGATCGCCACCATGCAGCGCCGTCTGGCGCAGCTCGGCTTTCACATCGAGGAACGCTCCTGGCTCAATCCCGTCGCTGACATCTGGTCGGTGCATGTGGCGGACCGCGACTGCCCGCTGCTGTTCACCAACGGCAAGGGCGCGACGAAGCTGGCGGCGCTGGCCAGCGCGCTAGGCGAGTTCTTCGAGCGCCTCGCCTGCAACTATTTCTGGACGCATTACTACCTGGGCGAGGACATCGCCCAGCGCGACTTCGTGCATTACCCCAACGAGCAGTGGTTTGCGTTGCCGGAGGATGGCACGTGGCCCGCCGGGCTGCTGTCGCCGGAACTCCAGGACTTCTACAACCCGGAACGCAGCATCGACGCCGCAACGCTGGTCGACCTGAATTCCGGCAATGCCGCCCGCGGCATCTGCGCCCTGCCCTATGTGCGCCAGCGCGACGGCGCAACGGTGTGGTTCCCCGTCAACATCATCGGCAACCTGTACGTCAGCAACGGCATGGCAGCCGGCAACACGCCCGCCGAGGCACGCACCCAGGCGCTGTCGGAGATTTTCGAGCGCCACATCAAGTTCCGCGTCATCGCCGAGGGCCTCTGCCTGCCGGACGTGCCTGAGCAGGTCATCGCCCGTTATCCGCGCATTGCCGCCGGCATCGCGGCACTCGAGGCGGCCGGCTTCCGGCTGCTGGTCAAGGACGCCTCGCTGGGCGGCGCCTATCCGGTGATGAACGTCACCCTGCTCAATCCGCGGGATCAGGGCTGCTATGCCAGCTTTGGCGCCCATCCGTGCTTTGAAGTCGCGCTGGAACGCGCGCTGACCGAACTCTTGCAGGGCCGCGCGCTCGATGCCCTGGACGGCTTTCCCGAACCCGGTTTCGACCTGGATGAAGTCGCCAGCGCGCCGAACCTCGAAATCCACTTCGTCGATTCGAGCGGCATCATCCACTGGAACTTTCTCGGCGACACGCCCGACTTCGCCTTCCACGACTGGAATTTCAGCACCCCGGATGCCGCCACCGGGCACGACTGCGCCTGGCTGGTCGAGCGCATCCACGCCATGGGCCACGACATCCATATCGCCGATTTCGAGCAGCTCGGCGTCTATGCCTGCCGCATTCTCGTGCCCGGCCTGTCCGAAATCTATCCGCTCGACGATCTCGAATGGGAGAACAACAGCGTCGGCAACCGCTGCCGCTCCGCCATCCTGCAACTGCCGGAACTCGACGACGCCGCCTGCGCCGACCTGCTGGATACCCTCAACGACAGCGGCATCGACGACCAGCGGCTGGTCAGCGCGCTGATCGGCCTGGCGGCCGATGCCGGCACGCTCTGGGAAGACCTGCGCGTCGGCGAACTGAAAACCCTGCTGGCGCTCGCCGGAGGCCTGGAAGATGGCATCCGCGAAGGGCTCGATTGGATCCTGCATTTCGCGCAAATCAATCCAGAACGCCGCCGCATCTATCGCTGCATCGACACCCTCATCCGGCTCGACGACGCGGAGCGCGCCGCCGCCAGCGGCCTGGGGCTGCGCCAGCTGTATGGCGCCGCCGTGGTCGAGCAGGCGGAAGCCCTGCTCGATGGCGAGCAGCGCTTTTTCGCCATTGCCGCGGCAGGCACAGAGCTCAAGGGCTGCGCCATGCATCAGCGCCTGCTGGATGCCTACCGAAAGGTGTATCGAGCGCACAACGCATGACACTTGACCGCACGGCGCCCACCGCACTTGACACGCTGCGCCAGGTCTTTGGCTATCCGGCCTTTCGCGGGCCGCAGGCCGAGATCATCGACCACCTCGCTGGCGGTGGCGATGCGCTGGTGCTGATGCCCACCGGCGGCGGCAAGTCGCTGTGCTACCAGATTCCTCCCTTGCTGCGGCCGGGCGTCGGCGTGGTGGTCTCGCCGCTCATCGCGCTGATGCAGGATCAGGTCGATGCCCTGCGCCAGGCCGGCGTGCGCGCCGCATTCCTGAATTCTTCCCTCGATTACGCAACGGCCAGCGCGACCGAAAAGCAACTGCTGACGGGTGAGCTCGACCTGATCTACGTCGCGCCGGAACGCCTGCTGACCGAGCGCTTCCTCGCCCTGCTCGACCGCCTTTCCGCCGCCGGCAACATCGTCCTGTTCGCCATCGACGAAGCCCATTGCGTTTCGCAGTGGGGCCACGATTTCCGGCCCGAATACATCCAGCTTTCCGTGCTGCACGAGCGCTATCCCGCCGTGCCGCGCATCGCGCTGACCGCCACGGCGGATGAACTGACACGCCGTGAAATCCTGCTGCGCCTCGGTCTGGACAATGCCCGCGTCTTCATCTCCAGCTTTGACCGGCCGAACATCCGCTACCGCGTGGTGGAACGTAATAATCCCCGCCGCCAGTTGCTTGATTTCCTTGCCACGCATGAAAACGCAGCCGGCATCGTCTATTGCCTGTCGCGCAAGAAGGTCGATGAAACCGCCGCCTGGCTGGTTACGCAGGGCATCACCGCGCTGGCGTACCATGCCGGTCTCGACACGGCGACGCGCACCCGGCATCAACAGCGTTTTTTGCGCGAGGACGCCATCGTCATGGTCGCCACGATTGCCTTCGGCATGGGCATCGACAAGCCCGACGTACGCTTTGTCGTCCATCTCGACCTGCCGAAGAGCCTCGAGGCCTACTATCAGGAAACCGGCCGTGCCGGGCGCGACGGCGAGCCGGCCGAAGCCTGGATGACCTATGGCCTCAACGACGTGATGATTCATAAGAGCCGCATCGACGAGTCCGATGCCGGCGCGGAGCAAAAACGCATCGAACGCGGCAAGCTCGACGCCCTGCTCGCCTGGTGCGAAACCGCCGAGTGCCGGCGCACGCGCCTCCTGACCTATTTTGGCGAAATGCGCGCCGAACCCCGGGAAGACCGTTGCGGCAATTGCGACACCTGCCTCGAACCGCCGGAACTGTGGGACGGCACCCTGGCGGCGCAAAAGGCCCTGTCCGCCATCCTGCGCACCGGCCAGCGTTTCGGCGCGGGCCACCTGATCGATCTGTTGCGCGGCAAAAACACCGAGCGCATGCAGCAGTTCGGCCATCACGCCCTGCCCACTTTCGGCGTCGGCGCCGATACCGACGAGGCCGGCTGGCGCTCGGTATTCCGTCAGTTGCTGGCCGGCGGTCTGCTGCACGCCGACACCGCGGCCTATGGCGCGCTCAAGCTCACTGCGCTGGCCCGTCCGGTGCTGAAGGGCGAAACCGTTTTGCATCTGCGCCGCCAGAGCGCCCGCCAACGCGACATTACCCGGCCAAGCCAAAAGTCGGCGCTGGCGGGACGGCGCAAGACCTCAACCGCGGCGCCTGCCGCCAGCAATCCAACCCTCTTCGAGGCACTCCGCGCCTGGCGCGCCGAGCAGGCCAAAACGCAAGGCGTGCCTGCCTACGTGATCCTGCACGACAAGACCCTGCATGAGCTGGCCGCCCGCACGCCGACGAATCAGGACGAACTGCTCGACGTCCCCGGCATCGGCCAGGCCAAAGCCGAGCGCTATGGCGCGGCGCTGCTTACCCTCATTTCGGCGATTCCGGACTAGCTGTCAATCACCTGAAAACCGGCGGAGAACCCCGTCATTCCTGTGCAAGCAAACGAAATCCATGGGCAGGAAATGACGCCATTTGCGCACTGGCTACTGCTTTGGCGGGACTGATGAAGTAAACGAACAATCCCCAATAATATTTACAGAAAAGAGATTACGACTTGACATTGCCAATCCTGGAGCCCAGAATTCAGACGTAAACCAGAAAAGGGGTTTCTACTGATATGACGATGTTGGGTCAAGTGGCAAGCATTCGCATGGGTTATCCTTTCCGTTCGCGCCTTGAGCACGATGCGGCTAGCGCATTCGCTGTCATCCAGATGAAGGACATAGACAACGCTAGCTTGCTGCACGTGGAAGACGCCATCCGGGTGGATCTGACGGATGTCAAAGAGCACCATCTGATCAGACAGGGTGACTTGGTTTTCCGCTCACGTGGGCGGACAAATTCAGTGGCTTTGGTTTCGGCTGACATCGGGCCAGCAGTCCTGGCTGCCCCGATGCTGCTGATTCGGCCCCTCAAGGTGCTACCCGCCTACCTGCACTGGTACATCAATCTGCAGAAAGTTCAGGCAGTGTTGGCAGCCCAAGCCGAGGGCACTTCGGTACGCATGATCAGCAAGACGGCACTGGAAGGGTTGGAGATGCCGGTACCAACTCAACGCAAACAGCAACTGATTATCGAAATGTCGGCATTGGCCGAGGCCGAACAAGGTTTGCTGGAAAATATCGCACGGGAAAGGAAGCGTTTCGCGGATGGGGTACTGACGCGCTACGCAAGAAATACCCGGTCGGAACAAGCCACGCGGATCAATAAATTGAAGGAAGCACAATGAGCGATCAAGTCACCCAGCAAGACGTCAATAGTACTGCCTGGGCCGCCTGCGACACATTCCGTGGCGTTGTCGATCCGGCGCAGTACAAGGACTACATCCTGGTGATGCTGTTCCTGAAATACATCAGCGACCTGTGGCAAGACCACTACGACACCTATCGCCAGCAATACGGCAACGACGACGAGCGTATCCGGCGCAAGCTGGATCGCGAGCGCTTCACCTTGCCCTTCGTCGAATTCAAGGACGAAAAAACCGGCGAGGTCATCGAACGCTTCGCCGGCGATTTCAACAGCCTCTACGAGCGGCGCAACGCCGCCAACATCGGCGAACTAATCAACATCGTGCTCGATGGCATCGAGGATGCCAACAAGGCCAAACTCGACCGGGTATTCCGCAACATCGACTTCAACTCCGAAGCCAACCTCGGCCAGACCAAGGACCGCAACCGCCGCCTGAAGAATTTACTGGAAGACTTTGCCAAGCTCGACCTGCGTCCCTCTCGCGTTTCCGAGGACCTGATCGGCAATGCCTACATCTACCTGATCGAGCGCTTCGCCTCCGATGCCGGCAAGAAGGCCGGCGAGTTCTACACGCCCAAGCAGGTCTCCCGCCTGCTCGCCCGACTGGCCAAACCCAAGCCCGGCAACCGCATCTGCGATCCGGCCTGCGGTTCCGCCGGACTGCTGATCGAAGCGGCGGCGCTGGTCGAAGAAACCGGCAGCCGCGATTTCGCCCTCTTCGGCCAGGAAGTGAATGGCAGCACCTGGGCGCTGGCGCGGATGAACATGTTCCTGCACGGCAAGGACTCCGCCCGCATCGAATGGGGCGACACCCTCAACAGCCCGTCGCTGGTGGAAGCCGACCGCCTGATGCGCTTCGACGTGGTGGTGGCCAATCCGCCCTTCAGCCTCGACAAATGGGGTTCCGAGCATGCCGAGTCGGATCGCTTCAACCGCTTCTGGCGCGGCGTGCCACCCAAGTCCAAAGGCGATTACGCCTTCATCACTCACATGGTCGAAACCGCCCTGCCCCAGGCGGGTCGAGTCGCGGTAGTCGTGCCCCACGGCGTGCTGTTCCGTGCCGGTGCCGAAGGCCGCATCCGGCAGAAGCTGATCGAGGACAACCTGCTCGATGCCGTCATCGGTCTGCCGGCCAACCTCTTCCCCACCACCTCCATTCCGGTGGCCGTGCTGGTCTTCGATCGGGCGCGGGAAAAGGGTGGAGAACGCGAATCCTGCCGCGACGTGCTGTTCATCGACGCCAGCCGCGACTTCCAGGCCGCCAAGACCCAGAACGCGCTGTTCGACTCGCATCTGGACAAGATCGTCGCCACCTTCGACGCGCGCCAGAACGTGGACAAATACGCCTACGTCGCCACCCTGGCCGAGATCGCCGAAAACGACTTCAACCTCAATATTCCGCGCTACGTGGATACATTTGAGGAAGAGGAAGAAATCGACGTGGCCGCCGTTGAAAAGGAAATCGAGCGCCTCGAAGGTGAGCTGGCCAAGGTGCGGGCGAAGATGAAAACCTACCTCAAGGAGTTGGGCATATGACCGAAAAACGCGTCGTTGAGCAGCACCATGAGACGTTCGAGAGCATTCGCCAGTTCGATGCCGAAAGCAATGAATTCTGGATTGCGCGCCAACTCGCCAAAGTTCTGGAGTATTCCGAGTACCGGCACTTCCAGCCGGTCATCGAACGCGCCAAGGAATCCTGCCGCAACAGCGGGCACGCGGTTGAGGACCATTTCGAGGATGTCCTCGATATGGTCGATATCGGGTCGGGTGCAAAACGCCAGGTCGCCGACATACGCCTATCCCGCTACGCCTGCTATCTGATCGTCCAGAACGGCGATCCGTCGAAACCGGTCATTGCCAACGGTCAGACCTACTTCGCCCTGCAGACCCGTAGGCAGGAGTTGAGCGATAACGAAGCGCTCGTCCGATTGTCGGAAAACGACAAGCGACTACTTGCCCGTGCCGAACTGGCCGAGCACAACAAACATCTCGCCGCTGCGGCCAAGGATGCCGGCGTAGAAACGCCGATTGACTACGCCATCTTCCAGGACCACGGCTACAAAGGCCTCTACGGCGGCCGGGGGGCAAAGGATATCCACGCCATCAAGGGGCTGAAGAAAAACCAGAAAATCCTCGATCACATGGGTAGCACCGAACTGGCCGCCAACCTGTTCCGAGCCACGCAAACGGAAGAGAAACTGCGTCGCGATAAGGTGCGAGGCAAGCAGAAAGCCAATCAAACCCACTTCGAGGTCGGCAAAAAAGTGCGCCAGACTATCGACGAGTTGGGCGGCACCATGCCCGAGGCGCTGCCGACGCCGGAAAAAAGCATCCAGCAAATCGAGAGTGCGAAGAAGAAGCTGGAAGGCAAGAGGCAGAAGAAATGATGGCTAACAGACGCCAATCTACTGGAGTATCAACGGCGGGAGCGGGACACGCCGGCGTTACCAGTTATCGACTTGACCTCATAGCCAGTGTGCAGCAGGGGTACACGTTCAGCCCAGGCCGTCAGGGGCAGGCCCAAGGGAAATGGCTTTACGTAAAGGTCGGTGACTTGAACGCCCACGGCAATTCGAAATACGTGTGGCGTACAACAAATTACATCAGCGATGACGTTCTAGCTGAAATGCGGGCAACGCCCTTTTTGGCCGGAAGTATTGTCTTCCCTAGAGTTGGCGCTGCCTTACGAAATAACAATAAACGGATTCTTCAACAAGACTGTCTGACAGACGATAACGTAATCGTAGTAACCGTACGAGATCCCAATATTTGCTGCGCTGAGTATCTGTATTACTGGTTTGACTATCATGACTTGCAGCAGTTTTGTAACGATGGGACAGTCCCCGTAATCAATGGCAAGAACCTTAAACGACAGAAGGTTCCGTTACCGGTCATCGAAGCACAACAGAAAACGGCTTCAATGCTTTCTGCATGGGATACCGCCATAGAGAAAACCGAGCGGCTGATTGCAGCGAAGGAAAACTACCTCAAGGCTATCGAACATCAACTTCTCACAGCGCGGAAACGGCTCAACGGATTTTCAAACAACTGGGAGTCGATCCGCGCCGACAAAATGTTCGAGAGCGCGTCTCTTAAGGGCTTTGGTTCAGAGCCATTGCTGTCGGTCACTCAAGACCAAGGGGTTATTCCCCGTGACAGGCTTACTGGGCGCGTCACGATGCCATCGGGCGAAACAACCCCCTTCAAGCTGGTTGAGCCCGGAAACTTCGTTATCAGTCTGCGTTCGTTTCAGGGCGGTCTAGAACATTCGGAATATCGCGGGCTTGTCAGCCCTGCTTACACGGTGCTTCGGGCAACCAGAGAAATCGATGCACGTTTCTTTCGCCACTACTTCCGTTCAGCGGATTTCATCAAGCGATTGTCCGTGGCGGTCATCGGCATTCGCGATGGCAAGCAGGTTAGTTTTCAGGATTTCTGCTCGATCAAACTTCCATTCCCGCTGATCGCGGAGCAGCAGGCCATAGCGGCCATGCTCGACGAGGGAGAACGAGAACTCGCGCTGCTTCGTGATCAATCAACCACATTCAAGAAACAGAAACGCGGCCTGATGCAAAAACTCCTCACCGGACAGTGGCGCGTGCCGGTACAAGGCAATGAGGTAGCCGCATGAGCAGCTTCCGCTTCGACGAGAAACACCTCTCGCAGATCCCCGCCCTGCAACTGCTGGCCAAACTCGGCTACCGCTACCTGACGCCGGCCGAAGCGCTGGCGATGCGCGGCGGGCGGCTTGCCAACGTGCTGCTGGAAGAAGTCTTGCGCGACAGTCTCAAGCGCATCAACCGCATCCAGCACAAAGGCGAAAGCTACCTGTTCAGCGAGGAAAACCTCCAGACCGCCATCCAGCGCCTGAAGAACGTGAAGTACGACGGCCTGCTGAAAACCAGTGAGTCGGTCTATGACCTGCTGACCCTGGGCGTGGCGCTGGAACAGTCGGTGGAAGGGGCGGTGCGCAGCTTCACGCTCAACTACATCGACTGGAAGAACCCGGAGAACAACGTCTATCACGTCACCGCCGAATTCTCGGTGGAGCGCACGCGCAGCCACGAGACGGCGCGACCGGACGTCGTGTTGTTCGTCAACGGCATCCCCTTCGCGGTGATCGAGTGCAAATCGCCGAAGACCGAGGTGGATCAGGCGGTATCCCAGATGATCCGCAACCAGCGCGACGAGTACATCCCGACGCTGTACACCTACGCCCAATTGGTGATCGGCACCAACAAGAACCATTGCAAATATGCCACCGTGGGCACGGCGGCCAAGTACTGGTCTGTATGGCGCGAGGAGCAGGAGGAGAAGGAGAAGGACGAGGACGGTGCAGTCTTGCGCGCGGTGCTGGATCAGCCCCTGCCGCAGGAGGCCAAGGCCGGGCTTTACGAGTTGCTGGCCGAAGGTTTTGGCGTGCGCGAACCCGATGCCGAATACCTCGTGCGCCGGGCGCTAACCGAACAGGACCGCACGATTTACGCGCTGTGCCGGCCCGAGCGCCTGCTGCGCATGGCGCTGCTGTTCACGGTATTCGATGGCGGGCGGCGCAAGGTTGCCCGCTATCAGCAGTTCTTCGCGGTGGAACGCATCCTCGGCCGCGTCAAGGAGCGCGATGCGGAAGGGCGGCGAGCCGGCGGCATCGTCTGGCATACCCAGGGCTCGGGCAAGTCACTGACCATGGTGATGCTGGCCAAGGCGCTGGTGCTCGACCTCGATATCCGCACGCCGCGCATTGTGCTGGTCACCGACCGGGTCGATCTCGACAAGCAACTCGGCAATACATTTGCGGCCTGCGGCCTGACGCCGGACCGGGCCGAATCGGGACGGCATCTGGTGGAACTGGTGGCCGACAACAAGGCGCACATCGTCACCACGCTGATCAACAAGTTCGACAAGGCGCTGTCCACGCGCAAGTTTCAGGACCCTTCCAGCGAGATTTTCGTGCTGGTGGATGAAACGCAGCGCACGCAACTGGGCATGTTTGCCGCGCGCATGCGGCAGATGTTCCCCAATGCCTGCTACATCGGCTTCACCGGCACGCCCCTGCTCAAGCGGGAGAAGAGCGACGTGATGCGCTTCGGCGGCATCATCCACACCTACGCCATCAACCAGGCGGTGACCGATGGCGCCATCGTGCCCCTGCTCTACGAGGGGCGACTGGTGGAGATCGAGCAGAACAAGGCGGCCATCGATGTCTGGTTCGAGCGTCACACCCAGGGCCTGACGCCGGCGCAGAAGGCCGACCTGAAGAAGAAATACGCGCGCGCAGAAATGCTCAACAAGGCCGACCAGGTGATCTACATGCGTGCCTTCGACGTCAGCGCGCATTTCCGCCAGAACTGGCAGGGCACGGGTTTCAAGGCGCAACTGGTGGCGCCCTCCAAGGTGGCGGCGCTGAAGTACAAGGCCTTTCTCGACGACATCGGCGAAGTGACAAGCGAGGTCGTCATCTCGCCACCCGACGAACGCGAGGGCTTCGACGAGGTGGACGATGATGAATCCACCGACGAAGTGGTCGCCTTCTGGCAACGCATGATGAAGCGTTATGGCGATGCGGAGGCTTACGAGACGCAGATCGTCAATGGCTTCAAGCACGGCAGCGAACCGGAAATTCTCATCGTCGTCAGCAAGCTGCTGACCGGCTTTGACGCGCCGCGCAACACCGTGTTGTACCTTGCGCGCAGCCTCAAGGAACACACCCTGCTACAGGCCATTGCCCGCGTGAATCGTCTCTACGACGATGACGAGGGAACCAAGCCCAAGGAGTTCGGCTACATCATCGACTACGCCGGCATCCTTGGCGAACTGGATCAGGCGCTGACAACCTACAGCGCGCTGGAGGGTTTCGAGGAAGGCGACCTCTCGGGAGCACTGGCCAGCATCAACGACGAAGTGCGGCAATTGCCGCAGCGCCACGCCGAATTGTGGGACGTCTTCAAGACTGTTGCCAACCGGAAGGATGAGGAAGCTTTCGAGCAACTCCTCGCCGATGAAAAAATCCGCGAGAACTTCTACGAGCGGCTGTCCGCCTACGCCAGGACGCTGGCCATCGCCATGTCCTCCGAGGCGTTCATCACCACGACCCCGGAGAGTCGTCTCAAGGCATACAAGGCCGATCTCAAGCGCTTCACCAATTTGAAGGCCGCGGTGAAGCTGCGCTACGCCGAGTCGATTGATTACCGCGACTACGAACCGAAGATCCAGAAACTGCTCGACACCCATATTTCTGCCAACGAAGTGCTGAAGCTCAACGAGCCGGTCAACATTTTCGATGGCGTGGCATTCCAGCAGGTGTTGGAGAACCAGGGGCACGGCAAGCCGACGGCCGCCAAGGCGGACATGATTGCCCACGCCACCAGGCGCGCCATTACCGAGCATCTGGATGAAGACCCGGCATTCTTCGAGAAATTCTCCAAACTGATCCAGCAGGCCATCGACGACTATCGTGCCGGGAGGATCTCCGATCTGGAGTATTTGAAGCAGGCCAGCGAGATCAAGGATGCGGTGGTTAATCGCAAGGTCGATGATGTGCCTGCCGTCCTGCACGGGAACGATCACGCGATTGCCTGTTTCGGTGTCCTTGAACCGTATTTCGGTCGGCATATTTCGGATGCCACACAGGCGAAAGTTGCGGCGGCTAACGCAGCGGTCAGTATCTGGGCCATCGTTGAACAAAACAAAGTCGTGGGGTTCTGGGACAACCTGGACGCACAACGACGGACGATGAATGAGATGGACGACTTTCTCTATGACGAAATCCGGGCTGAGCGGGGCGTTCCCCTGACCACCGAGGAAATGGACGAAATCATCGACCGCTCGATGCAATTGGCCAGACACCGGATGCCGGCGTGAAGACCATGCGGCAAAATATCGTCTTCGGCACTGAAACCATCGGCTACGAGATTCGGTTTCTGCCAACACGACGCACACTCGGGATCGAGGTGCACCCCGACCTGTCCGTGATCGTTCGTGCTCCGTCAGATTGCGATCCGGCGGTCATCCTTGCCCGAGTTGGAAAGCGTGCGACATGGATCAGCAAACAACTGACCAATTTCCAGCGCTACAGCCCGAGGACACCGGCGCGGCAGTATGTCGGCGGCGAAACGCATCTCTACCTTGGTCGGCAGTATCGGCTGAAAGTCGGCGCTGGCGAGACGGCGTCGGTAAAGATGAATCGCGGTTATCTGGTCGTGACACTACCTGGCAAGCCTGCCCCCGATGAAGTGAAAGCTCTGTTGCACCGCTGGTACCTCGACCATGCCCGGCAGGTGTACATTGATGTGCTGGATGAATGGACACCACGATTCAAGGAACACCTGCGACCACGCGTGATTGTGCGGGCCATGCAGTCGCGTTGGGGTAGCCTGTCGCAGGGCGGTACGATGACACTGAATGTCAATCTGGTTCGGGCACCACGTGCCTGCATCGAGTATGTGGTGGTTCACGAACTGTGTCACCTCAAGCACCGCGATCACAACGCCAGTTTTTTTCGCCTGCTCGGGCAGCTTATGCCGGATTGGGAGAAGCGGAAGCAGCGGTTGGAAACGGCACTTTTATGAATTGTGCCCCCACCAGGATTGTGAGGACCGAGCCTAAACAGGCTTGCCCTCGCCGAACACATCCCGCCGCGCGGCCTTGCTGATCGCCACGATAGCTGGATGGGTCAGGCGGCGTTCGGTGGTGATGGCGTAGAGCTGCTCGACCACCACATCGATGCGGCCGAGCGCCGTGACCTGGTATTGCTCGCAAACAATGTCGGCAATGGCGGTCGGCGCAACGAACAGCCCGGCACCGGCCTGGCCGAAGGACTTCATCAACGCGCTGTCGTCGAACTCGCCGACGATCCGGGGCCGCAGGGCATTGGCCTCCAGCCACTGCAACAGTTTCGGCCGAATGATGGCATCCTCCCCTGGCAGGAGGAACGGGGCATTGTTGAGCATCGCCGGGAAAACGCCGGCAAGTCCCCGAGCCAGCCTGCTGGCACCGAACACGCTGAGGCCGCTCTCGCCGAGCAGGTGGCTGAAGCCGCGCACGTTCAGATGGGTCGGCATCGGCCGGTCGGCGATGATCATGTCAAGCCGATGCACCGCCAGTTCCGCCAGCAGCGAGGCCAGGCGCCCCTCGCGGCAAATCAGCCGCACCGCTTCTTCCAGCTTGAGCGCCGGCTCCACCAGCCGGTAGGCTACCGCCTTGGAGACCGAATCGGCGATGCCAACACGAAACGGCAAGGTCTTTACCAGCGTCTGATCGTGCAGCACTTCGAGCAGCTCGTCACCAATGGTGAAGATTTCCTCCGCGTAACTCAGGATGCGCCGCCCGGCGTCGGTCAGTTCGAGGTTGCGCCCGACGCGCCGGAACAGGTCGACACCCAGCGTCGCCTCGAATTCGCTCAATTGCCCGCTGATCGACTGCGGCGCCAGGTGGATCTGCTCGGCGGCGCGGGCGATGCTGCCGGTCTTGGCAACCATCCAGAAATAGCGCAAATGCTTGAAGTTGAGCGTGGCCATGGCGTCCCGCGAAGAATGAACTGACTGGCTTCAATGTATCATCTCGCCTCCGACACTCAACCTCCATCATGGCCAATAGCACCAACAACACCAAGCCCAACCCGTTGCTCGAACTCACGATCAACCTGATCATCCCCTCGCTGATCCTGATGAATTTGAGCGACCCGGAGGATCTGGGCCCCATCCGCGCATTGCTCCTGGCACTGGCTTTCCCGCTGTTCTGGGGTACGCGCGACCTGATCGGCAAAGGCAAGATCAACCCGATTGCGGCACTCGGCCTGATCAGTGTTCTGCTGACCGGCGGCATCGGCATCCTGCATCTGGATGTGCAATGGCTGGCCATCAAGGAAGCCGCCATCCCGGGCCTGATCGGCGTGGCGGTGGCCATCTCCGCCCTCACCCGCTACCCGCTGGTGCGCGTGCTGCTGTTCACGCCCGCGCTGATGAATGTCGAGTTGATACAAACCAACCTGGCGGAGCGCGGCAATACCGCCGCCTTCGAGTCCCGCCTGAAAATCGCCACCTGGATGCTGGCCGGCTCATTTTTCTTCTCCTCGGTGATGAACTACATCCTCGCCGTCTGGATCGTCACCAGCCCGTCGGGCACGCCGGCCTTCAACGAGGAACTCGGGCGCCTGACGCTGCTCAGCTACCCGATGATCGCCCTGCCCGCAACGGTGCTGATGATGGCGGCCCTCTACTATTTGTCGCGCGCGATCCGCGAACTTGCCGGACTATCACTCACCGATGTCATCAATCACTGACCTTCCGAATCGAAAATCATGAATCTGACTACTATTGCTTTGTTTGTTCTCGGCTTGGTGCTGCTGGTTGCCGGCGCCGAGTTTCTGGTGCGCGGCGCCGCGCGTTTGGCCAGCCGCCTCGGCATCTCGCCGCTGGTGATCGGCCTCACCGTGGTTGCCTTCGGCACCAGCGCGCCCGAGCTCGCGGTAAGCGTCCAGGCCGGCCTCGCCGGCCAGGCCGACATCGCCGTCGGCAACGTCGTCGGCAGCAACATCGTCAACGTGTTGTTCATCCTCGGCCTCGCGGCGCTGATCGTGCCGCTGGTGGTCTCGCAACAGCTCGTGCGCATCGACGTGCCGCTGATGATCGGCGCTTCGGTGCTGTTCCTGCTGATGGCGCAGGACGGCCGCATCGGTCTGTTCGACGGCATCCTGCTCTTTGCCGGCATCGTCGGCTACATCCTGTTCGCGCTGCGCCAGAGCCGCCAGGAAAGCGCGGCAATTCAAGCCGAATACGCCCAGGAATTCGGTGGTGACGGCAAACTCGGCGGCGCCCTGCCGCTGCAAATCGCACTGATCGTTGCCGGGCTGGCCATGCTGGTGCTCGGTTCGCACTGGCTGGTGGACGGCGCGGTGGCGTTTGCGCGGCACTTTGGCGTCAGCGAGCTGATCATCGGCCTCACCATCGTCGCGGTCGGTACCTCGCTGCCGGAACTCGCCACTTCGGTCGTCGCAGCGCTGCGCGGCGAACGCGACATCGCGGTCGGCAACGTGGTCGGCAGCGGCATCTTCAACATCCTGGCGATTGCCGGCATCGCCGCCATGGTCACGCCGGGCGGGCTCGCGGTCGCGCCGGCGCTGATCCGCTTCGACATCCCGGTGATGATCGCGGCGGCAATCGCGTGCCTGCCGGTGTTTGCCAGGGGACATCTGATTCCGCGCTGGCAGGGCGCCCTGTTCATCGCCTGCTATGCCGCCTATGTTGCCTACCTGGTGCTCAACGCGACCGGGCATGCCATGCTGCCAGCATTCAGCGGCGCGATGCTCGGCTTCGTCCTGCCGCTTGCCGCGCTGACGCTGATGGTGGTGTTGGTGCACCAGCGCAGTTCACGCTAGGACTCACCCCCCGACGTTTTGTACGCCGGCTGCTATGATGATATTTGCTTCACCGCTTTACTGAAAACGAAGGCAAACCAGGCCGGTTCGAATCGTCATCACCGGCCGTTGTTCGATTCGGGGGTAAGCATGGCACGCTGGATTGTCTTGTTGCTGCTGGCCTTGCTCCACGCGCAACCGGCGTGGGCGGAGGGCGCCTACGTACTCACCGTGAAGGGCGCCATCAGCCCGGCGAGTGCCGATTATCTGTTGCGCGGCCTCGACAAGGCGGAGCAGGCACGCGCCGCCCTGGTGGTGATCGAGATGGATACGCCGGGCGGACTGGACAGTTCGATGCGCGACATCGTCAAGGCCATCCTCGCCTCCCGCGTGCCGGTCGCCACTTACGTTTCGCCCCAGGGAGCGCGCGCGGCCAGCGCCGGCACTTACATCCTGTACGCCAGCCATGTCGCCGCGATGGCCCCGGCCACCAATCTGGGCGCGGCCACGCCGGTGGAACTGATGCCCAACCCGACCCCGGACCAGCCTGCCGGCGCCAACAAGAAGGAAGATAAATCCGCAGCGCCGCAAGATGCGAAGACCAGCAAGGCCGTCAGCGATGCCGCCGCCTACATCCGCGGCCTTGCCGAACTGCGCGGACGCAATGCCGACTGGGCGGAACGGGCGGTGCGTGAAGCGGTCAGCCTGTCCGCCGAGGCGGCATTGAAGATGAAGGTAGTGGATGTGCTGGCGGTCGATCTGGCGGACCTGCTGAAGCAGCTCCATGGCCGCAAGGTGAAGCTGGCGAGCGGAGAGATTACGCTCGCCACGGCGGGGCTGACGATCACCCGGATCGACACGGACTGGCGCACTCGCCTGCTCGCCGTGATCGGCGACCCGAGCCTCGCCTACCTGCTGCTGTTACTCGGCATCTACGGGTTGATCTACGAATTCATGAACCCCGGCATGCTGTTTCCCGGCGTGGTTGGCGGCATCTGCCTGCTGCTGGCTTTGTTCGCGCTGCAAGTGATGCCGATCAACTACGTCGGGCTGGGGCTCATCGTGCTTGGCATCGCGATGATGGTGGCGGAGGCATTTCTGCCCAGTTTCGGCGTCCTGGGTCTGGGCGGCATCGCCGCCTTCGTGCTCGGCTCGGTGATGCTGATCGACACCGACCTGCCCGGCTATGGCGTTTCCTGGACAATGATCGTTCCGCTGGCGGCCACCTCCGCCCTGTTCAGTTTTGCGGTCGGCGGCATGGCGCTGCGCGCCCGGCAACGTCCGGTGCTCACCGGCAGCGAGGAATTGCCGGGCATGGAGGGTGTCGCCGAGGAAGACATCGACAGCACCGGCTGGGCGCGCGTACATGGCGAACTATGGCGAGTACAAAGCCGTGTGCCGCTGCCGCGCGGGGCGAAAGTGCGGGTCACGGCGCGGCACGGCCTGACCCTCGAAGTGGAACCCGAGGACCCGACCTGACTTTCATGATGCGTGAAACACCACCCCGCATCATGAAAGTCAGCCCCTTCCCATGGCCCCCCACCCCCAGCCCCCGCCCCGGGGCGGGGGCGAAGTTGGTTCGCTGCGCTCATCATTGAACGCGGCGTCTAATTGCGTCTTTCACGTTAAAAGGAGAGCAATCATGTTTGATATCGGCTGGCTTACCCTACCGTTACTGGTTCTGGCGCTTCTGGCCTACAGTTTTCGCATCCTGCGCGAATACGAACGCGGCATCGTGTTCATGCTCGGCCGCTTCTGGAAGGTGAAAGGGCCGGGACTGGTGGTCGTGCTGCCGGGCGTCCAGCAGATGGTGCGGGTGGATCTGCGCACGGTGGTGTTCGACGTACCCAGCCAGGATGTGATCTCGCGCGACAACGTCTCGGTGAAGGTGAACGCGGTGGTGTATTTCCGCGTCATCGATCCGGCCAAGGCGATCCTGCAGGTGGAGGACTACATCAATGCCACCAGCCAGCTCGCCCAGACTACCCTGCGTTCAGTGCTGGGCAAGCATGAACTGGACGAGATGCTGGCCGAGCGCGAGACCCTCAACGTGGACATCCAGCTGGCCCTGGACGCCCAGACCGACGCCTGGGGCATCAAGGTCTCCAACGTCGAGATCAAGCACCTGGACATCGACGAATCCATGGTGCGCGCCATCGCCAGGCAGGCGGAAGCGGAACGCGAACGACGCGCCAAGGTGATTCACGCCGAGGGCGAATTGCAGGCTTCCGAGAAGCTGCTGGCGGCGGCGGATATCCTCTCGCGCCAGCCGCAGGCCATGCAATTGCGCTATTTGCAAACACTGGCCGCCATTGCCGGCGACAAGACCAACACCATCGTCTTCCCGTTACCCGGTGAATTTTTGGACCTGCTGCGCCAGAAACTGCCGACGGGCAAGAACTGACCATGAAAGTCGGCGCTGGCGGGACGGCGCCATGATCCGCACCAGCGCACTGCGCGGCCTGGGATTCACCCTGCTCTGGTGGGTGCTGACCGAAGGCCGACTCGACGCCTGGTGGCTCGGCGCGGCAGGCGTCGCGGCGGCAACCTGGGCGAGCCTGCGCCTCGCGCCACCGGGCGGGCGCGGCATCCGCGCCGGGGCGCTGCTTGCCTTCCTCGGTTTCTTTGTGTGGAACTCGGTGCGCGGCGGCTGGCAAGTGGCGCTGCTCGCCTTGCGGCCGCGCCCCGATCTTGCCCCGGCGGTACTGGAACTTGCGCTCGATCTACCGCCGGGCGCCCCACGCCTGCTGATGCTCAACGCCCTGAGCCTGATGCCGGGCACACTTGGCGTACGCCTTGACGAGGCTACGTTACGGCTGCACATGCTCGACGCGCGCTTGCCCGTGGAACGCGAGGCGCGCGTGCTCGAAGCCCGCATCGCACGACTGTTCGGGACATCGCCATGAGCCTCGGCATCGCGCTGTTCCTGCTCGTCAATCTCGTCGTGGCGCTGATCGCCGCCGCGCGCGGGCCCACGCCGGCCGACCGCATGCTCACCGCCCTGCTGTTCGGCAGCACCGGCGTGGGCGTGCTGGCGCTGTTGGCGCACGCCATGGGCATGCCGGCGCTCGTCGATGTGGCGCTGACGCTGGCGTTGCTGGCCGCGATTGTGGGGATCGCCTTCGCCCGTCGCGCCTGGCACGGGAAGACGCCGGATGATTGAGCTCGCCAGTGACATCCTGCTGCTGGTTGGCGCCTTCTTCTACTTTGCCGGCACCGTCGGCCTCGTGCGTTTTCCCGATGTCTATACGCGGCTGCACGCGCTCGCCAAGGCCGACAACCTCGGCCTGGGCTGCGTGCTCGCCGGGCTGGCCCTGCAGGCGGAAAGCCTCGCCGCCGCGCTGAAACTACTGCTGATCTGGCCACTCGCGCTGGCGGCGAGCGCGGCGGTGAGCTATGCGATCGCGCACCGCGCCGAGGCGCTCGGCGTGGTGCCCTGGCACAAGAAGGAACGATGAACGCCGACCTCGCCTTCGACCTGTTGCTCGCCGCCGCGCTGTTGTGGAGCGCCTGGCGCACGCTGGCGACACCGGACATCTTTCGCGCGGTGATCCTCTTCATCGTCTTCGGCCTGCTTCTGACGCTGGCCTGGGCACGGCTGGCGGCACCCGACATCGCACTCGCCGAAGCCGCCATCGGCGCCGGCCTCACCGGGGCTTTGCTGCTTGACGCCATCGGCGTGCTGCGCGGCGGGAAGAAACCGTGAAGCGCGGCGCCGTGGTCATTCTCGCCGCGCTGTTCGCCGCAGCCTTGATCGTGGTGTTCCTCGACCTGCCACCCGCCGCAATCGACCTGCCTGCCGCTGTGACTGCAAACATGGCGATAAGCGGCGTCGATCATCCGGTCACCGCCGTGCTGCTCAACTTCCGCGGCTACGACACGCTGCTCGAAATCGGCGTGCTGCTGTTGGCGTTGATTGTCGTACTGGCCGTCGCCCCGCGGGAGGCCGCCGCCGCGCCCCTTGTTGCAGCGGCCGCCGATCCGGTGCTGCAAACCCTCGCGCGCATCGCCGTGCCGCTGATGTTGCTCGCCGCCGTCTATCTGCTCTGGGCAGGTGCGTACCAAACCGGCGGCGCCTTTCAGGCCGGCGCGGTACTGGCCGCCGCCGCCGTGTTGCTGCATCTGGCCGGCTTGCTGCCGGGATGGGCGGCACCCGGACGGCCACTGCGCTGGGGACTCGCTGCCGGCTTCCTCGTCTTCCTCGCCGTGGCCGCCGCGCTGCTGACCGAAGGCGCGCTGCTCCAGTATCCGCCCGCCTGGGCCGGCGCGCTGATCCTGCTCGTCGAGGCGACGCTCACTGTCTCGCTTGGGCTGATCCTCGCCGGGCTGTTCCTGTTTCCGTTTCAAGAAACACGCAGGTCCGCCCCGAGTGTTTCTTGGCCCCCGGGGGGGCAAACCGGGCGAAGCGAGGTTGTCGGGGAGGATCCATGTCCACCGGGCTGATCTTCGCCTGCGTCGGCGCCATCCTCTTGGCCATGGGGGTGGCCGGCGTCATACTGCTCGACCATCTCCTGCGCCGCATTCTCGCCTTCAATCTGATGGGCAGCGGCGTCTTTCTCGTCCTCATCGGCCTCGCCCAGCGCGGCGGCGTGCCCGACCCGGTGCCGCAGGCGATGGTGCTCACCGGCATCGTCGTCGCCGTCGCCGCCACGGCACTCGCGCTAACGCTGGCACGGCGGTTGTTCGCGCTGACGGGTGGCTATACCCTGCCGAAGGATGGTGATGAGTGATCCGCTGGTCTGGCTGATCCTGCTACCGCTGTTCTGGGCAACCGGCGCCTTTCTCTTCCCCACGCGCGGCGCGTGGCTGGCGCTCGGCGGCACGGCCGTGCAACTCTGGTTGGCTTTTCGGCTTGCCGCAAAAGTCGGCGCTGGCGGGACGGCGCTGCATCATCCGGTCGGCGGCTGGGGCGCGCCACTGGGCATCGATCTGACGGCCGACGGCCTGGCGGCGCTGCTGCTGATTCTGACCCAGTTCGTCGCGCTGCCGCTGTTCGTCTATGCGCGCGCCTATTTCGCGGAGAAGTCGCCCGCGTTCTGGCCGCTCGCCGGCTTCCTGCTCGCCGGCATGAACGCGTTGTTCCTCTCCGCCGACCTGTTCAATCTCTATGTCGCGCTGGAACTTGTCGGGCTGGCCGCCGTGGGCCTGGTGGCGCTGGGCGGCGGGGCCGGGCCGCTCACGGCGGCGCTGCGCTATCTTTTCGCGACGCTGGTCGGTTCCGGGCTGTACCTGCTTGGCGTGGCGCTGATCTACGGCACCCACGGCACGGTGGCGCTGGCAACGCTGACGCCGCTGGTGACGGCCGACGCGCCGCGCGCCGTGTGGCTCGCCGCCGGTCTGATGCTGGTCGGACTGATGATCAAGACGGCCCTCTTCCCTTTCCACTATTGGCTGCCGCCGGCCCACGGCGGCGCGCCGGCGCCGGTTTCCGCGCTGCTCTCGGCGCTGGTGGTGAAAGCCTCGTTTTATCTCATCCTGCGCCTCTGGCTGGGCCCGTTTGCGCCATTGGCCGGCGCTGCCGCGTGGCTGCCCGCGCTCCTGGGCGGCGCGGCAATTCTCTGGGGTTCGTGGCGGGCGATCCGCGCCGAACGGCTCAAGGAACTCGTCGCCTGGTCGACGGTAGCCCAGCTCGGCTACCTGTTCCTGATCTTCCCGCTGCTCGGGCCCGATGGCTTGGCACTGCAAGCCGGCGGCATGCAGGTGGTGGCCCACGGGCTCGCCAAGGCGGCGATGTTCGCGGCGG
>CAZOMI010000002.1:0-74166 GCA_964580925.1 uncultured Methyloversatilis sp.
GTTGTCGTTATGTGAGCTATAACGACAGTCGTGCGGATTACTTAACACAGTACAACTACGAAGCTTGCATTCATCCGCTCCAAGTTAATTGGCAGGCGATCAGCGAAGAGGCCAATGGGTTTATCGCCAGAATAGAGTTTCACGGCGGCTGCGACGTTGCGCTTCATCGTGTGGGGCTTGCGGTAGTAGCGGATGGTGCCAAAGGGCTTGTCCGGCCCGAACAGGCGATTGGAACGCGAGAACGCCTGAATGATGTTTTCGTACTCCAACAGCTTGTCGAGATAGAGCGTGTTGATCCATTTCGAGTCAAAGCCGGTCAGCATCTGATTCACCACAATCAGCAGGTCAAGCCTCTTCTCCGGCTCGGCTTCGATACGAATGTAAGGCGCTTTGTGAGCGAGGCGAGCTGCAAGGTCTTTTTTGAAATTCGCATGCGTGCCGAGGTCGAACTTTTGCCCATAGGTCGCGTTGTAGTCTTCAATGATCTCAACGAGCCCGTCCGTTTTGAAGGCAGGATCACCACCACTGTCCTCGTCGCTGATGTGCGGATCGAAGAGTGCGGTGATTTTCAGCTCCGGACACTGCGCCTTCATCATACGATAGTAAATGATCGCTTCAGGGATGCTGCTTGTGGCGAAGATGGCGTGGAATTTACCGCCTTGACTCAGGACAGCCCAGTTGGCGGCCATGTCCTTAATCACCGCGCTCCGGTGCTCGTCTTGGGTGTATTGGGTGTTGGGCAGATAGTCTTCGATACCTGATTGATAAACGCCAGAGGCATCCCGGTGTCCAGCCATCGGCACGTCGTTCATGTAGCGATTGAAAACCTTCTTCTTCGCAGCATCCGCAAGTGCTTCAGCCACCGTGGTGGCTTTGGCCTTCTCCAGCGCCACGGCTTGCCGTAGGTCGCGGTCGCGATAGGTGAGCACTTGGTATGGATCAAAGCCAAGGACGTTTTTGTCGCGGATGCCGTCAGCAATGCTGTAGCGGTGCAACTCGTCGCCGAATACATCCGTTGTGGTGTTGTCTTTGCGGACGTTCTCCTTGTGGATGGGCGTCCCGCTGAAGCCAAAAAAGATCGCGCCGGGAAAGCTCTTCTTTATATCGATAAGCATCTCGCCAAAGGTGGAGCGATGGCATTCATCAACGATGAATACGATGCGCTTGGCGCGCATAGTGTTCAGATCGTGCGCCTTGAGCCCATCTTCCTCATCCTTGAGTCGGCTCATTTTCTGGATGGAAGTGACGATTAAGGTGTCGGCAGGGTCAGTGCTTTTCAGCTTTTTGACGAGCACGCCTGTGTATTCCGTGGCCTGCACCTCATTGCTGTCTCCTGCGAAGTTGCGATAGTCCTGCAGTGTCTGCGTACCCAGCTCGATGCGATCTAGCAGAAAAACCACCTTGTCGGCATCTTTGGAATTGGCGATGAGTTGGGCTGACTTGAAACTCGTCATCGTTTTGCCCGAGCCGGTGGTATGCCAAATGTAGCCGCCCAAGCGGTTCGGGTTTTTCCAGTCGGTCTTGGCGACTTTGTCAGAGATCGCGTGAGCTGCGTAGTACTGATAACTGCGCATCACCTTCAGCACGCCGTCTGACTCATCGGCCACGGTATAAAAGCCGATGAGCTGATGCGCCATTGGTATGGACAGCAGGCTGGAGGTAAAGCTCTTCCAGACGTTGATCGGCTCGTTGTTGAAGTCTGCCCAGTGGAAGGCGTAGTCCTTGTTGAACTTACCATCAGGCCCAGGGTTGGCGAAGTAAAGCGCCTCGGCGGGCTCCATCGCTACGAAGATCTGAACGAGCGAAAAGAGGCCGCTGAAAATGCCCTCACGCGAATACTTCTGGATTTGGTTGTAGGCATGGCTCACCGGTACGTCGCTCTTCTTCAGCTCGATGTGGATCACCGGCATGCCATTGATGAGAAGCAGGAGGTCGCCACGCCGATCGTTGAGCAGCGACGAGCCTCTAGCATAGCGTGGCTGCTGCGCGATTTGGTAGCGGCTTTGCCCGGCGGCGATCTCGTGGCGGTCGTAGATTTTCAGGCTTACTTCCTTGCCGAAGTGCAACCTGTCCGTTGGATTGTCGCGCTTGATGGAGACGGTTTTGCCATTGATGAAGCCGTTGAGCTTGAGTGGGGTGCGCATCGCGGTGATCTGCTCCATGATCTGCTGCATCTCGCCATCAGTGAGCTGAACTTCATTGAGCCGATCCTTGCCGCGATTGTTCTCAAAGAGGATTTGCTTCCAATTCGCCAGCAAGTCCGCCTCGCTCGGGTGCTTGATGACTTCCGCATCGCCCCAGCCGCGCTGGCGCAGCTCGTTGATGATGGCCGCTTCAAATTCAGATTCTGTAGAAAAGGTGGTCATGGGTGATCTGTAAAAAGCTCAGACGAACATTTTTTCCAAGCAGGCAAATTTGAGCTGTTGGAGTTTCTGGAGCTGGGTCGCGTGTTTGGAAATAAGCTCATCAAGCGTGCGGAAGTAGTGGCCGATAATTTGTTGTTCTTCGATGTTTATAGGAATCCGGAGCAAGGAATTAGATACGAGGTTCCAATCAGAGCGGGGCATTTTTGATCCTGCTGATTGGTTGGCGATTCTCTCGAAAGCTGCCGTTTGGATTAAGCAATAAATCAAATTCGAAGTTGCCGCCGCAGGTTTCAAAACCCAAAAGTCTCCAACCGCTATTCCACCAAATTCCGCTAACCACCAATTTCTAAGGTACGGCCGCAACTTTCCAAAAAGGACATCACTTCTTTCAAATTTGATTCCGACCTTTCTGGACGGCTTCTTGAAGATATCTTTGTTCAAGCGTCCTGTCCCTGAAATTATGTCCTCGTATTCAATTCTTGGTAGGTTCTCTTCAGATGTGGCTTGGGTGCTTCGAGAAGCGATTTGCTTGAATTCAATTTCCCCCCATTCCCCCGAGAAGCCTTTGAAGCGGATTTCGGGGGTGGTGGCGCCGGGTTGCGGGAACAGCTTTTGGAGCATCGCTTGTTTCAGCGTCACCAGCTTGTCGTGCTTGCGTTTATGCAGCCCAATCAGAAGATCCAGCTCTCTGAAATATCCGCCGATTTTGGTTTGTTCTGTGCGTCTTGGGAACCGGAACATCATTTGTCTAAATGCTCCGGTTGTGATTTGGTTGATTGTCGCTCCTAAGTTTTTTGCAATCTCTTTATCGAATTGTGGTGTATCGAGCAATGCGTTAGTGAACGCAGGGAATTCTGAGTGGATTCCAGTCATAAACGCGCCGATGACTGTGTTATCCATTCTGTTCTTAATTTGCGCGTGCTTACCAATAAGAGAACGTGATCCGTTTCGAACTACGACGGCGATGTCACCTACTTCGACATATTTTGAATTTACACATTTTGGGTCAACATAGACGTTGTCTGCATTAACAATCTCACCGTTTTTGACATTGGATGACCGCAATACAAGTGTTCCAACTCCTTTCTGAACGTTGCGGGGCGAATATGTGAGCCCGCTAAAGAATTCGACTCGTTCCCCTAGTTGGTCTTCTAGCCATCCGTCTTCAAACCCCTTGAAGCGAATCTTTGGAATCTTGCTGTCAATTTTCTCCGCCATCTCAGTTTCCGGCAAGTAGGGCCTTCAGCTCGGTGAGGCCTTTTAGGTCAAACTCGTTCGCATCCAGTTCCTCAATCATGCCCGCCAGCTCGGCTTCGGTTTTATGAATCTCGCGGGCGTTGTCGGCGTAAGTGACTTGATACTTTTGCACGAAGGCATCTAGCTTGCGGGTCAGGCTATCGATCTGCTGATCTGGCAGGCTGTGGAGCTCATCACAGAAGGGGCTGATCCACTTGCGTTCGAGGAGTTCGTGCACCTGCGCGTCACTCAGGCCTTCAATTGTTTTCTTGGTCTTGAGGTGGAGGGCTGCGGCCTCTTGTTTGATTGCCGCTTTCAGAGCTTTCTCTTTGGCGAGCAAGGCGGCGGCCTGGATGATCTTGGCCTCGTAGGATTCGGGATCGAATTCACCTGATTTCTTCGCCTCGGCGAGCAGGAGCTTCGCCTCTTTGGCGACGGCGACAATGACGAACTTGTCGCCCGCGTCGTTGACGGTGTCGTTGGCTTTTTCTTCTTCGCTGAGGCTCTCCAAGGTTTCCTCAAGGAAGGCGGTGATTTCGCTGAGGCGGGTTTCTTTTTCGCGCAGCGCGTCCAGCTCCTTCTTGTGATGCATCATCTGCACCAGCTCGAAGGGCATTATTCGACCTTTCCAGCCATCTTGTACCTCAACTTCTTTGCCATCCTTCTTTTTGGTGACGAAATTGGGGTCAACGACACGGGAGGCATCGAAGCCCTCGGTCTGGAGGATTTCCAAATCGATGGCGATGAGTTGCCAGTGATCGTCGAGGACTTGGTAGGCGTGGTATTTGTCGATGAGTGGCAGCGGGGCGAGGCGGGCAAACAGCGCTTCGCTGATGAGTGCCTCCTGCCGGGGGATTTGGAGGGTGAGCATCTGCTCCAGAAGAGCACGGCGTAGCCAGGGATTGAAATCGGCAAAGGCGGCGGTGAATGTTTTGCTGTATTTCTTTACCTCGGGATGTTCGCGGGTGGCCGGGGTGAGGTCTTCCACCTTTGGTGAAACGTAGGGCGTGCCATTGTCGGTAAACAGTGCGGCGCGCAGGCCGGGAAAAGCTTTCCAGAAATCCGCCAGGGCGTCCAGCTCGCTCAGGGGGATGCCGCCAAACATAGAGGCGTAGATATCCCAGCTTTCGTCGAGCTCGGAGGAGTCCACATAGCGCGGGATGTTGAGGTTGTAGTCATTGGCCTGAAGTTCGGTCTTGGGGACGAGACGGCTGTAGCGCGGCAAGGTGACGCGCCCGATCACGGTATCGGCAATTTTCTTGATGTCGGAGGCGCGGAGTTTGTTGCTTTTCCCCTCTTTGGCGAAGCCCTTGGAGGCATCCACGAAAAGAACATCGCTGCTCTCGCGCCTCTGCCGGAGCACAAGAATGATGGTGGGGATGCCGGTGCCGAAGAAGATATTGGGCGGCAGGCCGATGATAGTTTCGAGGTGATCGTTCTCGATGAGGTTTTTGCGGATCGCGCCTTCCTCTCCGCCCCGGAACAAGACACCGTGGGGCAAGACGATGGCCATGATGCCGCCCGGCTTGAGGTGGTAAAGGTCGTGCAGCAGAAATGCGTAGTCGGCCTTGGACTTCGGCGCGAGGCCAAAGCGGGCGTAGCGGGGATCGCTGTCTTTGTGCTGAGGGTCCCACTTTTGCGAGTAGGGCGGATTGGAGACGACGGCGTCGAGGTACAGCGGGTTGTAGGTATTGATCGGGTCTTGATCGTCGAAGTACGGCCAATCGTCTTCCAGGGTGTCGGCGTTGCGGGTAACGATATTGCTGGGAAGGATGCCGCGCATGACGAGGTTCATGCGCGTGAGGTTGTAGGTGTTTTCCTTCAGCTCCTGGGCGAAGTATTTGATGTTGTCCTTATCCGCCATGTGCTTGGCGATGGACTGGCCGATATTGAGCAGAAGCGAGCCGGAGCCGCTGGTGGAGTCGTAAATCTGGATGGTCTCGCGGTTCTTCAGATGGTGCGCGATGATCTCGGACATGAGCACGGAAACCTCGTGCGGCGTGTAGAACTCGCCCGCTTTTTTGCCCGCATTCGCGGCGAACATGCCAATGAGGTACTCGTAGATGAAGCCGAGCACATCGTAGCCCTGCCTGCCATCCATGGGGATGTCCTTGATGAGTTGGAGCAGCTCGCTGATAGCCTTGGTCTGCTTGGCGGCGGTATCGCCGAGCTTGCTCAAGCCGGTTTCAAGCGTCTTGAAAATGCCCTCGAAAAGGCGCTTGTGGTTCGGGTGAATGAGGCGGCTAAAGGCAGAGAGGGCATCGCGCACATGGGAAACATCGAAGTCGCCCTTGTGCTCGATCCAGGTGGAAAACAGGTGCTGGTAGGCGATGAAGTAGCCGATGTTGCCTTTGATGTGGTCAACGGTTTCCGTGTCCTCCTCCGAGAGGGTGCGGAGTTCCGCGTCGCTGAAGTCCTCGCCTTTCGCGAAGCGCACCAATTTGTCGGAGAGGTATTTGTAGAAGATGAACCCAAGGATGTAGTCCTTGTATTCGTTGGCCTCGATTTTGGAGCGCATCTGGTTGGCCGATTCCCAGATTTTGGCGGCGAGTTGTTGCTTGTTCATGGGTGGTTTTTAGTTTTTTGATCCTGCGGATTGGATGAGATTCGCAGCCGCAGGCGGGAGCGTAGACGCGACGGGTAGGAATTTCAACCAAATATATCGAAGTATCGCACCCAAAATGTGCCCACGAAAGCCGACACTCACACAGCCCCCAAACTAGTTAGACAGGAATCCCCACAGATGCCAGCATGCACAGGTGTGGTTGCCCAAAGACAGCCGTCACTTTTGATTGTGGTTCGAATCCCCACCGAATCTCCACCGAACCTAGCACATTCGCCCAAACTCGGCCAACACCGCCCCGAAACACACCGCCCCGAAACCCGGACCAAAGGGACGCTTGATAACCCAGACCGAGGTTACGAAGTCCGGAGGTAGAAACGAAACTCCCTCAGAGCGACGGATTCGGCGGGGTAGTCGTTCAGTCAGAGAGTGGTTTAGCCAGAAACTCTGGCGGGATGAGAGGGGTTCGAATGGTCAGTCGTATTTCCGATAATCAGTCTGGTTCATTTTGAAAAGCATCGCCAATGAATGCTTTTCCAACCTAAATTCGAAGTTTCGTCCGCTATAAGTTACGGATGAGTGATTCCTCACCGCAACTCGATATCCCTTTCGAGCAAACTGAGCCAAGCACGAGCATCGGGGTAACGCAAACCCTGGATCGTATGCGGCAACGCCGAGAACAGAGTGCGATTGCCGCTGGCCTGCCTGATTGGCCCGAAAACAAGCGAGGCCTTCCCAACGGCGCGCTAAGGTCGGCGCTTTTTGGAATATCCCCCAAAGAGCGGCGATCCTATGCATTCGAGCGGCACGTTGCTTCCATCGATGGCGTCGAAGTGTTTATCACTCGCGGCCCGAATCTCATGCAGCATCATCTGGATGTGTGGGAGCAATGTCTGAAACTGGGCAAGGATCAAGGTACCGGTCGGCGGATTGAATTCACGGCCTACGCATTCCTGAAATCCATTGGTCGCAACACCGGAAAAAGCGACAACGAATGGCTGAAAAACGCTCTCTACGACCTGGCAGCGTGCGTGGTCCGCATCTCGGATGGATCCAAGACCTATTTTGGCCCATTGATCCATGGCGGAACGCGGGATGAACTGACTGGGCGCTACGTCATCGAGATCAACCCCAAGATCGCGTTGCTTTATGGATCTGGCCAATGGACGCAACTTGACTACGTCCAGCGCGAGCAGCTTCGGCGTCATCCCTTGGCTCAGTGGCTGCATGCGTTTTACTCCACTCACGCATCCCCCTATCGATACCGTGTTGAAACGATCAGACGCCTTTGCGGAGCTGACGTCGAGGGGGAGCTGAAGAAGTTTCGTCAGGTTCTGCGGCGCGCACTTGAGCGCCTCGATGTGGCGACAGGTTGGCACTGGCGAATCGATGAAAGTGACTGTGTTGTTCTGCATAAGCAGCCGCCAAGCAATGGCGAACGCGGGATAGTGGGTACGGTGTCTGAGCGTGTTTTATCCACAGAAGCGTCTAAGGCCACGGGATAGCAGGTGCCAATGCGACCGAAGTCGCGGGATAGCGGGTGCTACATAGCCAAGATTGAGCGGGATAGTGGGTTCCGGGTATCGGGATAGGGGGTTCCAAAATGACGGGATAGCGGGTACTGAAATGTCGGGATAGTGGGTGCCAAAAATCGTCAGCGAAACTGGCTCAATCGCAGTCCTGGCAATGGAATCCACAATTCACGGGAAACCGCATAATCTTCTTTTAATCTTTTCTTTAATAAAACAACGACGGTCGCCCACAAACTCACGCATCAGTTCCATAAGGCGCCACCGCACGGAAAGCATGGACGGTGGTCATTCGGGCCGCGCTGGCCGGATGGTTACGTCCATTTACCTTGGTTCATCCCTTTTTTCCGAGAATCAAAGCGTAGCAAAGGCTCATCCAGTGAGCCTTTTCTCATTGTGCGCCCGGCAGGGCGCACTCACTTGGAGGTGGAAGTCCTCTACTCGCCCGGCAAGGGGAAGAGTTAGCCGAACGGCAAGGGTGTTCTGGGCGACTGGGAATCTGGAGGAAGCCGAAGGCAAAGCGCTGGCCTGACGAACAGGAAGCGGATATGAGGCGGCACGGCGGGGTGAGGCGGCAATTATCGTCAAAGCCCGAAACTTGTACGGAGCGCCGTGACGTAAATCCGACAGGCATAAGCGTGAAGGTGGGTGCGTCATACCCGGGGAGATCTGCACGGGTGCCGAGAGGAAACCTCCGTGCTACCGACATCGAGAGGTGACGGGACGCTCGTGCAGAAGTCAGCCGAGGCCATAGTAGCTGCCGGTATGGGGCGAAGGGCCGAACATTGAAAGCCGCAAGTAGGCGGCGGGAACACGGAGCATGTCGATGAAGGCAGAAGATTCGCGCAAAGCGAATGCCAGACTGGAGGACGCGGTGCGGAACACTGCGGGAGCCGGGCTGTGTGCCGAGGCTGAGCCGACGACCCGCAAGCGGACCAAAGCGGAGTTGGAGCGGGAAAGCGGGTTGATGGACGCCGTGTGCGAACGCGGCAACCTGATGCTTGCCTATGATCGAGTGGTCAAGAACAAAGGCGCCGCCGGAGTGGATGGTATTGGCATCGCCGAGTTCAAGGAACACCTCAAGCAACACTGGCCGACGATCAAGGCCAACCTACTGGCGGGGGAGTACATACCATCGCCAGTGCGCCGAGTGGATATACCCAAACCGCAAGGCGGGGTAAGAACACTCGGCATCCCGACGCTGACGGATCGCCTGATCCAGCAAGCGTTGCATCAAGTGCTCTCGCCGATCTTCGAGGCGGACTTCTCGGAAAGCAGCTACGGCTTCCGACCGGGGAGGAACGCCCATCAAGCGGTCAAGGCGGCTAAACAGTATGTTGCCGAAGGCCGCAGGATTGTGGTCGACATGGACTTGGAGAAATTCTTCGACCGCGTCAATCATGATCTCCTGATGCAGAAACTCTCGAAGAAGATCGACGATGGGCGAGTACTGCGCCTCATCCGCCGGTATCTCGAAGCGGGCATGATGGCAGACGGGATCGTATCCCAACGGACGGAAGGCACACCGCAAGGCGGGCCGCTCAGTCCGCTGCTATCGAACATTCTGTTGGCGGAACTGGATCGGGAACTGGAACGCCGGGGCCACGCCTTCTGCCGCTACGCCGACGACTGCAATATCTACGTCAGAAGCCAGCAGGCAGGAGAGCGAGTCATGGCGAGCATTACCCGGTTTCTGGCGGAGACGCTCAAGCTCACGGTCAATGCGGCCAAGAGCGCGGTAGCGCAGCCGTGGAAGAGGAAGTTTCTGGGCTACAGTTTGACGTGGCACCAAGCCCCGAAGCTGAAGATTGCGCCGACCAGCCTGACACGGCTGGAAGACAAAATTCGCGAAGTACTCAAGGGCGCGCGAGGGCGCAGCCTGACGACAGCCATCACCGAACTCAACCCGATCCTGCGTGGCTGGATGGCGTATTTCAAGCTGACCGAGACCAAGAAGGCACTGGAAGAGCTGGATGGCTGGATCAGGCGGAAACTGCGCTGCATCCTGTGGCGACAGTGGAAGCGCCCTTATACTCGTGCCAAGAACTTGATGAAGGCAGGGCTGATGGAAGAGCGGGCGTTTCGCTCCGCGTTCAACCAACGCGGGCCGTGGTGGAACAGTGGCGCGAGCCACATGAACCAGGCTTTCCCGAAGTCCTTCTTTGATCGTTTAGGTCTGGTGTCGCTGCTTGATACGATGCGACGACTCCAGTGTGTTCAATGAACCGCCGGATGCGGAACCGCACGTCCGGTGGTGTGAGAGGGCGACGGGGGTAACCCCGTCCCCTACTCGATTATGCTGGGCCATTCAATTACGGCATTTCGGTTTAGCCGAACCAATCCAGATAGAATTTTGTCATGAGCACCAACCCGCAACGAACACTTGCTCTTGCAGCTGACTACTATGGCCTGCTGTCTGATCTTGCGTCGCGTGGGGACTCGGTTAGCGTTGGCGATCTACGGTCGCTTCTTAACAAGCACCATCCGGACGACGTGCGACCACCGGAGAAGGTAGCAGAGCTTCTGGAGCAGTATGGACTTTTTGAGAAGCATGCTGATTCGGAGATGTCATGGGAAGTTCCCTACGTTATTGGAGAATTTCTGCGGCACCTGTCGATGCGACAGCGACTCTCTGCACCAGGCCTACTTGGGCCGATCATCGAAGAAGTGGTCCGGCTAACCGAGGGACTGCGGGTCGCATTCGAGGCCGGTGACATAGATCAAGTACGACTATCCAGCAATAGCATCAAGCAGGCTCTTGACGCCGCGCGCGGGCTTTCGCGCAATAACGCCCAAGCGATCGTGAACGAGGTCATGCGCATCAAGACCAGGGAGGATCATCGAACGCTCCGTGAACGCTATCTGTTTATCACCCATCTGCACGAGAAGCACTTGACACCGCTGGGAGCGATGGTTGATGTTGGCGGCGAAATGGAGCGCAGGGCGAACGAATTGATCGCTGTTGCACGTCAAGGGCGTGCTTTGATGCCAGATGACCCGTTTGTGCCGGAACTGACATCCAAGATCATCGCCGCAGTTCGTAGGCTAAAGGACGATGCATGGATGGATTTCCACTCGTCACTGCGGGAGGTTACGCCGCTGTTCCGACAGGTTCGTCGCGACCACATGCTGGCGGTCGCCATCAGCCGGCAACTCGACCGCGTGGCGCGCGAGGGTTCGAAGGCGTTGGACGATGTGGTAGCCAGGTTACCGATTGCACGATGGCGGGCCGACAACATCTTTAATACCTATTCCCTTGAAGACTATCTGGCCGGAGTCGCAAACTACGTGGCCAACCCGGACCCCGGCCCGCTGGGTTCCTTGGGCGACAGTGAGACCCCACTTGTTCTTGATACCAATGAGGTGATCGAGAAACTGCTTGCTGCCGGTAATCAGGGCGATTTGCTGGCGTGGATCGTTCGGACCTTCAACGCCTATCCAGACCAGCAGTTGCTGCAGGTCTTTCACAGCATTTCCGATTCTCCTGATTTTCTGTGCGTGCATGGTGACAGTCCGGCACAGGCAGAAACATCCGATGCTTTCTATACCTATTACCCAATGAATACCATTGTCAATGCTTGATCACCTCGAAAAGCTCGAAGACATATTTCGCGAACTCTCGCGCGGTAGGCACATATCCGCTGCTGATGGCGACCTCTTTGCGGCCATTGAGAAGCACCCCACCGACTACCAAAAAGTGTTCAGGAAACTCGGATTTGACTTGGTGTGCGATGCGCGTGGCTTCTACTACTTCTTCGGCGCGCGGGCGACAGCGAACAATGTCAACCGACTGGCTCTTTTCCTCTACATCCTAATTGACTGGCTGGCAGATAACGGTGAGGGGATCACGGCTGCGTTGGCTGGAAAAAGCTTCAACATTGATCATCTGCCGCATCTGGGGAGTGAGCGGTACCGTGGCTACTTGGCGCATGTTGGTATCGCCACACCCGGTGACATCACCGAGACGATCCGCACGATGGAAAACTTCGGATTCCTTGCTCAGGGCAGTGACGGTACATTCCGGCTGCTGCCGCCGGCATACCGAATTGTCGACGCGTGCGTAGCCGCAGGCCTCGATCCAGTGAAATCTACTGAGGAGACCGAACAATGCTGACGCCGGGGCCAAAGCGCGTCATCCTGATTCGTGCCGGACGCTACGACTATGCGGAAGTCGTGCTCGGTCAGTCCATGCACCTTGTTGGGCAGAACAACGCCGGCAAGACATCCCTTATTGCCACCCTACAGATGCTCTATGTGGCTGGATTCAATGAGATGAGCTTCAGCCGGTCATGGGACGAGACCCGACGCTACTACTTTCGTCTCGACTCTTCGACCATCCTGTTTGAGACAGTAACCAGCGACGGTCGCTTTGTCACCGTTGGACTGCGGGGTAGAGGCCAGCTTGGAGCCTTTCAGGTCGACCGGTTTGCCTTCGAGGGCGCCTACCGGAAGGAAGATTTTATTGACGAAGGCAATCGTGTTCGCCCGTTCGAGGAGGTGAAGAGGTGCCTCGTCGCCGACCGCTTTTTCAAGGAGCTCGAGCCGAACGAGATCCGCTCAGCGCTGGTCGGAGAACTGGGTGTCCGGCAGCTAAACATGGGCATTGTGCCGCTGCGCGACGTTGGGCGCTACAGTGACTTCGTGTACCTCTTCAAAAATTTGCTGCGCCTTAACGATCTCAGCCAGAAGGACATCAAAGAAACGTTCTTGACCGTCTATCGACATGGCATCCGTAACGCGATCGAGGTGGATTTGCACCGGGAGTACAACGATGCCTACAGTGGTTTGATGGTGGAGAAAGCAAAGCTGGCAAATGTTCGCCAAGTGGCCCTTATCGCCAACCATTTGAAGGCCGAGCAGGAGAAGCGCATCCGTGCCAGCCGAGATCTGCCAGCACTGTATGTGGCCGTTGTCGGGGCCAAGGCCCGGCAGATTAAGTCATTGGAGGATGGAGTTCGGGATGATGGCGAGCGCCTGAGTAAAGTTGAAGCCGAGGCGATGACGGCAGGGAGCGATCGACAGCGGTTAGAGGCTGAGAACGAAACCATCATTCTGAACGGACTGGCAATTCAGCAATGGTTTGAGCAGTACGAAGCGGATGCCACTGCACTAAAGGACTATTTGCCGGACATTGAGGAGGCTCGGCGGAAGCATCTGGAAGAGGAGATCAATGCACTGATTGCTAGTATGGTCACCGCTGGTGACCCGGTGGATATCGAGGCCCGGCTTGTTCGCTTGCGGAAGAAGCTGACTGCGACGATCGAGCAGCGCGACAAACATGCCAGGCTGCTTGGCACGCGACTGCAGGAGCGCCTTGGGCCGGACGCTATGAGTGACCTTGGTCGTATCTTCCATCCGGAGCTGCTTCGCCTCCCGCTCGAAGAGGAAGGTGTCACGCTTACTGACGAGGGGGCGCTGGTTTCTCTACTGCGACGGATTCACGGCAAGGTAACCGATGGCTGGTTGATGATTGACGGGGTTTCGATTCCGCTCGAGAAGGTCGCTTCACGCGAGTCCGTTAGGGTGGCTGATCTTGCGACGCTCAACCAAGAAATCATCGACTTGGAACGCGACGCGGGGAAGCTTGAACAGGATTTGGCTACTGCGACAAATATGGCTGCGGTACAAGAGAAGTGCAATACGCTGAAATCAACCCTGAAGGCTTCCGAGGAGCTATATGCACAATACCTCCGGCACTCGGCTGCGGTCAAAGAAGTTGGTGACAAGCGAAAAATGAAGGAGTCGCAGGAAAAGGCTAAGAAAAAGAACTCTGATGACCGGAAACTCCTCGAACAGCAAGGCGTCGTCCGTGAGCGCCAGAAGACGAGCATCAATCTCGAAATCAAGACGAAGAATGAGCAGTTGATGAAGTTGGGCAATCTGCGCCCGACTCCGCCGAAACCCTCCTGGCCGATGGGAACGCCAGACCCGGAGTGGTCTGTGGATGCAATTGAGCTTTTTTCGCTCTATATACAGACCTACGCGGGGTATTCACAATCCGAGGCAGAAGTCCTGCGTATCCTCAACGAGGCAGAGCTGCTGAATCCGGATGGTTTCTCTGGCGCTAGTGACGACGAGAAGATTGACGCCATCATCGAGGCTGTTGATTCGCTGGCGGAACGTGACAAGGCTTACCGTGACCATCTTGGAAATGTCATCAAGGGTATGCGGGCGACCTTCCAGCGCATGTTCGAGGCCCTAGACAGCCTTAGTGAAGCCGCCGAACGGTTCAGCCGGACGATCGGCAACGTTTCCATTTCAAATTTGCGCGGCCTATCCGTGAAGATCGTCGAAAACACAGAGGTGACTCGGAGTTATCGCTCGGTGGTCGAAGCGGGCGCGGCTGATCTGTTCTCGTCGCTGTCAGACAGTGAAGGGGCCATCATCGCAATCCAACAGACGATTCAGCGGGCGCCGGTGTTGCGGCTGGCTGACTGGTTCGGCGTTCAGTTCGTCGTGAAAACGGCAGACGGCGTGGAGACGGTATACAACGACCTCTCAAAGATTGAATCGAACGGCACGACGATGTCCATCAAGGCGCTTGTGAACATAGTGCTGATCCAAGCGATGATGCGTGATCGCCGCCAGTTTATCTTGCCGTTCTATATCGACGAGGCTAACCAGATCGATGAGGCAAATCTGCGCGAGATTGTTACGTTGGCCAACGAAAAGGGCTTCTGCCCGATTTTTGCTTCGACCGTTCCGGTTGCTGCGGCCGAGAGCATCTACATCGTCCGGATGACATCGGATAGTCGTGCGATCATCGATCCGAAGTCGCGCATCGAGCGGAAGGCAAAGGGACCAGTCCATGCAGACGCCGCTTGATGCCTTCGCTCGTCTTCTGGCCGATCTGGTTACCGAGGGTGCAGTTCCGGCGAGCCGGGTGACGTCCAAGAGCCGAGAGCGCCTGACGCCGCTATTTTCCGCTGATGTGCTGGTGGAGGTTCGTGCTGGCGCTGGCCGTCGTGTGGAATTGCGCGATGCAGACACTCTGTCGCGGTTTGCCAAGAAGCATTATCCCGCAGGCCTCTTCGGCGGCCCTGGAGCTGACGCTGGGCTTGACAAGCGCACGCTAGCACTTGCTCGCTATCGGGACACCAAAGCACTCGGTGGTCTTGATTTCGAGCTTGTCGAGTACCGGCTGACGGGTTCTTCTCCGTTGGTGCTTGGTGGTGTTGTCACCGGCAGACCAGAAAGCCCGGGAGGTTTGGGAGCATTCGTACTCTATGAAAGGCGTGGTGCTGATCGAGATGTACAGTTCGCTGGTGTAGTAGCGACTGTGGAAAATCCGACTGTCTTTATCCGGTATGACTGGGCGGCGGCTGGAGTTGATATGGCGATCGCCACGTATGGACGCATGTCGCGACGGTTAATCGACTGGTTGGCCAGCGAGTCCATGCAGGACGCCCAAGTGATCCACTACGGGGATTACGACCCAGTAGGCCTCAACGAGTATTGTCGGCTCGATAGCGCCCTCGGAAGACGCGCAACCCTGTTCATACCAGACCAGATCGAGCGCCTGTTTCCTATGTATTCGGACAGAGAGCTATTATCCCGGTCAGCGAGCATGCTCCCATCACTGCAGCAGAGCGAACATTTGGGTGTGCAGCGCGTACTCCGGCTGATGGCTGAATGCGGCGGTGCGCTTGAGCATGAAGCGCTGCTTATTGCTCAGCGACCGAGGGAGTGATGATTGCAATACATGAACTTGATCTGTTCGAGGCAGCTTGTCTCACCTACGCTTTCCGGTAGTCGAATACCGGACATTCGGGGTATCTCCCGATGAGAGCTTGAGCGGGCGCACGCTCTAAATAGATTAATTTGAGATGCTTTTCGGTCTCGTTCCGGAATGTCGCGGTGTTATTTTTCACCGCATGAATCCGAACAAGACAACCGACCAGCCGCAAGTCTGGCTTTTCGACGGAAAACCCGAGTACGTCGACGTCAAGGTGGCATCTGCCTTCTCCACCGAAGGGGGCTACATCATTGCTCTCGAGCTTGCTGACGGGGCAATCCGCCTTGCAGCAACCAGATACCCGGCAAAGTACGTCACTGCCTGGCGTCACAACGTCAAGCGATATGGATTGCCGGATGTGCTGAGGGTGCTGGTCTCCAGACCCTACATCCGTTACGAGGCGGTCAAGCGTAGTCTGGCAAAGCTGCTCTTCGAGCATCGCGACGATGAATCGGATGGTTATCGTCTTGCCGTCGATACCTTGACGGAAAAAGCGCGAACGATGCTGACCGATGCCGGAATCTAGGCTGACTCCGATGGGCAAAGGGTAGCCAGTGCTTGATTCACACGACTTCGACAATCCGTGGCGCAAGGTCTACGAATGGCCAATGGCTGCCACATGGATCGGGGCATCTGCGCTCACCTTGGCGGTTACCACGACACTGCCCGTCCCGACCAGGTTTGGTGTCCTGACTTCGCTCCTTTGTACCGGTTTTGCCGCCTACAGGTGTGTCCAGGCATGGAGACGTAGCCAGGACAAGACGCGGATCCGGCTTACCGATAAACAGTTCATCGAAATACCCGATCTCTTGAGAATTGCAAAAAGAGCATCTTCACAAGATGCAGTCTGGCTGGGCTCCGGGTTTCATTGGACTGACATCGAGGCGGGCCGCATGCACGCTCTGATCGGGCGGGGCGTTGCTGCGCAGATGGGAAAGGAAATCCTGCACAAGGATGGAGCGTACTGGCTGCATGGCTTGGCAAAAGAAGAAGACGCCTACGCCGACCTCTCCAATCTCGTTGGCCATACCCTAATTGTCGGTACAACCAGAGTCGGAAAGACGAGATTGTTCGATCTTCTGATAGCACAGGCCATCTGTCGTGGCGAGCCCGTCATCATCATCGACCCAAAGGGAGACCATGGGCTGGCCAGCAATGCCCGTCGAGTCTGTGAAGCGCTGGGGCAGGGCGATCGCTTCATTTACTTTCACCCTGCGCATCCAGAAAAGTCTGCCTGCATCGACCCACTGCGCAACTGGAACCGAAAAACCGAGCTGGCCAGCCGCATCGCCGCGCTGATCCCATCGGAAACCGGCGCAGACCCTTTTACCGCGTTCGGTTGGAAGGTGCTCAATGACATCGTTAACGGACTGATCGCCACGGGCGTTCGACCCAACATGGTTCAGTTGCGGCGGTATATCGAAGGCGGACCGGAAGACCTGCTTCTGAAAGCCCTCCGGCTGCATTTCAAGCACAAGGTGCAGGACTGGGAGTCGCGGGTCAGCAGCTTCGTCAAGCAATACAAAGGCAATCAGCTGCTCGCTTACATCACCTTCTACAAGGAAATCGTCATCCATGATGCACAGAATGTCGATCTGGATGGATTGATTTCGACCTATGAGCACAACCGGGATCACTTCCAGAAAATGGTGGCTTCGTTGATCCCGATTCTCTCGATGCTGACCAGCGATCCGCTCACGGATCTGTTGTCTCCGGACTTCGGGGCTGGCCATGAACGCGTGGTGACCGACATGGCGCGTGCGATTCGGGCAGACAAGGTGCTCTATGTCGGACTGGACTCCCTGGCGGATGCCACGGTGGGCAGTGCGATTGGCTCCGTGCTGCTCGCAGATCTCGCGGCCGTCGCAGGAGACCGCTACAACTACGGGATCGACACCATCAAACCGGTGAACCTGTTCATTGACGAGGCGGCGGAGGTGATCAACCAGCCGACCATCCAGTTGATGAACAAAGGGGGAGGGGCGCTGTTCCGCGTCACCATTGCGACCCAGACTTTCGCCGACTTCGCCTCGCGCCTGGGTGATGAGAACAAGGCTCGTCAGGTTCTCGCCAACACCAACAACAAGATCGCCTTGCGCATCCTGGATGCCGAAACCCAACAGTACATCGCCGATGGCATCCCGAAGATCAAGGCACGAACACTGATGATCCGCTACGGCCACAACGTCGATTCGAACATTCATGATGCCTATAGTGCGTCCTACCAGGAGCAGGCTGCTGAAGAAGAGGCAGACCTGATTCCTCCTGCGATTTTGAGTGAGTTGCCACCACTGCATTTCTTCGCGCGCTTGTCTGGCGGCAAAACCATCAAAGGTCGCCTGCCAATCTTGAGATAGTGAAATGGCGCGACAAGAGCAGAAACGCGGTGAATGGGGGTCGTTTTTTGCGGTACTGCTTCTGGTCGGACTTTTGGCTGCATGGGCGCTGATCCCCGTGCGCGTCATTGATGCGACATGGCAAGCCGAGCAACAGCAGATGACGCGGTGGGCGGGTGAGGGGGCCAATCAGTGGATTGTCCAGCAAACAGCATCGGCGTTGAGCGAGACGGCCAAGGATGCTGGCAAGGCGGCGACCAGTCTCAGCAAAAGCGATATCGAACGCTGGCTCACTGATCGAATTTACGCCAGCCTGATCTGGGGCAATCTGATCACCTATCGCAGCTTCACGCTCCTCATGTGGGGCCTGCTGGGGATTCCATTTGTGCTGGCGGCTTCAGTTGATGGGTTCTACCTGCGCGAGATCCGTAAAACCTCATTCGTGTCGCAAAGCCCGATACGCCACAAGATCGGGATCCACTTCTTCAAGCTTGTCAGCCTCGCCATTCTGGTGTGGCTATGCATTCCCGTACCCATGCCCTTCATCGCCGCCCCCACGGTGATTTGTTTCCTTGCGCTCTCTCTTTGGCTATGGGTGGGGCATCTGCAAAAAAGGTTGTAATTGGGCTATCCGTATTTCGTTGTTGATCCCGGCTAGATAAGTCGCAAAGCAGTATGCCTGCGCGCTTGGGTCAGGGCGCGACCGGCTCAGTACGACCCTAAGCTGCTGTTGCCAGCTCAGAGAAGCGGACTATAGAACGTTCAAGGTCTGGGGCGCTGGGCGGCTTCATCGCTCAGCGCCCCCTATACAGCAGGGTTAGCTGTCTTCGGCTCACTTGAGAAACTTTTCGTAATCAGCCTTCACACCGCTAGGAACACTGGCCGGATCAATGAGCGCTAGGTTTTGCTTGAATCGCTGGCGGCATGACTGCAGGCTGCTTACACGACGGCCAAGTGTTGTTTCTGGTGAAGTCGCCAAACGAATCATCGTAGCGATCTCGCGGGGGGAGAACGACTTGATGATTTGGTCATAGCTAGTTGAAGCAGCCCACGAAACACCGTATCCATTGCCTACATTGCAACAGAGCACTACTTGAACAAATTGCTCTTGTACTGTTTCGGGAACGGCACCATTTCGCGAGAGTTCTAACAACCGCTCAGCGAATGGGGGTTCGTTGTAGAAATTGTTCATCCCATTGTGAACGTTCCAGAGGCGATCTACCGCACGATAGAAGACAGCATGTTGCTCGGACTCGTTTAACAGCGTCAAAAGCCCCAGTTTCTCGAAGAATTGCAACGATGCTGTATGCCGCGGTTCATCACCTTTTGCAGCGTACTCACTGTGCTTGTTGACTAAGTCAGAACGCAACGCGGCAGTAAACCCTGCTTTTAGCGCATCGCAGATATCTAGCGAATTGAGGCGCGAAGGCTCGGACGTATTCTGATCACAGTAGATGCCATGAACCATTCCAACAAGCATCTGACGCTGGGCGTCATGGGTTTCGCTAAGTCGTTGAACCCAAACGCTGCACTGATTCGCGTTGAATCGCGCACCTTTTACTGCCGTAATGAACGCACCGATATCAACGCCCTTTGGCGATGACGCATCAGCGAGGGCGTAACGAACACAACGATTTAGGAACGTCGTGAATTCTCTGTCGTTGACTGTTCCGAGGGTTGGGTGTGCGGCCGAAAAGTTGTTTCGAACATCCCGGCATTGATCGAGAAAGAAGAAACCATCCTCATTAACGAGGTTCAGCTTGAGGCAAAGTTCCAACAACTTGCTGTCTTGAAGTTCAAGCAGATGCTTCTCTTCAAAATCGGACTGAAGAATCTGAGCAACGATTGGTAAGCCAAAGTTACGTACCTTCGTTCGGAGCTGAAGGATCGCCGCATTCCAGATGTAGTTCATCGCTCCATCAAATAACCCAGTGCTCACGGCCACGCACATTCTCGCGATGAGTTCCCCTCTAAGTGGAACGGGGATTTCTCGTAGTTCGCGCGGCAAATCGCGCCAAGCGTAGTGAATCTCCTCATCACTCGCCAGCACAGTGCGAGGAATCCCAAGGGCAGTCGTGAGCGCCGAAAGCGTTGGCAAAATCGTTGTCGGTAATGCTGGAAGTAAAGGGTCAAGTGGCGAGGGGACTATGGCTGACACTATGTCGTCTCCGAGGGTTGATTAAGGACAGCTAACGTAGAAGTGAGCCGCCTGCGAGGCATTTAGTGCAGTTCCACCCGCCTGCAGTGTAGCCCGCGAGTCACCAGACACCGGACACCTCTGGGCCATGAAGTGTGAGGCGCTCGACCTTTCCAAGGTCGTTTGCCATATCGAGAGTTTCAGAAATTCGCTTTGGGGGCCGGCGGTACCAATGGCCACAAACGTTCGCAAGATCACCAGAGGATGCCTTAGCTTCAAAGTTGTCAATCATGGCCTGAGTACGCTCCGAGCTGGGGAATAGCGAAAACGCGCCATCAGAATCGAATTCGGCCGATGACTCTGCCATTTCTGAGAGTGGGCGTTGGAACATCTTTCTGGCGATGGCTGTTGAGATGCCCGCAGCCTGAAGATTTTCGCGAAACACCGGAGCCATGAAATCAATGACGTAACCATCGCACTGAACCCAGCAATGAAACGCCTCGGCTGAAGAGAGCAACATTCCGTCTTCAATCTTTCCGAAGGTTGCGACAAGCGAGGTATCGGAGTCGACCATATAAGCAGCAGCTCCTGCAACGGGAAGTGCGTTCAGTTGGTAATGCCTTCGAAGAATGATTGCGCCAGCAACTGCGAAGAAGATGCAGGCCCTGTGAGTATGGGCACGACCATCCAGTACGGAGTAGATAACGCGGAAGACGCGACAGTAGTCAGCGAACGGAAGAAGGAGCTTGGGCGGCGGCATCTCAGGCTAACAATTGATATGGATAACACGGGTTGAGCAGTCTAAAACCCATGAGATTCAGTTAGATGGAATTTGCGCGGTCAGTATAACAACTCCAATATACCGAACGGATATGTGTTTCTATGACTGAATTGGAGAGGCAATGGCAAAGGTCGGGTTCTGGCCGGACTGAGACGCTGCCGTGACAGCAAGGCATGATGTGGCGTTGCACAATCAACAAACAATTATGGATAGTCTGTAATTGATGGGGATCCCGATGGCCTGCCTGGGGATCCATTCCGGGCCTTGGCTATCGAATGAGTCCGGCTGCAGCCTCCATCTCCGCATGCTCGAAGGCCGGCGCAAAATCCGCTAACTCTCCCCGGGACAGGCCGACCTCCTGACTCAGCGCGACCTGCCGCCAATCCTTAACCGCGGCATGCACCTCGGCCAGAATGGCGAGGGCCTGATTCCGTTCGAGATAGAAGTAAGCCGCCTTGCCCAGCAGTTGTCCAATCGAATCGATCGGCCCGGTGTCCTCGCTCAGCCAGGTTTTTGACTCGCGGAGTTTGTCCGGGAAAGGATTCAGGTCGAAAGCGGGCGAAAGCGCCCACTTGTCGTTGCCGACATGCAGGAAGCCGAGGTTGTGCAGGTGGTCGTCGGTGTTGGTGATGAGATGGTTGAACACCAAACGCCGCCATAACTGCTGCGCGTCCGCTTTGGCATCAAGACAGACGCGGTTCATGATGTCGACAATCTCGGTATAAGCATGCTCATCGCCACGGGAAGCCTGCAGCATGGAGGCTCCGGACAGATACGGAATGCGTGCATTCGTGGCAGTGCGGTCAAAGCGAGAGACGATCGCCACCGGCGTGTCGGCAATCATCTCGATGCGCGACCTGGCGGCGTCAATCTTGGCGAGCTGGGCCAGTTTGAGGGCCAGCACCTCGCCGCGCGTCACGCTGCGACTGTCTTCGACACTCGGGAATTTACCCAGCGCCAGCGTTCCGTCGGCATCGAGTACCGTGCTCTTGGGACGCATCCCGCCCAGGGAGGTGCCGTTGCCCAGCAAATACCTGAGGTCCTCGCTGGATTCCTTGCTGTCCTCTACTGCGCGACAGGCCGCCATGATGCGTTCGAGTTCGATCAGCGGCGGTGTGGTGCGCGTCCCGGCAGGCGTTGTGCGCAAGTAATTGCCTTTGAGGTCGCGCAAGCGCAGCGCCCCCATGCGACTGTAGTCATCCACAGCACACAGATAGTCCAGTTCGTTCAGCGGGGTGAGCTTGGGATCCTGCTGGCGGGCTTTGGCGTGGGCGCGCGCAATCACCCGCCGCCCCCAGGCGTCGGGTTCCGTGTCCGCAAAGGCGAAATGGAACGTCGAGTCGTCTTTTGTGGGCGCCTTGTGCACCTGATGCTGGCTGGCCAGAAGCTCAAGGTCAGGGGAAATGTTGAAGCGGTGCGGACTTTTGATCCACGCTTCCTTGTAGGCGAAGCTGGCGTACGACCGGGCGCCGTCGGCGACGTAGGTGAGGCTCCCCACCGGGAACTCAGCTGATCCGATGCATACATCGAGGGTGGTCTTGGTCGCCATCAAAGGGCTCCGCTGTCTTTGTGGGCCTTGGGCAGGCGTACGCGCTGCGGCAGCTTTTCATCCATCAACGCCAGCCCGATGCTGTCCTCGGAAGAGTCGAGCAGCTGCTTCAGGCGCTCCAGTTCGCCGAAGACATGGAGTGCGCGCGCCAGGGTTTGCAGGGCGATGGTGGGGCTGCCTGCCTCCATGCGACGTACGGTCATGACGGAGACCCCGATGCGCTCCGCCAGCATGGCCTGGGGCATCTGCCGGCGGCGGCGCGCGAAGGAAATGTCACGGCCCAGTTTTTCCAGGGCCCGGCTGACAGGCAAGGGAAGGTGGTCTTCTTTAGTGGAGCGCATGGGATCCCACAGGATGATTAGTGGTTCATATGTGAGCGATTATATGGTTTGTTGGTGGCTAGTCAATCGGATTGTCTTCAAAACGATCTTTTGGAGATGCTTATGTGTCGTATGAGGACATATATGCGCTATTAAGAAAACCAGAGCTTCATGGTGAGGCAGGATGTTTTCTGGAATACCCGAAGCCAACTCCACCGTGGTGTTCGTGTGAAATCTAGCCGCTCCAGCGGGGTTCAAGTTCGATCAGATCGAGAAATGCGGAGTTTTATAAGCCTGCAATGATGTGAAAATTTGAAAAGCATTCGACAACGATGCTTTTAACCCGGATTTTGGCAGGCTGACTTCATAGCATTCTGGCCATGAGATTTTCATGGTCTTTCTTGCTGACATTCGTGCTATTCCCCGTTACGGGGAGTGCTGCGTGCTTCGATGAGGCGGCGACCAGATTCAGTCTTCCTGTGTCGCTTCTCAGGGCGATATCGCGAGTCGAATCGTCTGGACGACCGAGCGCCGTCAACAGGAATCGCAATGGCTCCTACGACATTGGCCATATGCAGATTAATACCGGTTGGCTTCCGGTGCTTGAGCGATATGGGATCACGCAACAGAAGTTGTTCGATGCCTGCACGAACACCTATGTCGGCGCATGGATCCTCGCACAAAACATATCGAAACTTGGCTACAGCTGGAAAGCCATCGGCGCTTACAACGCAGCCAGCCCTGACAAGCGTAACCAGTATGCGTTAAAGATCGCGGCAGTCCTGCGGCGGGAGGGTGGGCCGTGATCCGCAGTTTGATGATGATGGCTGTTGCGGCAGGTCTGCTCACGGGTTGTTCGTGGCCATGGTTGGGCAAGGACGAGCCAAAAGAACAAGCGCAAAAAACCCAAACGATCGGCATCGGGTGGGGTGGTCAGGAGTGGCGTTCCTGCGACGTGGATAAGACCTGCCCAAAGCCCACAACCAAGACAGTCCTTCTACCGGCGCCGCAGCTGCAGACCACAGGGCAAACACCGTTGCCGGAAATCCAGGCGGCAAAGCCCGAGCCCGTCGTTGCGCACAAGGTGCATTTCAAGTTCGCGCAGGCGGTTCCGACACAAGACGGTGTCGAGCGGCTGACCAGGATCCTGCAAGAGATCCGTGCATCACACGTGATCCATATCACCGGCCATACCGACGACATTGGAGGAAGTCGCTTCAATGAACGGCTGGCACTTCGCAGAGCAGAGTTCGTGGCCGCGTGGCTGAAACGTCGCGGTATTCGCATTCCGATGGAAGTCGAAGCCAAAGGGAAGTGTTGCTACCTCGCCCCGAACGATACGGATGATGGACGCGCAGCCAATCGCCGCGTCGAAGTCGTCCTTCGTGAACGCCAGAGCGATCTGGCTGGCAACAAGTCATCAACCACCAAGAAGGAGACCGTTAGGTGATTCCCAAGACAAAAGAAGCTGTTCGGGACACGCTGATCGCCAGTGCCTTCATCGCGATGGGATCCCTGCTTCCCGGATCGCTGCTCGATAAAGGGTTCGAAGCCCATATCGGCGGTATCGCGCTGGGCATTGGTATCGGCTGGCTCATCAAATCCGTTATCGACCATACCAAAGGAGTTAGAAAAAGTGAAGCGTAATCCTCGTCATGCCGCTCTTGCTGTCGTCCTCTTTCTGCTTGCTGGAAGCGCACTCGCAGGTACCACCGGAACTGAATTTCAGGCGCTCTATACCTGGACGAACGATGTCGTGACCGGCTACTTCGGTCGCGCCGTGGCGGTCGCTGCGGTCGGTCTGGGCGCGATCATTTCCATCGCGCGCGTCAATCCCATTCCAATCCTGTCTGGAGCTGGCTTCGCGATCTTCCTGCAATACACGCCGACCATCATTACCGGCATTCTCACGGCCACGGTTTGAGGCTGGCACATGAACCACGGCGGCGATGAAACCGGCTATATCCCGAAGGCGCTTGATGCTCAGGAGCGTTTTCTGTGGTGGGAAATGGATCAGGCGGTCATCGCCATCATGCTGATCAGCATGGGGGTGATTGCCGGTTCCATGATTACAGGCATGGTCATGGGCGCGGCGGCTGCCTGGCAGTACGGGCGCATGAAGGCCGGCAAACATCCCAAGTTCGCCGCGCATGCCCTCTATTGGTGGTTTCCGAGCGGCCTGTTCCTGAAGCTGCGTGCCACGCCGCCTTCCGACCAACGGTACTTCCTGGGGTAGGCAATGCTCTTTCGAAACTACCTCTCCGATCAAGCCAATGCGTCGCAGGAAATACGCTTCATGCGCATTCTCCTGGCCGGATTACTGCTGGTGATCCTGGTCGGCGCCGTCGTCGTCCTGAAGTTGATTGGCAATGAGAAGACAGTCCTGACACCGCCAGAAATCAAGCGCAGTTATTGGGTTTCGGGCGATGCGGTCTCCAAGGAGTACCTCGAAGACATGGCCTATTGGTATGCCGGTCTCGCTCTCAACATCACGCCGGCCGTCTCAAGCTATCAAAACGGGCTGTTCCTGAAGTATGCAGCGCCGTCGGAGTTTGGACGACTGCAAATGGAAATGGGCGCGCGGGCAGAGTTCCTCAAGAAGAACAACACGGCCACGCAATTTTCAGTACGCAACATCACGCCCGATGAGAAATCGCTACGTGTCGCCCTGTCGGGTGTTCTTTTTACCTGGGCATCCGACAAGAAGGCTGGAGAGCGACAAGCCACCTATGTCATCGGCTTCAAGAACATGAATGGAAAACTCTATGTATCGGAGTTCAAGGAAACCAGTGAACAAAATCCTTTTGATACCGCTCCTGGTCGCTAGCTTTTCGGCTAGTGCCGCTCAGGTGCTGGTTGGCAAGCCGGACGATACATTGAGCGCCAGAGTTTCGCGTGCCGAGCCGACCCTGATCCGTATCGATGGCCATCGTGTTCGCCGAATCTTCGGTGCTGAAGGTGAATTCGCGGTTACCGCCGACAAGGAAGCCGGTACGGCTTACATCAAGCCAAGCACGGACAAATCAACCCTCAGTCTCTTCGTGTCGGACGAAAGCGGTCGGACCTGGAAGCTGCTTCTATCGGTTATCGACGGGCCTTCGGACTCCATCACCATCAAAAGCCGATCAATCAGCGGCGCCGTTCCCGGACAAGGCAGGGATGTCCCCAGAAATCAGCTGATCAAGCGTGTCCTGTTGTCCCTTCAGTCTGAAGGCGATGGCGAATTCGACTTCCGTGTCAGCAACGAGATTGTGCCCCTATGGTCCGAAGCCTTGTTTGTCCTGACCAAGGTGATCGATGGCCCGCTAAAAGGGGAGAAGTACCAGCTCACCAATACCTCCGCCAACCTCATGGTGCTGGATGAACGGGAGCTCTATCGTCGTCATGTCGTGGCCGTATCGATAGCCAAGCCCCAGCTTTCGCCGGGAGAGAGCACGGATGTATTCGTGTTATCGGAGAGCACCGATGAGTGATCCGACTGCCGTTGCAGGGGGCATCTCGACGTACCTGAAGGGCTTGTCCCCCAAAGCCAAGCAGTATCTGGTGCTGGGAGGCCTCGGAACAGGTTTCATCGGATTGGTCTTTGGCAGCATCGCTTTGTGGGACAACCAACCGCCGGTTGTACCTCAGACAGCCAAACTGGATAAGTCCAGAAACATAGCGACGCCAGGTGCACAGGTCGATCCCAGAGATGTCTGGATGTCGCAATCGTCCCAGCAGATGAAAGAGATGGATATCGTCATCCAGGGCATGAAACAGAAACTGGCCGAGGTTGAGCAAAGACAGGTAACGCCTCAAGCGCCATCGAGGCAGGCGAGTGTGCTTCCGCCATTACCTCCCATGCCACCCGCACAGGCACAGGCGACAGTTCCCGGGGGATTGCCACAAGGCCCTGCGCCGTCCATGGGGCGCGCACCCGAAGCGATGTCATCACCCTTGCCGCCACTGCCGACGCCAGTTGTTCCCAAAGAGCCGGGCATTGCCGCATTCGAGGTTAGTGACATGGTCGCCACGAATCCGCCAATGACCGAGGATGGCAAGCAAAACAAGACCTACATACCGTCCGGATCCTTCATGCGCGTGGCGCTGATGGGCGGTCTGGATGCCCCTACGGGGGGGCAAGCTCAGAACAACCCCTGGCCAATCCTCCTGCGTGTGCAGGACAACGCCTTCCTTCCAAACCGATACCGCGCCAAAGTGAAAGAGTGTTTCATTCTCGGATCAGGCTATGGAGACATCAGTTCCGAACGCGCCTACTTGCGGCTTGAGTCGCTGTCGTGTGTTCTGAACAGCGGTGAAGTGGTCGATGCCACGATCAAGGGCTATGTGGTGGGCGAGGATGGCAAGGCCGGACTCCGTGGCCGATTGGTCAGCAAGCAAGGTCAGGTGCTGGCCAATGCGCTGATGACCGGAATCATCTCGGGGATCGGACAAGGTTTCCAGCAAAGCGCGACGAGCTACAGCACGAGTGCGCTGGGCACCGTTGGAACCGTGGAGTCTGGAAAACAGATGCAGGCCGGCATCGGATCCGGTGTGGGCAAGGCGCTAGATCGACTCTCCCAGTACTACATCACGCTCGCCGAGAAGATGTTTCCGATTATCGAAGTCGATGCAGGACGTGTCGTCGATGTCGTCCTGACCAAGGGCGTGTCGCTGGGAATGGCCGGCGGCGCCGAGGAAGACACCTACTCGGAAATCTGGAAGCGCGGACGCCAGATCATGAAAAAGTCCCTGAACCCCATGGAGTAAGCGCAGATGCGTAAATCAATCGTCGTTTCATTGGCCACCTTCCTCGTCTCTGTGGCGGTGGTTGCCAGTGCATCACCCAGTAATACCGAAACCGAGTTGGCGGCCCGTCTCAAGGAACTCTACCCGTCGACCCGTATTACCGCCGTCCGCCAGTCCGAGGTCGCAGGGCTCTTCGAGGTGACCATGGGCAGAAATGTCGCCTTTACGGATACCTCCGGCCGGTATTTTGTCTTTGGCCACTTGTTCGATATGCGCGAGCAAAAGGATCTGACCGCCCAGCGCCTGAGCGACATCAACCGCATCGACTTCGCCCAATTGCCGCTCCAGGATGCCATCAAGACGGTACGTGGCGATGGCAGCCGCATGCTGGCCGTGTTTTCCGATCCGGACTGCCCCTACTGCAAAGGGCTGGAAAGTGAGTTGGCCAAACTCGATAACGTCTCGATCTTTACTTTCCTCTACCCGCTGGAAGGGCTGCATCCCGACGCTAAGGGAAAAGCGGAGCGGGTCTGGTGCGCCCCTAATCCTGCCAAGGCATGGACTGAGCTGATGACCACGGGCAAGGTGGCCGAGAGTCCGAAGTGTGCCACCCCGATCGAACGCATCAATCAACTGGCGAACAGTCTGGGCATCAATGGCACGCCCATGATGATTCTTCAGGATGGCAGTCTGATTCCTGGAGCCGCGCCTGCCGCCGAAATTGATCGGCGCCTGGCAGGCCATCCCGCCACAACGAAATCGGCGGTTACGCCAAGATTGAAAGGGAATTGATCATGCGGCAGGTCTTGGGGTTGGCGTCTATCGTCATGTTGGGGGTGACCGGATGTGCCGGTACCCTGACGGGGCTTGAAGGGGAAAGCAAGTTCGCCTGCAAGGCACCGGATGGCGTGACCTGTTCATCGCTTTCCGGTGTTTACGCCAATGCCGTCGCCAACAATTTGCCGGCGCTACGTAAAGATGGAAATGGTGAGCAGGCCGCGACGCCCCAATCACGGGGAGCGCTGATTACCGGTCAGGTCGTATCTTCCGGAGATCCCGTGCGGGTTCAGCCCAAGGTCATGCGAATTTGGATAGCCCCATGGGAAGACACGGATGGGGACCTGCACGACCAGTCCTATCTGTACGTGGTCGCTAATGCTGGGCGCTGGGCCATCGAGCATAGTCAGCGACAAATCGTAGATCGGTATCGTCCGACCTTCCTGAAGCCCGGATCCACAGGGAAAACCACGCAGAAACCGTCCCCACAGACACAGCGCCCGGTACCCCCTGTGGGCGGGCCGACGCTTCCGGGCAATCAGGCCATTGCTCCGACGGGTACTGATGCTTTCGCGGGAGACCGCGAGTGAGTTTTCTTGAAGCCGTTAAATCGGTCTTCTATGGCGAGCGATTCGAGCCTGCCGATGCGGTGCAGCGCAACCTGCTGGAACGAATCGCAACGCTGCCGAGGCTAACCGGCATCCTTCCCTATCTGGGCTGGATGAACGATGAGGGCCTGTATGTACTCGATCAAGGTGCCTTTGGCGATAAATCCGGCCTCTCGATGGGGTTTTGTATCGAGACGGTGCCGCAAACGGGTTCCAACGAGGAAATGGAGCGCGTGCTGGCGAGCCTCTTCATGTCATGTCCCGCTGGCACCGGTATTCAGATCTCCCTGTATGCCAGCCCGCACATCCTGCCTTCCCTTAAAGAGCAGGCCAATATGTTGCCCGAGGACGATTTTCGCTCTGGAGAAGGAGAGTCAAACCGGAATCGGAACATCTATCGAGTCCTCGGTCGGCGCCGCATCGACCACTATCTGAAGGGAGCGGGTAAGTCGCTCTTCTCTCATCACGTCTATCTGCTACGCGACTACCGATGTGTCATTGCCATCACGATGCCACTGGATCCGGAAAGTCCGGCCGACGTGGAGGAGGCGATTCGGATCAAGGAAAGTACCCATGCCACCTTGCGATCCGCGCATATGCCCGGATGGGATTGGGGACCGGAAAACATGCTGAACTATGTGGCGGATTTCTTCGATCACGAGCGGGTGCTGGGGCAACCGGAAGAGCGGCATATCGAGTACGACAGTTCACGTTCGCTACGCAGCCAGCTGTCGAACCCCGAAATTGCTTCCGCCGTTGCCGATACCTTCATCAAGTATCGGAAGGAGGGTGGCGCGGAAACCGCGATGCAGTGTTTCTCGGTACGCCAATATCCGAAGTATTACCGGCTGGGCAACATGGGCTCCCTGATCGGCGATTACTACCAGATGGCGCTGGCCATTCCGTGCCCCTTTCTCATCACGATGGGCGCCATCCTCCTGGATTACGAATCGGCCAGGAGCAAAGCGTTGATCAAGGCAGCACGGGCGACCCAAGCGGCCGGATCCTACATGTCGCACTTCCAGCCCGACCTTCAGGATCGCAAGCGTGACTGGGACATGGTGCTGCGCGCTTTTGACAATGGTCGCAATGTCGTCCAGATGTACCACCAGATCGTTCTACTTTCGCGGATCGAGGATGTATCCCGTACCGAGCATGCTGTCCGCGCAGTCTGGCGGGCCAGGGGATTTGATCTGGCCAAGGATGTCTATCTGCAGCACCAGGCTTTCGTGGCATCCATGCCATGCACGCTCAGTCCGGCGCTGCAAAAGGATTTGCAGTTATTTGGGCGTGCGGGTACCAAGACAGCGGATAACGCGGTCATGACGTCACCGCTAATCGCCGAATGGAAGGGAACGGCGACCCCCGTCATGACTCTGTTCGGGCGTCGAGGTCAGATCATGACTTTCGATCTTTTCGACAACACGGGTGGCAACTACAACTTTGCCGTGGCGGCACTTTCCGGATCCGGCAAGTCGGTCTTCGTCAACGAAATGGCCTTCCGCTATCTCGGAACCGGGACCAAGGTCTGGATCATCGATGTGGGGCGGTCATATCGCAATCTGTCCGAGCTGCTGGATGGCGAATTCATCGAGTTCTCCGATGAAAGGAGCAACACGATATGCCTCAACCCATTCTCCATGGTCGTGGATATCAACAACGACATGGAAATGCTGCTTCCCTTGATCGCGCAGATGGCTAGCCCACGAGGCCCGCTCGATAACTACGCCTACTCGGCGCTGGCAGCCGCCATCAAGCGGGTCTGGGACCAGAAGGAAAAGGCGGCGACGATCACCGATGTCTATGACTTGTTGCGCACCGGCCGACTCAGTGAAGAGGGGGAAACCGAACGGGATCTTTCCCGATTGGCGACATCTCTGGAGCCCTATACCAAGTACGGCATCTATGCGAGCTACTTTGAGGGCGAGGCCAACATCGAATTTCGCAAGAACCTGGTTGTGCTTGAACTGGAAGAGCTCAAGGCCAAGAAGGATCTGCAGGCCGTGGTGATGCAGTTGATGATGTATCGCATTACTCAGGAAATGTACCTCGACCGATCCAAGCGCAAGCTGGTCATCATTGACGAGGCCTGGGATCTTATGGGCAGTGGGTCGAGCGCGAACTTTATCGAGGCTGGCTACCGGCGTGCCCGGAAATATGGCGGGGCCTTCGGCACGATCACTCAGTCGGTCGACGACTATTACAAAAACGAAGCAACACGAGCGGCCATCACCAATGCCGACTGGTTGTTCCTCCTTCGGCAAAAGCCGGAAAGCATTGATCGGCTTGGAAAGGAGGGCAAGCTTCATGTCGACGAATGGATGAAGCGGCAGCTGTCATCGGTCAGCACCGAGCATGGCCATTACTCGGAGATATTCGTCCATGGACCAATGGGCTCGGGGGTTGGGCGACTGATCCTGGACCCATTCTCGATGCTGCTCTATTCGACACGGGCAGAGGACTATCAGTCGATCAAGACGCTGGCTGACCAGGGGATGTCCGTTATCGAGGCAATCGGAACCATCCTGAAGCAAAGAGGCATGCATTGAGAGCGCACATCATTACCTGGGCTGTTTCCGTATTGTCTGCGGCAGTGTTGGCCTGGGCGTGGCTATACACGCATCCTGCTCCGCGAATTGTTCGCGTGGATATGGGTGATTTGTTTGATGAGCAGAAGAAGCGTCTGGCCGGGAAGATCACCCCCGGCATGTCTGAACAAGATCAGAAAGCGCTTTTTCAATCGGCTGGCGAGTATGCGAGCAAGGTGGAGGCCGCTTTGACAACGCTATCGAAGGAGTGCGGGTGTGCCGTCATGAATTCGGCGGCGATTCTGCGGCTGCCAGAAGCCAACGCAACCGGAATTCCCGATATGACGCTCAGACTTCGCGAACTGGTTGGTCAGCCCGGATGATGCATCGGGTGATCCTGCCGGGATTGCTGCTTGCGATGCCACTTGGCACCGCATTGGCCAGTCCGACGGCAACTGCCGGACTCGACTACCCGACTGCATGGCTATGCGACCAATCCAAGTTCAACTGGTATTGCGATGTTGACCCCGAGCAGCAATCAAGCAGGCCGAAAACGCGTGAAGAGGAGGCTGTGGAGCGTCTGGAGGCATGGCAAAAGGATCTCAAGGCAAAGCGCGCTCTTTCCATCTTGGAGCCGACACCGGAAAACGTGAAAGCCTACATTGAAGCCCAGGAACTGCTTACGCAAACAGCCTCGCTGTATTCGGATGTCTGGCGGCGCGTCGTCTGGCAGAACCCGGATTTGAATTATGAGCTGAAGCGGCCGGCGAACAATGCCGCCATCGCGACCTACACCAGTACCCGCAAGTCGGAAGAAAAAAGGACTCTGGATGAAGTCACGAGGGAATGGGGCATTTTCTTTTTCTTTCGCTCGGACTGCCCTTACTGTCACAGGCTCTCTCCAACACTCAAGTTCCTGAGTGACACCTATGGCATCACCGTATTTCCTGTCAGCGTGGATGGCGGGGTGTTGCCCGAATACCCGAACCCGCAACGCGATAACGGCATGGTGCAGAAACTCGGGATTCGCCAGGTGCCCATGCTGGTTCTAGGCAACGTCAAGGACAAGCGACTCATACCGCTCAGCTCCGGTGTGATCTCGGCTCAAGATGTCATGGAGCGCATCTATGTGCTGACCAGCACGCGCCCCGGCGAGCTCTACTGAAGGGGGTAGCCATGCTCAAAATGCGTGTTCTAGCGGGGATTCTGGCCATTACATTCAGCACCTGGTCCATGGCCAGCATCCAGACCCAGATGCAGGGGTGGTTCAACGAGATGGGTGCCTATGGCAACGTGACGGGCGCGCAGGTCATCAGCGGCCAGACCGGAACGGTTTATACCGGTGGCAGCATGTACATGCGCACCCCGATCCGCAACTACCAGATGGCGTCGATCGCCCCACCTTCGATTCGCGCGGGTTGCGGCGGCATCGATCTGTTTGCCGGATCCTTCTCGTTCATCAATTCTGAACAGCTGACTGCGTTGCTGCGCAACATCGCAAACAATGCGGTGGGCTACGCATTCATGATGGCGGTCAAGTCAGTTTCACCCGATCTGGCAGATCTGCTTCAGTACCTTCAGGATCAGGCATCGAAGATCAACAACATGAACATGAATTCATGCCAGATGGCCGAAGGCATCGTGACAGCCACGTTGGGGCCCATGCTCTCCGACAAGAAGGAACAAGCGAATGCCCAGGGAACCGGATCCCTGCTCTCGAATCTGTGGCCGGACAGTTTTCAGTCATTCGATAGTTGGCGTCAGGATAAAGCATCCAAGAAGCAGGCGCGCCAGCAAGCCGCGAATGCGGATGCAAACCTGAAGGAAATTCTCGAGCCGGGCAATGTCGTCTGGAAGGCCCTGCAAAAGACCGATACGCCCGATGAACTCAAGGAACTGATGATGAGCATGGTCGGGACGATCATCATCATCCCCCCCGGGGCTACCGGAAACGAAAACGGCGATAAACCACTTTGGCGCTATGTCGGGCCGACAGGCATCAAGTTCAGCGACTTTGTCGGCAACCCCGAAACGCAGACAAAGAATGATGTCACCTTGCTCAAGTGCGGCACCGATCCCGACTGCATGAACCCTACCGCCGAACCCAATCAGTCGGTTTCATCCTTGTCCTGGCACGTTCGTCAGACCATGGAGAAGGCCACAAACAATATCCAGAACCGTCAGGGGCAAAGCTTTAGCGGCATCGATTATGCCGTGTATATGAACTCATCGATTCCCGTCTGGCGGCTGGCCAACGTCGCTGCCATGAGTCGGGGAGGACCGGTTTTGCTTACAAACAACTACTCACAGACCGTTGCGGTGGAGCTTGCCTACAACTGGTTCACCGAGATGGTACGTACGCTACAGAAGGCGCTTGCAAACAATTCTGCGGCCCAGTCTCAGGACATCGTTCAGGCCAGTGCGAGCCTGAATGAGCAGATTGCGAGCGTTCGGCAACTGGCAGTCTCGGAGTACATGGCGAAGTTCCAGCAGGCGGTGGCCATGGCCGAGTTGCAGAAAACGACGCAATGGTTACATGAAACCATGATGCGATCGCTCCCGGTGGATGTGCAGAAATCGCTGCTTGCATTCAATCGATGATGCGACTTGGCAGTCAATGAAGCAAAGTTAGGTACTGTCAGTGAACTTCGAGATCTACGCCTACTGGAACACGCTTGAACTGGTCAACGTGTTCAATGCGATTGCTGCGATCACAGGCAGCGGGGACTTCAATGGCCTGTTGCGCACACTGGCCCTGGTAATGATTATCGGGTTGGTATTGGCCGTTCTTGCCGGAAAAAGCAGACAGGAAGACTTCTGGCGCTGGGTCATCATGCTGGCATTGATGCACGGCATGTTGCTCGTACCGAAGAGCAACGTAATGATCGTCGATCGCACCGGCACAAACCCAACTCAGGTTGTGGCGAACGTCCCGATCGGTCTCGCGGCGCTCGCCCATGGCACAAGCAAGATCGGCGACTGGCTGACAACAGCATTCGAGACGGTATTTTCTCTACCCGATGATGTGCAACTTCGAAAGACCGGAACGCTGTTTGGTCATCGAGTCATGCTCGAACGGCTCGGTACTCAATTTGCCAGCCCGGTCCTGATGCGCAACCTCGATGAGTTCTATCGTGAATGCGTGATTCCGGATCTTGCTGCAGGCGCCATCAATCCAGACAATCTGGCCAAGACGGAGAACATCTGGCAGGCCTTCGCCAATACCAACCCCGGCCTTCTGGTGACGATTGCCGATTACACCGATCCATCCGTGTCTTCTACAGTCAGCTGCCCCAATGCCTATGCTGCACTGACAGCGCAAATCAACACCGATTCGAATGTTGTTCTGGGGCTCAAAGCACAGAGTTTGTATCCGGAAATGTCCCTGGCAGCAGCCAGAGCATCACTCGCCAACGCACTGGGTAACACGCAGCAGTTCTTTGCGCCAACGGCGTCGGCAACGCCAGTGCTCGATCAGATCAGGCAAGGTGCAATGTGCAACTACATCATTGATGCGCCAGCTCGTGTGGCAGCCCAAATTGGGGACGCCGCACAGGTTCAACAGGCTACAGCTACAGCGGCTGGGATACGCAGTTACAAGGCCACCACCTCGACCGCCTATTCGGTCGCAATGAGCGGTATGCCGAAGTTTAGGAACGCAATCGAGATGATGGCCTATGCTGTTTTCCCCATTGTCGTCATCATGATTGTTGTCGCAGGGCAATATGCCGGGACATTTCTGAAAGGCTATCTTGGGACTCTGCTGTGGGTTCAGCTTTGGCCACCGCTGTATGCGGTCATGAACTACATGATGAACATCAAGAGCAAGAGCGCCATCGGCTCCATGGTTGCCGCGAACACCGATAGCTATCTATCTTGCAGTCTGACCAATTGGCTTGGATCGACGGCAATTGACGATATGAACGTGGCTGCTTACCTAACCTTGTCGATCCCTGTTATCGCCTGGGGACTGGTTCAAGGAACGCTTCATGCCGCCTCGTCGGCAATTGCATCGTCGACACAAGGCGCCGGCGCATCGGGGGGGCGCTTTCTCGACAACACGGTTAGAAGCGATCAGATTACCGCCGGTCAGTACAACATGGCACCGACTGTGCGCACTGGCGCAACTGTCCGCACCGATGTCGGACAAAGCGGTGTCAGTACAACCACGTTTGGTGATGGCACGATAGCGGCAGATGCATCAGCCATGCAGCACAAGATGAATCTCAAGCTCAATACCGGGACCCGCATCTCAGGCGCGCTCCAACAGCAATCGGAAGTTGCAGAAACAGCCGCAGTCGGGAATATCGTCTCAGGAGCAACTTCTATTGCTGCCGCCATTCAGCAGTCTGCTGATTATGCTCGCGGGCATTCCAGGGCGAATCAGGCTGGAACCCGTTCTGGAATCAGCGACCAGTCCGGCTTCACACAGGCTGTGAGCCAGGCCCAAAAGACCATAGATAGTTTTGCAAGCAAACACGGTCTTGACCAATCTCAGTCAGCCAGGATTCTGGGCATGGCGGAAATGGCAGCTCAGAATCCCAAGGCGCTTGATCTGGTTTCGCCTGTCAGCATCAAGGCGGCTGCACAGGTTGCAGGTACTTCTGAAGCAACTGCAAAGCAGCTGCTCGAATCGGCGAAGAGCTACGCGAAGGAATCCGGGTATTCTGAGTCGGTCGATAAGGTGCGGCGCGCATCACGTGAATCGACTTTTGGGGCGACTGATGAATCCAGTACGCGATCCGCCGCAGGTATCCGGGCCAGCTTCGATCGATCGGAACAGCATACCGATCAAGCCTCATCCAGCCTCCAGAAATCGGTTGCGCTGAAGGAAGCAGCATCGCGTGCACGCGAGAACTCGGGCGCCTGGGAAACGGGAATGATCCGGCAGTTCAACGATTGGATGAGCACCCAGCGCAACAATCAGGATCTCCTCGGACGGAACTTCGATGCTGCCACCGTTGCGCAGATCGCGGAGAAAAACCCGGAGCTGCTGACGCCTTTTGTCGAGCGATTTTTCAAGGATCGCATCGAACCGAACCTGTCAGCAGGTGTTGGGGAGGTCAAGTCTGTTGAGGATGTGCAGGCGCTATTCAATCAGGGCAGGGCAGGGCTGCCTTCAGCCGGAGCCATCGCAAGTAGGGGAGACGAATGGCTCGGACAGGTCAAAGGGGCTGCAATCAGGGCTGGCGTCGATCCCGACAAGGGTGTAACAAGCATCATTCCGCAACAGGTGTTAGCTTCTCAGGCAGAGGCTGGCCGGAGTATTTCAACTGGAAGGGCAGTAGTCGAGACTCAAGGAAGTCCTCTCGAACAAAGGGTGGCTAATCGGACCGCACCAGGCTCGCAAGCACTCCTCGGACTGGCCGCGACGAATGCCGTTGGTCAGGTTATGCCGGACGGGCTATCTCGTTCGATGATGGAGACGCTACCTGGCGTCAACACCAGCATCGGAAGTCCTGGATCTGCTGTTGCGGAAGCGGGAGCGGGTCGAGCTCAAGCTGGCCAACCTCGCGATCCAGTGATGCAGACTGCCGCTCAGGCAGGATTTGGCATCAATGATGCTCTCGACAAAACGGTTGCTTATGGCGAAGCAAAGGTCAGCGAAGTGTTTGGGCCGATTCTGTCTCCAACATCGGGCACGGTACCATCAGCTGGCGATGCTGAAGCCAAGGCTCCAAGTGGGGCCGGCGATGTGCTGAGTGGTACCTGGGCACTTGGTGAGACAACGGTCGGAAGCCTTTTGGGTACCCAGTCGAAGTCGGGGCAACTCCCCATCCGCGATAGTGGCGCAGCGGGGGGAGAAACAGGCGGTAGCGGAGAGACTCCGCCACCGAGCAACCGGTAGCACTCAGGAATGATGGCCAGGCCAAAGCGGATTGGCGGGATTGCTCAGGTCGTCGGACGGAAATAGCCCGCCTATCGGTGCAGGAGTGATGACCATCTGCGGTTGTTGGCGTGATGTTGCCTCCGATACGGACAAGGATGGTCTGGCGATGATTGGTTTGGATGACCAGAGCTTGAGGACGGCTACGACAAAGGGCGTGAGGAGACAAACGGTCAGACCAATCTTTCCGGATTCCCTATCACCACTTATGAGTGACACGGGGAATAGGGCGGCTAGCGCAAGTAGGACGCAGGCGAGCGATAGCTTGTTGAAGCCTGACGAAGCCTCATCTCTTGCGAAGCATCCAAGGGCATGAAGTCCTGATTTGATGGCGTAATAGACAAGCGCGAGGTTCCCAAACACGGCAAGCCAGAAAATCATCTGATTCATACTTATGTCCATTTGCGGTATTCTGTGATGTAGTTACAAAGTAATCACGTAATCATGATTTGTCAAGATCGGTTAAGGGTTAGGGTGAACGGTCGCGGCGAGCAATACGCTATGCCTCACTGTCATCGATTGAGCGATAGTAGATACTGAGTATCGGGGTAACCGTTGAAATTACGTCGCATAGGCAATTCCTTGGGGACAACGTTCAGTAAGCAGCTATTGAATCGTGCCGGTTTCAAGGGAGATGATGAGCTTGAGGTGGCAGCCGTATCGGGCGAGATACGAATTCGCCATGCCAGTTCACGATTGACGATCGAACTGACCACGGCAGAAGCCAAGGCGTTGTTGGAAGGTGCCACGGATACACGTGCGTGGAAGTCTGCCATGAACAAAGTGAAGAAAAAAGTGCTGGCATGATGGACACGCTTTCAGTAAGTACCTGTGCCGAAGATGATGGCCAATACGCGACTCAATGGAAGTGGCGAAGAGGTAACGCCAATATGCCATCTTCCGGGGGCACGATTACCACCAGGGTGAGTGCCAAGTACTCTGACGATCAAGTAATCCTGGCCGAACTTGGCGCAATCCATCATCTGCTTTGCGTTGTTCAGGTTCAGGGAACAAACCGGCTAGGTAATGGACTCGCAATCGAGGCATCCTGTGGCGCAATCAGGAAGGCTGTTGCCAAGGGGACGCTGAAGAAGGATGCCGCTGGACGCACTGACAAACCCCATGTGGCGCTTTTTTCCCAGTTTCTTGCGACCAAGTTCTTCGAAGCCAGCATCTCGGTAGTAACCCCGGGCAGGTGGGCATTGACTCAGCCAAGGGTTGTGCAGAATTATGAAATCGTACTGGATGATCCGCCCATGGCGTCAATCAAAAGTGATGCAGGCAATATTGTGGTGAGCCGTCATGCACTCAACCGTTTTGTTGAGAGATTTGTCGCTGCCGAGCAGATCACGGCAGGCCAGGTGTTGGTTGATGTGCCAGACCTGAAATGGACGCGTGCCTGGCGAATACTTGAGACGATTGTTCCGCAATCTCGTCAGGTCGTTATCCCGAGATCCGAATGGCAACGCATCGTCAGAAAATATGGACAAGACACCTTGGCGATGTACCACGCAGATTCCATGAACGTGTTCATCGTCAAGCGGGAATGGTTCGGGTTGGTGATGGTGACGGCTATACGCGATTCGGATTACAACCGAATTGTTCCGAAGCTACCCACATATGCGGGTGGTCGCCTGATTCACCAGGTGAGTTAGCAGGGGCGTTCCAATGACGATTGTCGTGACCTTGTTCAGTTTGGCGGCGATCTTCGCGTTATTGGCGCGATGGATGCCATCCATCAGGCGTTCGCATGTGCCGCATGAGGATGCATCTGAACATCGATCACAACTGGTGGCCAAGCCAAATATCTCGAAATCAGCATACGGAACAATCAAGATCATCGTTTTGTCCAGCCATGCAAAGGACAAAGCCACACAAGAACGACGGCAACGCGAGGATGCCTATACGGTAGAAACCGAGCAATACAGGTTGGCTATCGAGGGACGACAAAGAGAGAGCGAGGGAAGGGGAAATGCGCTAGCCATTGCCTGGCGTCAGCGAGAGGTACTCGGGGTAATCAAGGCATTTATGGTTTGCGAAGCACTGCGCAAGACAACTGTACCAAGCGCTCCATTGATCCGGTCCGCGAGCAGGGATGAGATTCTTTGGGCCTACGGGCATGAGGGGGAGCGCCAGTTGGATGACTTCCTGCAGGAGCGTCTTGATAATGACTGGACACTAATCGCCGGTTGCCGCAATCACAAGGGGGAGATTGACCGAATTCTCATCGGTCCGATGGGTGTCTTCGCTTTCGAGGTCAAGAACCATGTCGGCGTGATCTATTGCCAGGGAGATTGGTGGTGGCGTGATCGCTGTAATCGCGTCGGTCAAATAATTGAGTACGGTGCTCTGATCAATGATCGCGGTGGGCGCGGACCGAGCCAGCAGCTGAATGAGCCGGTCGATCAGTTGCAGATCCGGCTTGGCCACCTCTTACCAAGTGTGCGGATTATTCGGATCGTACTTTTCGCAAATGCAGATGCAAGACTCGGGGAGATGAGCGGGCTTACGGTTGATGTTGTGTCAACCCTTGCGTCGCTCGACCTGGCGCAAGTTCTTGGTATCTCAACAACCAGGCTTTCACCTGGACAGTGTGAGTCTGTCTGTAATTCGATTGTGGCCACACATAGGGAAAGGCGGTCTGGCAGTAGTCTCCTTGGGTGTCATACGCAGAATATGATCTGACGGCGATACTCGATACGGTCGAGCCCAATACAGCTGCTACTGTGCCGTCAGTCGCTTCATCCGGAATTTGGCCGTCTGAAGGGCAGCTGGCCTCTGAAACCTGCCGAACAACCAAGACGTGCTAATCGGCCATAACGGCCATTCACTCACTCGGCGCCCACAGGCGGCAATAGGTTGCTTAGCTGCTACTCGGCTCAGATTTGCGCTGAGCGACCGCTTCCTGTTCGGGCGAACTAACACTTCCGACCCCTATGGATAGATCGCAACTAGGGATAGTTCGGGCAGGCCCCTCCGTTACAACACAGTCATGGAGAGGCTTTCGGCAAGATCGGCCCGTGAATTTGTAGACATAGTATTTCCAGCGGAGTGCAGTGGTGGTCCCAACTTTTGGAGACCACCACCCTCGCAAAGAAGAAAGTCTCACCGCATATCCTGCGCCATACAACGGCAATGCATCTACTTCAGTCAGGCGTGCCTTTCAACATCATCGCGCTGTGGCTCGGGCACGAGAGCCAGTACACCACTCACCGATACGAGGAAGCGATCTGGCCATGAAAGAGAAAGCGCTCGCCTGCCTGCTAATCACCAGACACAAATTTTCGGCGGTACCACGCTCCAGACTCGCTCATGAAGTTCCTGCAAACGCTGTAACTATGTAAAGGGTGCTCCGTCACTTCACGGCGCCGGCGCACCCTTCTCAACATTACTATCCCTAGTTGCGATCTATGCATAGGGGTCGCTATGTAAAGCTTTGCATAGCGACCCGGAGCGGCCAATCTCAGCATAAAAATTGCCGCCGAGAAGCAGTCGCCAAAGCTACACACAAGCTGGCCACAAGAGGCTGTGCGTGGCTCACCGACATGCTTGCCTCAGCTTGACTAGAGAATACTTTTGACGGTCACACAGTCAGGCGGGAGTGAGCCGTGGGCACGGCTGCGTGGGGCCTGGCCACCTGGTTCTTTCTCATCCCTCAAGATTTTCCCCTCGCTTGTTCGGTGGCGCTACCGTGCGGCCGATGCGGTCAGCGCACTATCGGTGTCCCGTTCCTCGGGCTGAAGGAGTGCAATTGGGTGTTTTATCCCCACGCGCATGGAATATGTTGATACGATGTCTCATAAACGAAAGTGGGAACAACAAGGAGGCCTACAAATGAATGTCGACAGCATCGTCGACGTTGGCGAATTTTTAGACAAGAAGGGGTTGCTAAGCCCAACGCTTGAGGTCTTACAGGCCACCGAGAAGAGCTATCGCGCGTTGCTGTTTCAACCGTCGGGTCCATTCGTCGGCAACGCCACGCGAATCGGCCCGGCTGACTTGGATTTTGCGGACCAGCAAGCGTCCGCGCTGCTTGAGATGGCGACCAAGCAGGGCCACCATCTCGTCGTCACGCCCGAGTACTACCTCCCCATAAAGACGCTCCTTGAATGTGTACAGGGAGACAAGTTCCCTGCTGCTGATGCAATTTGGGTGCTTGGTTGCGAGAGCATGACGCCCGCGCAGCTGGCCGAGTTCAAGGCTAAAGCAGAGAGCACAGGGAAGTGCCGGGTGTTCCATGAGACAGACGACGCGGCTCCCGTACAGGGCATCTACTACGACCCAGTGGCGTACTGTTTTCTGTCTAAGGAGAAGGAAACTGGAGAAGAGCGGCGCATCGTTCTCATCCAGTTCAAGACCATTTCATCCAAAGACGACCAGTACTTCGAGAACAGTGTCCTTCGAACTGGAAAGCTTATCTATCAGTTCCATGGGCCCAAGAAGCGCCTCTCGCTCGCTTCCATTATCTGCTCTGACGCCTTCAACATCACGGGTGACAGCGACGTCCTCCTACAGCTCACTGAGGATGCGACCCTCCTCCACATCCAGCTGAACCCAAAGCCGCGTAACGTCGAATACCTGAGGTACCGGGTGGACACCTTCCGTCGTCACGGGCGGACGAGCAACTGCGACATCGTGTGCCTCAACTGGGCCGAGAACATCATCTTCCTTGAGCAGGAAGGCGGTAAGGAACATGAGTGGAAAAACGAAGCTGGTTCGGCGTGGTACCTGCCGCATGACCGAGCTTCCTCAGACGATGCCCTGGTGGAACAGAACGAACGCAATGGCCTCTACTACTCGTGGCATCGGCGCAACAGGCATGTCCTCCATTTCCACAACGCGCCGGCGGTCTTTGAGTTCAGCGTTCCAAAGGTTGAGCACACGGGCCCGCAGCTCCTCGCTGTTTCCACCGGCCCCAAGCTCGAGGGCCGCTACGTCTGGGATGACGCAGGTGGCTGGGTAGCCTCGGCCGCATGCGCAGATACCGGACTCGCACAGCTGTTCGCGTGCGATGCGAAGGTTGCTACGGCTTTCAACGCCATGTCCAAGGACGACAGCCGCCTTCGAATTGAGCGGGCAGTCGCCATCTCCTGCGGTCTGACCTCGGGCGCAGACAATTGGTATGCCGTCGGCAATTTGGCATCTCTCAGCATGAGTGATGACGAGGTCACCAAGCGGCTCACAGTGCGCTTAGAGCGCAACGAGTATTCTGATACCGCCAGACATGATCAGCTGCAGAAGGTGGCTATCTTGCATGAGATTTTGGCAACCAAGCAGCTCCCCATCCAAATACGCGACCTGAGCGGCGGAGGTGCCTCCGTTTACTGGACCAAGAAGTCACCGCATACGAACGTCGTCAAGGACGGCGTTGAGCCAGCGCACGTCGCGTTCCTTGGCTTCCAACCGGAGACGAGGCGAATCGAGGATGTCTGCGACGCCGCATACGGATTGCTACACCGCGAGAACGAGCCTGGACGTCGGCATCGTGTCGCGGTCTGCTTCTGGACGACGGACGGCCCCTTGTTCCCCAAAATCAAACAGCTGACTCACATCGCCGATGACGGCAAGAGTCCCACCTCTATTGCCAGGGCATGACAATGCAAGTACTCGAAACTGCACGACAGAAGGTCGCACAACTGCTGGGGGGGGTCCAAGACGTAGAGGAGGCGGTCGTCCGCGGCGAGCGCCTGCACCAAGGCAAGTGCTTCGCGGTGGCCTATGTGGACCTTGCGGATGATGTTGTCGGCCGCGCGGAGGGCCTGCGTGAATTCCAAGAGCGCATCCTTGGCGAGGACTACTTCAACTTGCCTGGCAACCTTCGATGGAACAACTACCTCTACATCGTCGCCGGCCCGAAGTCCATCGAGCAGCCCGAGTTCCAGCGTGCAAAGGCGGTCATCGAAGCTGACGAGGACTTCGCCAGAAAGCGGGTCGTATCGGAGGACGAGCTTGCCTTCGTGCTTGGGGCAGCTCAATACTTCACTCCCATCGCAAACTCGCAGGAATTCGACATCGTCGGGGAGTGGGGCAAGCTCCTCGCTGAAGCACACATTGATGGCATCCTCGACCGCCCTGCGCGAACGGAGATGGTGGAACGAATCAGTTCCGGTCAAGCTGAGCGCGCGCCAGCGCCGAAGAAGGCGCTCAGCCTGCATGAATCTGACAAGGATCTACAAGAGAAATGGCTGTCGAGCCTGAGGGTTGAAAGCTTTCGCCCCGTGCATAACGGCAGACCTCCCTTTGACTTCGGCCAGGTAACGCTCATCACCGGACCAAACGGAACCGGGAAAACCTCGCTTCTTGAGGCCATCGAATTCTTTTACTGCGGCCAAAACCGGCGCGCGCGCACCGGCACGGCAAAGGTGTACGGAAAACTCCGGGGTAGTGACAAAGAACTTCTGGCGACGACCGTACCCTCCCAGCTCCGAGCGAGGTGTTTGCATTGGTACAACCGGGAGGAGAAAAACTCAGCAGGGCTATTGAATGGCTTCGGCAGGTACAACTTCCTAGACACCGATGCTGCATTCCGCGTGGCTGCCGACTTGAACCCTGAAGAGCTACCTGAGGACCTCAGTCGGTTGATTGTTGGCTCGGATGCGTCGCAGGTTTGGTCTTACGTCGACAAGCTGGCGCCTGAAGTTCAGACAGCAGCCGAGCGCGCGCTTCTCAACGTTCAAGACGCGCAGAAAACGCTCGAAGACCTGCAGACGAAACTCAAAGAGTTGCAAGAACGTCCATCGGATGCCAAGGCGCTTAGCGAAGCGTTTCGGGCAAGCCTTCCGCTGATTGGTTATCGAGGCGTACTGCCGACGGCACCGTTCGTTTCGGCGGATGAGGCGAAACCAATACAAGCGGCATATTCCGCTTTGCAAGTATTGCTTGCGGCGGGTCCCGCGTGCACGACGCTAGCATCCCTTGAGGCGCGGAGCCGTGCTATCGATGACGCGCACAGGACAGTTGAGCCGCTCGATAACCAAGCAAAGGCCTTCGATACGCAAATTGCGGAGATAGAGAGTCAGGCTGGTAACTTTGACGCTTGGGCAAAACTCCTAGTTCGTTGGGCCGAGTATATTCGAGTCCGATACGCACCAATTCGTGACGAATACATTCGCTGTCGTAATTTGGTAACTGCCGCCGACACCAAAATCGGCGCTTTTGCAAACTTCGAAGTGCCAACGGTGGACCAGGCTTACAAATCCGTCCGCTTGGCAGACGCACTTAATGGTGCGATTCAGAGCATTCAATCAGCTTCAAGCGAGGTCACCTCTCTCGAACAATTGAGCGCTTCGTTTGGCCACGCAGCGGCTGCGCGAGCCCGGACCGCTCAAGAGCTGAAAACCGCCGTGCTGGCTGCCTTGAAAGGCGGAGCACCTGCGACTACTTGCCCAGTCTGCAAAACAGTTCATGGTGAAGCAGCGTTGGCAGCGCACATTGAGCGAATCACCTCTGAATTGGCACAGCCAACCGAGTTAACGGAACTATCGGGGAAACTCAGCGCTGCACGAGAGAGGCATAAGCAATGGCTGGCCTGGAAGGCATTTCTGGAGCAACTTCAGCAGATTGCTCTTCAGTTGTCGCTGCCGTTCTCTCAAACTTGCAACGAAATTGTGGAAGCTTTCTCCCAAGCTCGCCGCGACTTCGAAGAAGCAAGGGCGAATCTGCAATCCGCAACCGAGGCATTGAACAGACTGCATCAAGCCGGAATGTCGGACAAAGAGCATGACGACTTGCTATCGTCAGCAATTACTGTCCCAACGTTGACCCAGAATCCATACGATGTCGCCGCTGTAGAAGCTCAAAGCAACATGTATCTGAATTCGGCAGCGCAGACACGCGAACAAATCCCCTCACTTCGTGTGCAAAGCGAGCTGCTGTTGGGGCTTATTACTCAGCATATGGCACCACTATTTGATGGCGGCTGGCACACTCGCACGTCGACGTCAGCAGGTTTAGCGGCATTTTCCCAGATGCAGCAAGAGACGATTGCACTTGAAAGACAGCGCGATGAACTGCTTCATTACTTTGCCATCGGTAACGAGACAAAACTATCGAATGTCGAAGCAACACTCGCTGGCACACTTAGAGCCCTGACCGAGGCAGTTCAGGCCGTAACCCGCGAGCAAACAGCGTCGGCAGATATCTCTCGACTTCAGAGCGACATTGAATACCAGAGAAAACGTACTCGCGAACTTCTGATGCGGAGTATGAATCTCCAGGCTGCCTCGACGGCGTTGAGAAAATTGCGCTCAGAGCTCTCGCTGGAAAGCACAACAGCCAAGTCTCTGAACGCCATCGGGCAAGAGATAAACGAAGCATTTGTTCGAATTCACTCGCCAAGTGAGTATGAGTACGTGGGCAGCAACGGTGTACTACTCCGGTCTAAGGAAGACCAAGAGGATTGGTCGCTCGATAAGGTAAGTACTGGCCAGCGCGCTGCGTTTGCACTTTCAGTTTTTCTGGCAGTGAATCGGACGGCCGCAAATGCTCCGCCAGTCATTTTGATTGATGACCCGGTGGCTCATGTCGACGACCTAAACGCACTTTCGTTCCTTGATTATCTGCGTGACCTCGCTGTGACGTCGAAGAAACAAGTGTTTTTCGCGACGGCGGATGCAAGAGTTGCTTCGCTGTTTGCCCGCAAATTCGGTTTCCTCGGCGACGACTTCAAGCGAATCGACTTGGTGCGCGACGTCCAAGTGGGGGCTCCTTGCTGAGGTATGAGTTTCCGGATGGCCTCGACCATGTTAACGAGGGCTGCAGGCGGGCTTCGGTGACGTTCAGGCATAGGCCCAAAGCATTCAACCCTAAGGGTAGTGGCTCGCATGGTCAGCCGGATAGCCTTCGTCGCCACTCACCGTTCGTGGCTGGTAACGGCCATTCTAGACCGGCGTGATCAGCGTCCGCTTAGGCCGAGCAGCACGAATTGGCTACCTGATCACTCTGGCTTCTTAGTATCCGCAAACTTCGCAGCCATCGTTGGATTGCCGCGCGTTAGCCGCTTGATCGTAACGTCCTGCGCCTTGTCGTTAGCGAGGCGCAGGTTGCGGTCGGTGCCGAGCAGGGCTTCCTTGGTCTTTTGCAGGTGGTCGATAGATTTATCGATCTCCTCAATGGCGGTTTGGAAGCGGCGTGAAGCGAGGTCGTAGTTTTTGGAAAAGGCGGACTTGAAGGTCTCAAGTTCGCTCTCGAAATTGGTGATATCGATGTTCTGCGCGCGAACCAGGGCAAGTTCGGTTTTGTACTTGACCGCATTCATCGCGGCGTTGCGCAGCAGGGTAATGATGGGGATGAAGAATTGGGGGCGGATCACGTACATCTTGGGATAACGGTGGAAGACATCGACGATGCCAGTGTTATAGAGCTCGCTCTCGGGTTCGAGCAGTGAGACGAGCACGGCGTATTCGCAGCCCTTCTCATTACGGTCCTTGTCAAGTTCTTTGAGGAAGTCTTCGTTACGGCTCTTGGTGGCGGTGAGGTCGTTCTCGTTCTTCATCTCAAACATGATGGAGACGATCTCGGTGCCGCTCTCATCGCTGTCGCGGAAGATATAGTCTCCTTTGCTACCGCTACGAGCGTCGTTGTCTTTCTCGAAATAGGCGCGCGGAAATGCCGTGGCGCGAATGCGGTTGAATTCAGTCTCGCAGTGTTGCTCCAACGTTTCGCCGATCATCTTGGTGGAGAGGCGCGCCTTCATGTCGCGCAGGCGCTCGATTGCGTCGTCACGATCTTTTAGCTGGGTTTCGTATTTGTCCTTGATCGATTTTTCGGCGAGCTGCTTTTCGAGCGCGGCGCGCTCAAGGCTGCTCTTGAGCTCGTCGCGTTCTTTCTCGACCGTGCCGAGTGCGTCGGCAAGCGCCAGCTTCTGGTTGAGCGCGAGGGTGTCGAGCTGGACCTTGAGGGCTTGGATCTCGGCATCCTTGCTGGCGGTGCTCTTCTGCATCTCGGCAAGCATCTTCGCTTCGGCCAGCCGGGCGGCGGCGTCTTTGTCTTGCTGAGCCTGGGCGAGCTGGCTGGCGAGTGCGTCGCGCTCTTTCTCGATGGCACTAAGGGCTTGTGTGACGGCAAGTTGGCTCTGGACTTTGCCTGCGTCAATCTGGGCCTTGAGGGTTTGGATTTCGCTGTCTTTGGCGGTGGCGGCTTTCTGCAGCTCGCCCGCCATCTTGGCCTCGGCGAGTTCGACGGCCTTGAGCTTGTCCTGCTCGGCTAGCACTAGCCGCTCGTGCAACTGCTTGTCGAAGTCGGCGTCGCGCACTTGCTTGAGGATCTCTGCGTAACCCGCTTCGTCGATCTTGAAGGCTTTCCCGCAATGCGGGCAGATGATTTCGTGCATGTGTGAACTCTCCCAGCAACGGAATGTACCCGCTTTTGCTTATGGTTTCATGTATCCGGCATGCCGGCCTGAATCGCACCGGCATTCGTGGTTACAGTAAAGTCAGCTTTCCATTTAAAACTCGCCACTTAGGTCTGAGGTCCCGATAGCCGCAAAGGCCGAAAACCAACATCTTGCCGGCGACATCCGGCTGTGTAGCCTCATATCCGCTTGAACGCTTTCAGAAAATTTGTCGGATGCTTGCAGAACCGTATGTGGTCCGGCGAATTTAGCGGGCGATTCGTTTCAGTGAATGCAGGAGTTATGTAACCCCAATCCCCAAGGGTTGAAAAAAAGACAACATAGTCAATTTTCGCCCCCTGCCACTTGTTCTCAACTCGGGTCGATTCGTCTTTGGTCTGAATACTCTTGACCTGTATCCGGTAGAAACTGTCATCGTCGGCTACAACAAGATCTGTTTTTTTGCCGTGATCAATCACTGGGATCAGAACCTCCCAGCCATCGCTTAGAAGCCAAGCAGATAAAAGTTGCTCATACGACAACTGTTTGTGAGCGGCCAACGTGGTTTGCTTGAGGACTGCATTTTTTACAGGCATGACATTACCTTTTCAGGTTATGCCGTACGACAGCCGGAGTGGTGGCTTCCTGTATACGGACCGAGGCAGCATCGCACCGACCTCCCGATAAGCATCACCGCACTGCGATAGTCAGCAGAAGAGTAGCAAAGGCTGCCAGCCTTGCAGTTCGGGCGGGACACCCACTTCCTGCACAAATGCCACCTTGATCCATAGCGGACCGTGATGCGAGTCCGACTAGCTTATCTGCCTCAGCATGTATCTGTCAATGACGCTCTTGCCCACGGCGTGAGCCATCAAAAGACTGGTGATCACAACTTACCGGCCATTGCCCAGCCATGACGCCAATGACCGTTCAGGCCGATTATGCATAGCCGTCGATTATGGAAAGTAGCTTGTTGAAACGCGCGCCAAAGCCTGATTGATTGGCGATGGTGCGCATTCCCTACTTCTCATAATCACAGGGTTCGCAAGAAGTTGAGCAGCGAGTCAGGTGCCCGATAGCGCAAGATCTTCGAACTGGGTTCATGAAGTCTGGCCAGTGCTCGTTCCTTCATCGCCAAGTCGGCCTCAACGTAATGGTGAGTGGTCACCGGGCTCTCGTGACCAAGCCAAAGAGCGATGACGCTGATGTCGACGCCTGCCTGCAACAGATGCATTGCCGTTGTGTGGCGGATCGTATGCGGCGATACTTTCCGCTTCGCCAGCGCAGGTTGAGTTTCCATCGCGTGCTGGACTGCCAATGCCAACCTGAGCGTGATATTGGCACGGGTCATTTCGCACCCACTCCGACTGGGCAGCAAAGGTGCATCTGCCGTCAGTGCTGGATTCGCTCGCAGCCAGGCGCGTAACGCCTTGACGGTCGTATGCCACAACGGCACGCTGCGCTGCTTGCGTCCCTTGCCGTGCAGATGGACACAAGCGGCGCTGGCGTCGAGCACCACATCCCCGACCTTGACCCCGATCACCTCCGATACGCGCGCGCCGGTGTTGTACATCAACAGAAACAAGGCATGGTCGCGCTGGCTCAGCCATGAGTCACCCGGTTCTCCGATCACCGCCAGCATCTCATCGCGGGTCAGGTAGCCGAACTTCGGACGCTCGAAACGCTTGACCGGAACCCCCAAGGCACGCTCGATCACTTGGAGCGAAGCCACATCCCGGTGGCCGGCGAACTTGAGAAACGACCGCAGCGCAGCCAGACGGGCATTGCGACTGCGTACGGAATTGTGTCGCTGCCGTTCAAGATGATTGAGGAAGGCCATGATCAACTCAGGAGTTATGTCGGCCAGCGCCATTGCAGCAGGCGCCTTGCCCAATCGTTCCTCGGCAAACTTGAGGAACAGCACGAACCCGTCACGATAGGCGGCAATGGTCTGCGGACTGAGCGCGCGCTGCTGGGTCAGGTACTCGCCGAAGTAGGCTTGTACGAGTGCAGGAAACGAGGGAGGTTGTTTGGCTCGCTTACTCATTGTCGCCTCCCGCAAGATCGGCAAAGCGCTCAAACTTGCCGCCGGCCAGGGCCATCAGTTCCGGAACGGCAGTGATATACCAATAGGTATAGAAGATTTCGGCATGGCCCATGTAGGTCGACAGGGCGAGCATCATCTGGTCAATATCAGTGCCATCCGCATGCCAGCGCATCAGGCGACGCACCACGAAGGTGTGGCGCAGGTCGTGCAGGCGGATGGCTACATGGCCGCCCCGATTCGCCCAGCCCAATCTGTCACGCAGCGCATTGAAGACGCGGTGGGCCTGGCGGTCGCCGAGCGGCAACCCAAGCCGTCTGCCACGACTGCTGATCAGAAACGGCATGTCAGCAACGGTAGCGACATGCCGTGCGCGTGCCTTGCGGTATTTCACTAATGCGGCTACCGTCGTCGGATGGACCGGCAGTAATCGTGACTTGGCAAACTTGGTCTGCCGGATCGTCAGCATCCCACGTTTCAGATCAACATCGGCGTCTCGCAGATGCAATGCCTCGGAGACGCGCAGGCCGGCGGAGGCCATCAAGCCGAACAGGGTCTCGTAGGTGGCGGGACGAATGCTGCCTGGCGGTCCAAGCTGCCGTGCCGCCGCCAGCAAGTCGATAACCTCTTGGTCATGGAAGATGTGCGGAGCGACACGTCCCGGCTCCGGACCAAAGGTCAGCTCCTCCGGTACTTCGGTCTCCGGTTCGAATTGCTTGAGGTAGCGCGCGAAATGGCGAACGAAGGCAAGCCGAGCAGCCCAAGTCGATGGTGTGCCGCGTTGCCATTTGTCCTGTTTGGCCCAGTCGATCATCAGATCGGCCGTAAGGGGACCCCGGTGTTTATGATCGGCAACATAGCGGGCAAACCCAGCCAACAACGTACTTCGGGAATGCAGCTTGAAACCAAGACGCTGCCGTTCATCGAGATAGTCATCAATCCGCTGCTGCAATCTCACGCGCGCGCTCATGCCGCACTCCCCGGCCAAGGCAAAGCGACGGCTGCCAACTTAGGCGTATCGAGTTTGGCGTAGATCAGGGTGCTGTTCAGCGAGCGATGGCGCAGCAGATCGGCGACTTCCTTGAGTGAGCTGCCACGCTCAACGAGGCGACACGCCACGGTATGGCGCAAGGCATGGGCGCTGGCATCCGGCAAACCGATGCGGCGACATGCACACTTGATCACCTTCTGTACCGCACATGATGTGATGGGAAGCATCCGGCTGGCAACCTGACGAACGAATACGGCTGGATGGCGGATTGTGGGTCGTTCGTGCTGGAGATAGTCAGCAAGGGCCTTGCCGGTTTCTTCAGGAAGAGGAATTACATCCTGCCGAAGCGACTTGGTACCTCGCAGCATCAGCGTGCCGGCCTGCCAGTCAATATCATTGATGGCGAGATTGGCAATCTCACCAGAGCGCAGCCCTAAATCGAGTGCCAAACGCACGATCGCATAAGCGCGCTTTGGCGTCTTGCGTGCCAATGCAGCTGTGCCCAGCAATCGATCAGCATCCTCGACGCTCAATGCCCTTGGCAGGGTTGCGAGCCGCCAATGGACTGGGTTCGCAATCACTGCTACAAGCTTGCTAACCTGGTCGCCGCAGGTGGCTCGGTAACGCAGATAACTCCGCAGTGCCACGGTATGTTGTGAAGCATTGGAGGCCGAGGGGTTCTCTGCCAGTCGCCGTGCAAGGAATTGCCGCACATCGTCAGGATGCAATCTGGCAATAACGATCTCGCGATGCTTGAACCTTCCATCCAGCAACCGGCCAATGATGCGCAACCGACTTTTACGCGTACCGGCGGCCAACCCACGAACATCCCGCAGGTGTTCATCGTAGCGTCGCAACTCTTCTGCGATGTATGCCGAATATGTCGAAGCTTCCAGGGAATTCGGCGTATCCCCGCTCGTCGTTGGAATGGTCATAACGGTCTCCTGAAATGGAGCCGTTACTTCAATGCAACGCCGCGATTATGTCGAGCATTTACGAAAGCCAGTCTCTGGAAACCCTTGCATAGGCTGCATCTACTCACTGCCACCTTCAACTACTTTCCATAATCGACGGCTATGCATAATCGGCCTTATGTGAAGCTTTCCATAAGGCCGAGGGGCTGTCCGTGAGAAGTCGATCTGATTGGCTGCTCGACTTCAGACACCGGCCATTGAACCTCTGGCTGCCTGTATGGCAGCAGGGGATCCTCGCTTGGGACTGTCCGTCGGATTACTTCGTTACCACTACAACTCAGGCAAGCTTTTTCGTCATCGCGGTAACCAGATCCTCCAGATCGGCTACCCGTTTCGCCTCCTGAACACGAGAGAAAATCTCGTCTAGGACAGCCGACCGCTTCTCCTCATCGATTCCGTCAAGCAGGCCAGCAATTGCGGCCAGGCGTCGCGCCAATTCGGGATTGTCGCTCCATTGGAAATCAGCTTTCGGGGTTTGAGTGGCATCCATCTGGCCATCACCAGTAAGTAGCCAGTTGAGGTTGACCCCGGTCTCTCCCAAGGATGCCAATACGCGCCCTCCCGGAACGTTAATACCGTTTTCGTACTTACGTAGTACTCCGATGTCAATGTTCAGTCGTTCTGCGAGCGCCATCTGCGTTAGAGCGAGCTTTTTTCTCCACTCACGCAATCTCTGAGCCACCGGCGGAAGTGATTTAAGAGGCCGTTTAGGCATTATTGACGGTTGACATAGTGCATATACGGTTTATTATTATGGGCGTCTGAATTCGGAAAAGCATCGTGATAGACATCATTTCGCTAAACCGGCAGTTTCTCATTATGGCGAGGGAAGCGGCAAGCTCAAAATCTGGCGAGCTTGTCACAGGTCTTTCGAGGCAAGTGCTGGAGAAGCTGGCAACGCTATCCGTCGATCAGATTGACGTGATCGCCAAGCAGTCAGGTGTCAGCTTGTTTCGTCTCCGGCTGACCGAAGCCGAGGTGGATCGATTGCTGAATCTGGATGGCGCAAGGCGGCAGAGTTATCTGCTCAATGTTCTTTCGGTCGAGGATCGATGATGGTCGGCTTGGGCGAACTGGAAAACATGCAGCTGGCTCAGCAGCTGATTCGTGCCCGTTTGCGGCTTTCCGTCATCCGCGCGCTGACTGATGTCAGCACCCTGACGCTGCGTCAGTGGTGGCACGATATTCACGGCGTCAGGCCGGCCAATGGAAAGCTCCCCGAGACCGTGCTGTCCTTCATCAAGGATGCGGAGATGGCGGCCCGCATCTCTTCCTTTGCGGTGTTCTACAAGCGGCTCAATGGGACAACCATTGCGCCGGGCTGGTTGCTGAACACATGGATGGAGTATCAGCGGATCTGTGGTGACATCGATATCAACGCAGGGTACTTCGCCGTCCGAGATGTCAGGGCGCACATTGTGATGCTCTCGCGCTGCGACAAGTGTCGTGCCGGCTATATCTACGACACCGGGAACAAATACACCGATCAGTGTCCGTTCTGTCAGTCGAAAGTGTTTTGATAGCGGGTAGTGGCAGCGCAACCGAGGTTGCTAGGGGCACCTGAATTCGAAACACCTCGAATCTGGATGCTTTTTGGCCTGGATTCGAGAAGGTGACTTCGTATGATGGATTGATGCTTGATTCCCTTTACCGTCATCTGGTTCGGCGCGCAACGATTTATCTGTGGGTCTTTGTCGCCTTCGTCGCCTTTGGCCGATACTTCTCTCTGACGATCAACGTATCCGACTCATTGCCGGGAACGATATTCCTGGTGGAGAAGGGAACGAAGCCCGGGAAGGGGGACCTCGCCGCCTTTCGATATGGCGGCGGAGGTCCCTACGAAAGAGGGGCGCTATTCCTCAAGCGGATACTGGGAGTTTCCGGTTCTGAGGTTATTGCCCACGATGTCGGCAAGGGCTACCGCGAATTCTTCGTGGATGGTCAATCGGCCGGGCGAGCAAAGCCAATTTCAAAAGGCGGGAAACCTCTCCAGCATGGGCCAGTCGGGATCATCCCCAATGGCCATTTCTTCATGTCTGCACCGCATCCGGATAGCCTTGATTCTCGCTATGCTTTGGTGGGTTGGGTTTCGGGGACTGAGCTGGTTGGCCGCGCAATTAGCCTTTATTGATTGAGCGGCAAGGCAACATGCTTTTCTGGTTCAGACAGAAACCGGCAAGTGATGCACGCCAATCCAACGCCATACAACCGATCTACCATTGGTCAGCTGACGAGATCCCGCGTTACCCTCCATTCATGAAGGGGTTGCCGGTTGTTCCTCCGGAGAATCTGCTTGAAACACAGCGCGAGTTGATTGAACGTATTGCCAACACGGCAATCGCTACCCCCAAGATCATCGACTGCTACTATCTTCCCGCTGTGCGAAGATTTGCTGCGTATGCGCACCTGCTGCCTGCGTCGCAGTCACATCACCATCGCGGCGCCGGCGGCCTGCTTCGTCACTCAATCGAGGTAGGACTTTGGGCACTTCAATCTGCCGACAAAGTGCTGCTGGAAAGTGCGAAGTCACCTGCTCAGCGAAGAGAGATGGAGCCGCGCTGGCAACTTGCCGTTTTCCTGGCAGCGCTATGTCACGATGCCGGCAAGCCAGTAACGGATCTGGTGGTGACCAACAAAGACAGAACGGCGATCTGGAAGCCTATCAAGGAAGACCTCTATACCTGGGCAACGAAAAATCACGTACAGGCATATTTCCTGGACTGGCGCGAAGGAAGAGCAAGGCAACATACCGCTTTATCCAATCTGATCGGTGACCGAATCATCGGCGCGGAGACACTTGATTGGATCGAGGAGGGCGGCACGGAATTGATCGTCTGGTTGATGGAATCCCTGACATCCTATCCGGGACCAACCAACCCCATCTACGATCTCGTAGTCAAGGCTGACCAGACCAGCGTCGAAAGGGATTTGAAGACGCTTGGCGTAGCGATGGCTGGATACGATCTTGGTGTCCCCGTGGAGCGTCATTTGACAGACATCATGCGCCGCTTCATCAAAGAGGGTTTGTGGCTTGTCAATGAGCCTGGGGCACGTGTCTGGAATATCGCTGGCAACGTCTATCTAATCTGGCCGGCTGCCGGTGAAGAAATAGCCAGGCAGGTACGCGAGGACGGTATTCCAGGCATTCCTCGAACCCCTGATGGGATACTCGACATGCTTCTGGAAAGGCAAATTGCGTTTATTCGGGAGGATGCCGCGCCTGGTGAGCGGTTCTGGAGAATCGCCCCTGCGGTGCTGGTTGAAAAGATTCCGGATATCAAGCTACCCGCAATCAGGCTCAGGGACGAAGCGATGCTATCCACGATTCCGATTGCACCTGTTACCGGGCGAATAATCAACGACACGTCACAAAATGGTGACACGGATCTGGTGCAAGTCAATTCATCGGATGTGCCATTAGAGGCGCCCCAGCCTCCTGAAAAAACCGATGCGGTTGTTGAACTCCTTCCGGACAACAAGCCACAAATCACTGGAAGGGCAGAGGACAGCAAGCGACCGCCGCCTATCAAGGACAACCAGAAGCCATCACTTCCCAACGCCGCAACATCAGCCCCGGAACATAACGATCGGACAGGTCAGCGGTCAGTCGTTGAATCCACCGGCACGGGCCCGAAACAAATTTTCCCCTTGAATGGCGCGGTTGGGGAAGCCTTAAGGGCACTTGCGCAGGATCTCAGGTCAGGTGACAAACGATGGGGATCTGAGGTCTTCCTGGACAATGATTATCAGTTGCTTCTGCGATGGCCCGAGTCATTCAGCGGTTACGGACTTACGGTAAAGATGATCCTGGATGAGCTGGTAGCCAAAGAATGGTTGTGGGTCGATCCGATGACTCCACTGAAGCGAGTCTTGGATGCCGAAATGAATGGTGAATCTGTCAAGGCAATCCGGTTAGCGCGAGAGCTCACCCCTGTTTTTCTGAGCGAGGCTGGGGGAGGGCAGGGAATGGACATGGCCGCCGCTGCGCCAGCAGTGGCTTCTATCGCCTCGTCGCCAGAAACAACCGTTGAGCGAAGCGAGGGGCAACAAGGGAAGGCCCCATTGCCGAAGAAGGAGGCGCCAAAGATTAGAAGTCGGGGAACCACTAATGGGCCAGCGGGAGAAGCAGCGTCTATTCCATCGGGAACGGATACGCTATCGCTGGCTCATGTGATACAGGTTCTGACTGAAATAAGCACCAATGCCATTCCCGATCAGGCTGGGTGGGTCACGGTAGCAAAGTACAAGGCAATGAGCCAGTTCAAGGCCAGGGATATGAAGGTTCCGCTCAGTCACCTGAATTCGCTGTCAAAAAAGCACCCTGATCGACTGGTCGTTGCCGGCAGCAAAATCCAGTTTAGAGCGTAGAAGCCTTGCGTGGGTCGCGGATCGGGATTCGCATTGAATGAAAGGCATCAAATCGCAATCGGCAATTGATCCCAATGCGTCGTGTATTGGGGCGACATTTTCTCCCGTTTCATTACCCATGACTTTGAGACTCCTGTGGCGGCGGACCGCAAGGTACCCCGGCCCCAGATCGCATTTGCGCGATCAATGACTTCCATCAACCGGTCATTTCCCCGATGCGTGCAGAACAGTGATGCTTGCTGATTGGTCGCATCCGACAGATTCATCAACACTATGCCTGCCTTCTGATACGCAAACCCGGGACGGTAAATGCGTCTTAACCCCCAGAGAGCTGCACGGGTGAGATATAGGGTGTCGCCCGACGGTTCCGGCAGCGGGATCGTCAGCCCTTTGCTGTATTGCGGGTAATCCTCCTTGTGCGGGTTGGTGCGGATATAGACCTGAATCATGCCAGCCACGGACCCTTGGGCACGCAGCTTTTCGGCGGCGATTGCGATGTAGGTGGCGACAGCTTCCTTCAGTGGCGCCAGGTCATAAACGTAGTTGCCGAAAGACCGCGATGACATGATCTGCTGCTTGGCTGGCGCCACGTTCTCAATTGATAAGCAGGGAATGGCGTTCAATTCCAGAACCGTCCGCTCAACAACTACAGAAAACTCTCGCCTGATCGTCTTTGGATCAGCATGCCGCAAGGCTTCGACCGAATGAATGCCGCGATCGGCCAACTGTTTCGACAAGCGCGGGCCAATTCCCCAGACCTCTCCAACCTCGATGGTGGCCAACAGCCTTGATCGTTCGGTTTCCGACAGACGCGTGAGATCGCATACCCCATCGGCCCCAGCCAGGGACTTCTTCGCACAGTGATTGGCGAGTTTGGACAGCGTCTTGGTTTCGGCGATGCCGACGCAGACCGGAATCCCGACCCATTGCCGGACTTGGCTTCGCATGGCCTGCGCATGGATCAGCAGATCGTAATTTTCAAACCCGTCCAGGCCAAGGAAGCACTCGTCAATGCTGTAGATCTCCTGATCGGGAGAATACTGACTCAGTACCGACATCATCCGGTTGCTCATGTCAGCGTACAGCGCGTAGTTGCTGCTCAGGGCAATGATGCCGTGCTGCCGAGCCAGATCCTTCATCTGGAACCACGGTGTGCCCATCTTCACGCCAAGCGCCTTGACCTCGTTGCTTCTGGCCACGGCACAGCCGTCGTTGTTGGAGAGAACGACTACCGGCCTTCCTTCCAACTTCGGATTGAAGACCCGCTCGCAGGATACGTAAAAGTTGTTGCCGTCGATCAGGGCGATAGGCATGTGCCCGTTCCCAAGGTTCAGGAAACGAGGTGAATGGCCCAGCGCACGACACCCCAGACTGCGAGCTCCTGTTCTGGCCCGACGAGGATGTCTCCGTGTCCTGGACCACTTGAGCGCAGCAGTACTCCTTCGGGTACCCGACAGGCTTGCTTGACCATGAACTGACCATCGACCACGGCGATGACTACACTGCGATCGCCTGGGTCTCTGGAACGATCCACAACCAGTAGATCCCCGTCATGAATGCCGAACCCCACCATGGAGTTGCCCTGCACCCGTACGAAGAAGGTCGCATCCTCATGCTCGATCAGGTGCTTGTCCAAGCTCAGCCGGGTTTCAACGTAGTCGGTTGCAGGTGAAGGAAACCCGGCCGGCACCGGACGTGCCAGCAAAGGGCAGCCTGGCACATGGATTACCCCAGCTTCTGGAAACACCGGGCCACCGTGTCCGGCAGGCTGGCCACGGGGCGTAAGGACTCCGCAGGCCATGGTCAGTTCCGATAACGTCGGATGAGACCGACCAGAATGCCAAAGATTTCGAGCTTGCCCTTGGGACGGATCACCGGATAGGCCGGGTTATGGGGCTTGAGTACCTTCTGCCCCCGCTCGGTGGCCAGTTCCTTGAGTGTGTAGTCACCGTCCACGATGGCCACGACAAAATCCCCGTCCCTGGCGTCGGCAGCGCGCTCAATCACAGCCATGTCACCTTCGTTGATCCCCGCATTGATCATTGAATCGCCCTTCACCGGGATCAGCACGGTCTGTGTCGGATCGCGTACCACATACTCGTCGATCAAGAAGGGTTCGGCAGCAACGGCCTCGACAGGGATGGGGTTGCCAGCCTGGACGCTCGTCTCGACCAATGAGCGCTGAAAGAAGCGGGATGCGGGAATCCATGCATCGTCGTCCGTAGTACGGGTAACGAACCCTTCCCCAGCCAGGCGTTCGATAAATTTCTTGGCTGCCGGCGTCGAAAACCCCATCAATTCGCCAATCCGAGCGAGCGACGGAATCCGCCGGGTTTCGGCGTAGTACCGGCGCAGCTTGGCGAGGTGTTCGGGGTCGCGGTTCGGGGAGCTCATGATATGTACTGGTGGGTTTATAACTATTAACCATCGTAGTTAATAAATATAAACCTGTCAACGCTGGCGAGTGTTCGAAACCGAATCAAGGGGGCGGGTCTCATAGGCGGCAAAGACCTCGCCGACGCGCTTGATGAAGCCGGCTGCGAACAGGCAGATCAGGATGTAGATGATCAGATCGGTGGGCATGGCATGTCTCCTGAGTAAAAGTGATGCCATGATGAACACCAGTAGGCTCATAGGATGAGCCGGCGCGACCTTGGGTTAATAAATCGTTACCATGGGCGCTGGACGGAAAGGAAGCATAGGGAATGTGCGGCAGATTTGTCTTGAAGGCACCCCCGGCGGAACTCATCACCCGATTCGGGCTAGATGAGTGCGCCGACTATGGCGCGCGCTACAACATCCCGCCCGGGACAGACATCCCGGTGATCCGTCACTCCCCAGATGGCAAGAGGGTGCTGCACCTGCTGCGTTGGGGGTTGGTACCCCATTGGGCAAAGGATTCGACGATCGGGGCGAAGCTCAACAACGCACGCGGGGAGTCGGCTGCCGAGAAGCCGTCGTTTCGGGATGCGTTCAAGCGGCGTCGCTGTCTCGTACCAGCCTCAGGTTTCTTTGAATGGAAGGCAGAAGGCAAGGTCAAGCAGCCGTATTACATCAACCCGAAAGATGGCAAGCCGTTGGCCATGGGTGGATTGTGGGAGTCGTGGAAGATGCCTGACGGTAACCTCCTTCGCACGGTGTGTATCGTCACGGTCGGTCCCAATGCCGTGATGGAGCCGATTCATGATCGTATGCCGGTGATTGTGCCACCGGATCGCTGGCAGGACTGGCTTACGGGGCCGGTTGAGGCTATCCAATCGTTGGTGGCCCCCTGTCGTGCAGAGTTGCTGCAAGCGTGGCCAGTCAGTCGGCGGGTCAGCAAAACCACCGATGACGATCCAGGTCTGATTGTGCCGGAAGGGGATAAGATCACTCATCCTTCATTCCCGGACTGAATGCTCGTTATGCGAAAGATATCCTTGATCGTTACCTGCAAACCGGTGATGCCCTTTTAAGCGAATGTGAGTCGGATTGGGTAACTCGCCTGTTCGCGGAACTCCTGTGATAGGAATTTCCAAACCCCGATTTGTATCTTGATTTCCCTAAAACATGAAAACACTCTCCATCCTGAAAGCTCTCGTTCTCTTCGCCTTGGTCATGGATTCATGCATCGCTTATGCCGAAAATATCGGCTGCGTCACTACCGCATGGAAACTGATTGGCGCTAATCACAAGGTTTGCGTGGAAGCGTTTCATGATCCCAAGGTGCCTGGTGTCACCTGCCATGTCAGCCAAGCCAGGACCGGCGGAATTTCCGGAGCGGTTGGCCTGGCCCAGGATCCTTCGCAGTTTTCGCTGGCCTGCCGTCAGACCGGCCCGATCATCCTTCCGCCCAAGTTGCCAGAGGACGAAACGGTGTTCTCGGAAGATACGTCGATCCTGTTCAAGGAAACCCGCGTCGTACGGATGTGGGACGCCGCTAACCGAACCCTCGTCTATGTCGCGATCAGCCGAAAATTGATCGAGGGGGCTCCCGCGAACAGCATTTCCACCGTGCCGGTCATGCCGTGGGGTGGCCGATAGTCGCCCATGGACTTCCGATTCACGATACCCGACCACGAAGTCGAGATTACTCCGATCCGTGCTCAGGGCGCCGGAGGGCAGAACGTCAACAAAGTCTCGAACGCTGTCCATTTGCGTTTCGACATCAATGCGTCCTCCCTGCCGGACGATGTCCGCCAGCGACTCATGAAACTGAACGACCAGCGCATCAGCAAGGACGGCGTTGTCATCATTAAGGCGCAGGAGTTTAGAAGCCTCGAAGGCAACCGCGCCGAGGCCATGCGGCGTCTTCATGAATTGATCGACAGCGTCGCCGTCCTGCCCAAACGACGCAGGCCCACCAAGCCCACCCGAAGCTCCGTCAAGAAACGGTTGGAGAGCAAAACCCGGCGTGCATCGATCAAGGCTGGCCGCGGCAAGGTCAGCGAGTAAGCTTCGACCATGACCATCCATCGCTATAGAACCATGCAGCACATTACGTTCACGCTCCTGATGAACCTGCTTTTCCTCGCGATAGGACAATCTGTCGCACTGGCGAGCGAACCACCGCCGCTCACCACGGTAGCTGCCCTGGATGTACCGCGTTACATGGGACGTTGGTACGAAATTGCCAAATATCCGAACCGATTTCAGCGCAAGTGTGTCGCCGACACCAGTGCCGAATACAAGCTAGAACCGGATGGGCGCGTGAAGGTCATCAACCGGTGTCGCATGGAAAACGATGAATGGAACGAAGCGGTCGGCATGGCGCGCCAAGTCGGCGATACTTCATCACCGAAACTGGAGGTTCGATTTGCACCGGCTTGGCTGTCGTTCATTCCCGCCGTGTGGGGTGACTACTGGGTTATCGACCTCGACCCGGAATACCAGCTGGTTGCCGTGAGCGAGCCATGGCGAGAGTATCTCTGGGTGTTATCCCGGTCTCCGGCGGTTCGCCACGATGTCTTGGCAGCACTGCTGGAGCGATTGCGCCGACTCGGGTTTGATACCAATCGTCTGGAAGTTTCTGCACACGGGAAAAAGCAGGGGTGAGGCACGCTGAAGCGCTAAAGTCCGGGCATCCCAAAATCGTCGATCTCAGTTGAATGACTTCTGTCCTGTTTGATTTTGCCGACCCGAGCGCGGTAGCAATGTGGAACCCCATCAACGATGGCGTGATGGGCGGGATTTCATCCAGCCAGCTGAGCCATGACCCGGCGGGGCATGCCGTCTTCACCGGCCGGGTTTCCTTTGAGAACAACGGCGGGTTTGCCGCGGTTCGATGCCAACCCTGCGAACTCGGTCGGATAGGTGTCACTGCCTATCTGCTGGAGGTGCGAGGTGACGGCAAGCGCTACAAGCTGAACCTGCGCACCGACAATGGCTTCGATGGCATCAACTATCAGGCGCGATTCGATCTGCCCGCTGGGGTGTGGACGACCAGCCGTCTCGCCAGCACCGACTTTTTACCGACCTGGCGCGGGAAGCCGGTTCCCGATGCGCCTCCCCTGGATACCTCTCGGGTGCGGCAGATTGGCCTGATGATCGCCGACCGCCAGGAAGGAACATTCGATCTGGCGATACGGGCGATTGCGGTGGACATCGCCTGATCATGCTTGCACTGCTCGGACTTGTTGTGACCATCGGCCTGTTGGCGGGTTTGCGTTGGGCGATCCATCGCAGCCTGGCGCCCGAACGCATTGTCGAAACCCGTACGCCCGCCGATGCCGGCTTGTCGCATCAGGAGATCACTTTTCCAACCGAAAATGGCAAGTCGCTGTTCGGCTGGTTTATTCCGACCCTTCGAGAGGGCAGGTCACCTGCGGTCGTGCTGCTCCACGGCTGGGGAGGCAACGCCGAGACCCTGCTGCCATTGGCGCAGCCGCTTCATGAGGCGGGATTTGCGCTGTTGTTCATCGATGCGCGCTGTCACGGCCAAAGCGATGAGGACACATTCGCTTCGATGCCACGCTTTGCCGAGGATCTCGGGCATGCCATCGACTGGTTGAATCAGCGCGAGGACATCGCCCCGCAGGCCATTACCGCCATCGGTCACTCAGTAGGTGCCGCGGCTTCGTTGCTTGCCGCATCAAGGCGTGATGACATCGCTGCCGTGGTGAGCATTGCCGCTTTCACCCATCCGGTGGCGATGATGCGTCGCTGGTTTGCCGCCAAGGGCATTCCGTACATGCCTGTCGGCTGGCTGATGCTCCGCTACGTCGAGTGGGTGATTGGCCATCGCTTCGACTCCATCGCGCCGATCAACACGATTCGGCGGGTGCAGTGCCCGGTTTTGTTGGTCCATGGCGCGGAAGACACCACCGTGCCGGTCAGCGAGGCCCATGCCATTCACGCCAATCGCTCGGGCGATCATGTCCCGTTGAAGGTTGTGGCCGGAAGCCACGACGACTATGCCGATCTTGACCGGGAATTGCCGGTGCTGGTGGATTTCCTGTCGGGTGTCGTGAAGAATTCGAACGAAGCAAATTCTAAGAACAGCATCTCATGAAAATCTACCTCGCCGGCCCTGACGTCTTTCGCCCCGATGTCCTCGAATGGGCTGAATCCGCTCGCGACACGTGCCGTCGCTACGGTTACGAAGCCTTGATTCCCATCGACCATGGCGAAACCGACGCATCGCGGATCTTTCAGGCCAACCTTGATCTGATCAGAAAGGCTCAGATTGTCGTTGCCAACTTCAACCCATTTCGCGGTGCAGAGCCGGATTCGGGCACTTGCTTCGAGATGGGCTTTGCCATGGCACTGGACAAAAAGGTGTGTGGCTACGTTGAACGCAGGGAAAGCCTTCTGACACGGGTCAATCGCATCGAAGGGGCCGACCCGGCAAGAAGTCACGACAACCAGGGCATGGCGATTGAGAATTTCGGCCTGCCCCTGAACCTGATGCTGGCTGTTCCGGCCATGATCGTCGAAGGTGGACTCGAGGATTGCCTCAAGCAGCTTCGTGGCGGAAACAGGGATTCATCATCTCCGACAGCGAACCTGCCAGAGAATCCTTTGGCCCGAAAAGCCATCGAAGCGGCAATCCGCTACCTGCAATGGGTAGCTGACGGGAAAATCACGGATGGCAATGCGGTTGCCACCGTGGCTGATCAATACAAGGTCAGGGAAGACGCCGTGCGAGGCTGGATCGATGCCTGGTCAGGGAATTCGTTGGCATCGAACGCAGCTCTTCGTCCTGACGACGTCGCGCGCCAGATGAAAATCAGCGGCCGGCAGTACAGGAGCTTGTAAGGCGATGGACAACATCAGGCCTTCAGATCAGTCAGGATTCCCCGTCGAAGAGCGTGACATTAAGGTCAGCGTTCAGGACTTCTTGCCAATCAACTCGATGTAATAGCCGTCGGGATCGGCCACGAAGGCGATGATGGTGGTGCCGGCATTCATTGGACCGGCTTCGCGAATGATCTTGCCGCCCTTCTGGCGGATGGCATCACAGGCGGCATAGACATCATCGACTTCAAGGGCGATATGGCCATAGCCGGTGCCGATCTCGTACTTGTCGACGCCCCAGTTGTAAGTGAGTTCGATAACGCTATTGTCGCTTTCATTGCCATAGCCGATGAAAGCCAGGGTGAATTTGCCTTCAGGGTAGTCCTGGCGACGCATCAGCTGCATGCCGAGGATCTGGGTATAGAAGTCGATCGACCGGTCGAGGTCGCCGGTACGGAGCATGGTATGCAGGATTCTCATGCAGCTCTCATTTGTGCCAGACGTTGCTGGACTTCCCGCTTGCCCATCTTGCGCAGGATGGCGATCTTGACCACCTGGTCTTTACTGGGGCGAGAGGTTGCCGATTCCCAGTTGTAGATGGTCTGTGGCGAAACATCGAGAATCGAGGCGAGGGCAGGGGCAGACAAGCCTAGACGCTCGCGGTGTTTCTTCAATCCATCGGCACGGAATCTGATTTTTCCGTCAGGTTCCTGGGCCACGGTTGTTGTGGGTGCCAGTTTGCTGCTCTGTCTCTCTACTGCTTTCAGTTGTTTCTCAATGAAGGCTACACGCCGTTTGAGTTCAGCGATGTCTGAACGGTAGCGGGCATTTGCCTTCTTGAGCAACTCCGTTTCGCTCTTGAGTTCCTTGCGGACGATGCGGGTAATTTCTTGCTTGAGCAAAGCTGCGATGTTCGCCATAGGGGGTTACCTGTCAGGTAGAGGTTCTCAGTGTGAGGCAATGCGCTGATTCAACCAGGTGCCGATGTCCTGAATTTCCTCCAGGCAGATGGAGTGGGGCATTGGGTATTCCTGCCACTGGCACGTATAGCCGTTCTGGGTAAGAAATTCCGTGGCACGTCGTCCCAGTTCGATGGAGACAATATCGTCTTCGGTGCCGTGGGCTGCGAATATCGGCACTTGACGATTGTCCTCGGTCGCTTCTTCAGCGACCAATTCGGGTACAGGGAGGTAGGTCGACAGGGCCATAATGCCGGCCAGGGGTTCAGGATGCGTCAGGCCAGTGGTGTAGGCAACGGCTCCGCCTTGCGAGAAACCAGCAAGGAATATCCGGTGGCTCGGGATGCCCATTTCCTTTTCTCGGTCTATCAGGATGCGGATTTGTTCCCGTGACTGGACGATCCCGGCAGTGTCGACCTCACGGTTGTTCTTGTCGAGGCTGATGATGTCGTACCAGGCCGGCATCACATAGCCGCCATTGCAGGTGACTGGAATGGATGGGGCATTTGGGAATACGAAGCGGATACTGATGGATGAATCCAGCCCCAGTTCTGGTAACACGGGAACAAAGTCTGATCCGTCGGCACCGAGCCCATGCATCCAGATGACGGACCATTCGCAGGTCTCGTGGGTCTGGAGTTCGATGGTTTCAAGCAGTTCAGTCATGGGCTCGGAGATTGTCTGTGACGGTGCTTACTTCTTCTTGGCTTTCTTGCCAGCGACAGCCGTTTTGAAGGTGGCACCGGCAGTGAAGCGCGGCACAGTCGAAGCAGCAATCTTGATGGCGGCGCCGGTGGCCGGGTTGCGGCCAGTCCGGGCGGCACGCTTGGAAGACTTGAAGGTACCGAAGCCGACCAGAGTGACGGTGTCGCCCTTGGCAACTGCCTTGACGATAGTCTCGATTGTGGCGTTCAGGGCGCGCTCGGCATCGGCCTTGGTGAGCTCGGAAGATTTGGCGATGGCTTCGATCAGTTCGGACTTATTCATAACGTGTGACCTTTCTGGTTGATGAGGGATGTGTAAAGCATAAGACTGAACGGCAAGAAGTTTCTGGTCCTTTGGCATGCGTTTTACTGCCAACTCGGCTTTCAGTGCTTCCGGCCGAGTACCGACGGGGGCTGATGCTAGCAGGCGCAAGGGCTTGTGGGAACGGGTATAGCGGGCGCCCTTTCCGGATTGATGGTCTGCAAAGCGTGTCGCTAAATCAACGGTAATCCCGGTGTAAAAGGAGCCATCGACACATTCGAGCAGGTAGATAAACCAGGTCTTTGCAGGCATGGATTACGGCACACAAGGGGAAAAGGGGGGGCTCAGCCAAAACTGGGCGGATCCCAGCCCAGCAACTCGGCGAGACGGCAAGCAACCCATAAAGCCTCCTTCTCGTTGAAGTCGGCTGCATCAGTGAGCATGCCTTGGTAGCAACGCTTGAGAACCTCGTTCTCAGAGAGGTTTTCCTTGAAGGCGAGAGTCTGGGCTTGTTCTGCCAGGATTGTGGCCACATCCTCACACTGCTCGTAGCGGGCTAGAACTACGTCCTGTGGTGCATTGGGACGATCCCGGCCGGGCGTCATGTACATCGCCATGAAGGACTGTGGAGGTTCGATCTGGTTGTCGATTGACATATGGATCACTGACCTGATTTCTGGCGCAGCGGCCTCAGGATGTCCTTCAGCCCGTTGTGATCGATCTCCTGCATCAGGGCCAACAGGCGACCGATTTCTCCCTTCGGGAAACCCTCGCGGGCAAACCAGTTAAGGTAGTTTCCAGGAAGGTCCGCAATCAGGGTGCCCTTGTGCTTGCCGAATGGCATTTCACGGGTGACCAGACATTCCAGATCCTCAGGCTGCATACATTCGACTCGAGGCGGAAATTGCGTTATTTCGGATCGTCCCAGTGTGGTGCAGGATCCCGCGCAGCCAGTTTGAGCAGCAGATCCCCTCCATGTTCCTCGTCGAAAAGCTCCTGAATGAACTGATAGGTCTTGCTCACGACATCCACCATGAGCACCTTCATCTCGGCATCGTCGAATCGTGAAAGATCGTTCCAGGGGATATCGCCAAACGGTGTATGGACGGCAACATCCGTGTAGTCGCCACTCTTCGATGCTGGAACAATACCGCTGTGCAAATCTTCAAGTACTGAATTCCGAAAGCATTTCAGAGCAAGATACTTGGCGAGCCGTTTTTGCATCACTGGATCGGAAATCAGGGCGGTTACAGCGTCATCGTTGTTCATCGTGTTCGGTTCAAGAAAATATCAAAATGGAGCCGCGTCAGGGTGATGGTCATCTTAGCGCCATTCTCCTTTCGGATAGACAAGGCAAATCTATAGCCTGGGAAAAGCAAATCGAGTCATGGTTTCCTCTATCTTTTCGTGCTTAGAACTTTCCGTCAGGCGAGTGAGCATAGTGGTCAGTGAAGTTTCGTCTTCAGGAGACCGTTGTGCTGATCCAATCCGTTGAATTAGTGGCGCTGCCCGGTGCACCCGCCTACCAAGAGAAGATTTACCGTGCCCGCCTCGATACGGGCGATACCATCGATCTGTTTCAGAGTCACTGGGATGTGCCCCTACCGCCGGAATCACTGGTCGGCCTGACACCCGAGGTCGCACGAAAGAACCGTGCTGAACGCATGCTGGCGGTCGCACTGCATTCCTGAGTGTTCAAGAGATGGAAGCATCAAGTGCGATGACAGGATGCGGCCTCCGACGCTACTCGGCCGAGTACATCTACCGTGAGCATTATCCCCTGATGGCCTACCTGAAATCCTGGGGGAGTGATCATCTGCCGATCATGCTGGATGGGCACGTAATCGGACTGGTAAGGCGAGACCGGCGATCAATGTGGGTCAAGCTTAAGGAGCGTACTCTGCGCCGGTGGCACCATCGGTATCCAAAAACTGAGACTGGCAGTCATGACAAGGAGACTGCCAGCAATGGAGAGGGTATCGGCAACGCGGGTCTGGTGCACGCCTGATTACTGCTAGCCGGCCCCCTGCAGTCGGTTTTGCCGTTCCATGCGCTCTTGGGCATCCAGTGAAAGCCGTGCGGTCGGATTGGCCTTGAGCCGTGGCAGGCCAATTTCATCGCCGGTTTCCTCGCAGTAGCCATAGTCGCCGCTGTCTATTCGGTTCAAGGCCATTTCGATGGCGCGCTTCTGGAGGTGCAATCGATGGATGGCAGAAGCCTGCTGCTCGATCTGAATTTTGTAGTCTGCCACATCCGCTTCATCCCCCTCCGGGGATGCCTGGTCATCCTGACTCTTCGTGTCCTCAATCAGCCGCTCACATTCGTCCAGTTGCTGCTGGAGTTCCAGCCGGAACCATTCCAACTGATTGGTATTCATGTACTTGCCGCCGGGGAATGGTGAGTGTGCCTTGTCCATTATGATTCTCTCTGCTTTTTGCGGGGCGCGGAGCGTATCACATTGGCCTAAGCCAGAAGTTAATGGGCAGGGACTTCCAGCATTGGCAGCCAGACAGAATCAGTCAGAACTCTGGCCGCAGGGTTCTCAGATCACCTGAGTTCCGCTGGCAAATAATGCGTGGGCGTCCCCTTGTGGCCCGCTCGCATCAATGAATATCCGTTCCTGTGCGACCAGATTCGACACGCTTACCGATTCGATCAGCCCCCAATTTGTATGGCTCATCTGGCGAGCTTGGCTTGTGATCAAATTTCGTCAGCTAATCTATCGGTGGCCCCGGCACTGTCGTGGTTATGCCGGGTGAGATACCATGCAAGACTTGGGGATAAAGCGGGATCGGGATAATGGAAGAACAACAAACCGGCGAATACCAGGCCAATGACGCCGACGCGATAATCGGGGAAATATTTTCAGGTGGAATTACCGTCGGCGAGGCCATCGAAAGACTACGAACGCGTCTGCTGGATCTCTCGTCGCGTAACCGGCTGCTCAACTACCGCCACCCCAAGGGGCGTAGCGTCCAGATTGCGGACAACCCGAACCTGAATCTGGTATTCGACCGGCTGATGGACGCCAAGGCCGTCCCTTTCAAATACGTCCCCGAGCCTGATCCCGACTCCTACGAGGGCAAGCGACCGGAGGCAAAACTCCACGCCGCGCGCCTTGGCATATCGACTTCCTTCGAGTTTCCGCCAAATCCGGAAGGTGCCAATGGTCACAGGCTGCATGGCATCCAGACATTGCTGTATCCGGCTGACCTCGAGCGACAACTGCGCAAGATCGCAAGTGAGGCGAAGACGGCTATTGAGGAGACAGGATCAAATATGCTGTTCCTCGTGTTTGGTTTCCTGGAGTTTTACGACAGCGAAGACTCTGACAGGGCGATGATCGCCCCACTGCTTTCACTGCCTGTCTCGTTGGCGAAGGGTGGCCTTGACAGGGAGACCGGAACCTATCAGTACAGTGTTCTCCACAGCGGTGAGGACTTGGCCGAGAACCACACCCTGCGCGAGAAGATGCGCCGCGACTTCATGCTCACCCTTCCTGAATACGAGGAAGAGGAGGAGCCGGAATCTTACTTTACGAGAATCGAGCAGTCCATTTCGAAAAAGCGCCGCTGGAAGGTGCGCCGTCAGATAACACTCGGCATGCTCTCGTTCGGGAAACTCGCCATATGGTCTGATCTCGACTCGAAGAAGAATCCCGGCCTGTTGCAGAGCGAACTGGTCAAGTCCGTGTTTTCCGGTGGCGAAGGCGGTGGTGGTGGCGGATTGCATGCAGAGGACTACCGCATTGACGAACGGCCGGAGGCGATGCAGCCGCTCATCTTCGATGCCGACTCGTCCCAGCACAGCGCGATCATTGACGTGCTCTCCGGCAAGAATCTGGTGGTCAACGGCCCCCCAGGAACCGGAAAGTCGCAAACCATCACCAACATAATCGCCGCTGCCTTGTCCAAGGGCAAGAAGGTGTTGTTCGTCTCCGAGAAACTGGCTGCCCTTGAGGTGGTGAGACATCGACTCAACCATGCTGGCCTTGGGCATTTCTGTCTCGAACTGCATTCGCACAAGACGCAGAAGAAAAAGTTCCTCGAGGACATCCAAGCTCGCATCGAGCAACGGTTCCCTGCGCCTGCGCAGTTCCAAGCAAAGATGGCCACGCTACAGCGGCAGAAAGCGGAGCTTGCCCGCTATGCCGAGTTGATGGGGAGCCGGATCGGCAACTCCATCGGCCTGACGGTCAACGAGATATTCTGGGCGGCCGAGCGACGCAGGCAGGAACTCGGGGAGGTGTCGGCGGCGGTCAATGCCATCGGGTTCAAGGACGCGTCCGGATGGACACACGACGACATAGAGTCGAGGAGATCGCGGCTCGCCGCTTTGGCGGAACTTCACGACGCTATCGGCGGACGGTTCGATCAGAGCCATCCATGGTGGGGGTTCCGACCCAATCCATTGGCTCCGTCTGACGACGAGGCCATCGCAAGGATTGTCTCATCTGCCTTGGACGGGGCGCTTGCTGCGAACGCTGCCGCTGCTCAGGCAGTCGATTTCTTCGGATTCAGCGAACAGCCCGACGCCGCGTCAGCGACGAAGATCAAAGCGTCACTGGCCCTCACCCCTGATGTACCCGAAGGGGTGGAGCCGTCATTGCTGCCAAGGATGTTCGACCCGGATGCCGATCCGAAGGGGCAGCGCAGTTCGAGGCTTCTCTCGGACGTGGCCAACGGGGTCGAGAAGGCGCGCAGGCTGTTCAATTCGGCCGCCGAGGTGCTTGCCGACGGCGAGCGCCTGCCGGGGAATCAAATGGCGGAGGTGCGCCAACTCGCTGAGCGTAGGAAACTGTCCAAGCCCCTGCTGGATGCCGACATTGGGGACGCGATCCAGTCGGTGTCCCGTCTCGAGAGGGCAATTGACGATACTTTGGCTGCAGTGCGGACATCGAGGGCTCCATATGGTCCTGCCGGTAAGGGTGCGTTCGACGCGTTCGTAGCAAACTGCGGGTTTGCCAATTCATTGGGTTTGGCTCCGTTCTCTGCTGACCGACTGGCCGCCAGGGCATCATCTATCCTTGCCGCCTGCAAGCCCCTTTCTGAGGCTCTAGCCAGGATTGGGGCCATCGCGACCAAGCGAGGGCTGCCTTTCGACGGCACCCCCGACGCCATTGCCCGTCTCGCCGATCCCGATGGACTTCCCGGGCTTTCACGGGATGCCGACGTCTCCTTTGAATCCCTTGCCGAGGCTCGGCGCCTTGCGGCCTTTCCGCTTGCCGACAAATCCGTGACCGAACTCATCCGGCTCAACGCCATGCTGGAAGAGGAATTGGCCGCCTGCGGAGACTCCCTCGAACGGTGCCGTTTGTCTGCGGAGCGCATGGGTGTCACGTTTGACTCGACAGAGCGCTCGATTGCCGAACTCGTGGCAATTGCCAAGGTGTGTTCTACGGCCCCCGCCGATCTACTCGAATACCGCCGCCAGACTTTCGGTCATGCAAGAACGGCTGAACTCATCGAAGAGGCCAAGAACGCCCTTGCGGCCGAGCGGAGCGGTAGAGCAAGATTCGAGGAGGTTATTTACCTTGACTCTTTGCCGCCGGTCTCGGAGATCAAAACGTCCGTCGCGGCCCTCCGCCGCAAGGATGGGTTCTTCGCGTTCTTCGACGGGGAATGGCGCAGGGCAAAAAAGCTGCATGTCGGTATATCGAGGGAAAAGCGGAAATTGACGTCCAGACAGCGCGCGGACGAACTTGCAGCCCTCGCGGCCTGGATCGACGCCAAGGATGCCTTCGTCTCAAACATCGAGTACCGCGAATGTTTCGGGGGGTTGTTCCGCGGGCTTGACACCGACACGGCTCGGATGGACAAGCTCAACGAGTGGTATGTCTCGTCGAGGTTTTCGATGGCGGAGTGCCCAGGCCTTGCCGAGCGGTTTGACCTGACTGCCGTATCCGCCGAACGGGTGGCGGAGCTTTCCGCCAAGGTAGATGCGATCTTGTCCGACGCTCGCAGGCTGGAAGAGGCCGAGGCGGCCGTCAGGGGCATCTTCGGGGCGGACGTGGCGGGGTTCCGCGAGGCGAAGTCCAAAGGGTGGGATGCAGCCCTGGAGACTCTTCGGCGTGCGGCCGGCAGCATTTCCACCGTCATTGGGTTCTTCTCAGGAAAGTCGGATCTCAGTCTTTCACCGAGGGACGCCCTCCGCCTCATGGAGGCAAGGGCAGACCTTACTGCTGCAGCTGCCGACCTGGAGTCGATCATGTGGGGCGGGAACTCCCTGCGCGACGCTGGAGGGGATGAATTGGGATGGCTGGCCGATCTTGCTGGTGGGCCTTGGCAGCATGTTCTTCAGGAGGTTTCTTCAAAGGCGTCCAAGGTGGCCGAGACCGCATCACAGGCCCTCTCGTTCGCTGAGGGCGAATGCCCCTTGTCTGTGGCTGAGACCTTTGCGCGGAGCAAGTCGGAACTTGACGACGCCTGGGCCGGAGTTGCCGGGTTGCCGCAATGGAACCGCTTTAATGATTGGGCTTCGTTAGCCGATGTCGCCCGCGATGACGCGGCCGCGGCCAGAAAGGTGCTGGAACGCATTTCCTCGTTTGCCCGGCAGGGAAGGTCTGCCCTGGAGGTGTTCCAGGCCTCCGACGAAGAAGCCGATGCACGATCCATTCTCGACAGGTTCGCCTCGTCAGACGATGTGCGGCGAATGCTCGGTGGTGTATTCGACGGAGCAGAAACCGACCTTGATCGCCTGTCCGTGACACATGGATGGGGTGCCAAGGTGTGCGCGATTGAACTTCCTTCAGCCGTTCGTCGCAGGCTGCTGTCTGGAGACGCGGGCGAGGCTTTAGCTGAATCCAGGCGTCTCTACGGAACTATTGCGGACGGATGCAGTAAGGCCCGGGATGCCGTCGAATCGCTTTCATCTTATGGATCCTTCTCATGGGACGAGTGGCAGGGGCAGGCGCGTGGAGTGTCAGGCGGCGATCTCCCGTCTGAGATCCTTGCCAGGCTGGAAGCCGTCTCGGCCGTCCCGGGATCCGTCCTCCCCTGGTCGAAATACCTCTCTCTTCGTCAAGAGGCAAGACAAGAGGGGCTGGCCGACTTCGTGGCAGCGCTTGAGTCCGGCAAGATTCCGTCAGAGTGCCTAGCCTCGGCGTTTGAGCTTTCAGCCTACCAGTCTATTGGCAGATCGGTATACCAGTCATACCCCGAACTATCCCGATTCAACGGATCTGCCCATGACAAGACCCGGGCAGACTACCGGTACCTTGATGCGGAAATCGTCTCTCTCACAGGAAAGGATTTTGCGAGCCAGATCGACCGCCGTACCACCGTCCCAGAGGGGCAGCGGGGTACCACTGTCGGTGACTTCACCGACATGCAGTTACTGCGTCGGGAGATCAACAAGCAGCGCAGGCACATCCCAATCAGACAATTGGTCAGGCGTGCGGGATTGGCACTCCAGGAACTCAAACCCTGTTTCATGATGGGGCCGCTGTCGGTAGCCCAGTATCTTGAGCAGGGCGCGTTGAGGTTCGATCTAGTGGTCATGGACGAGGCGTCGCAGTTACGGCCCGAGGAGGCCATTGGGGCCATCGCGCGAGGGACGCAACTCGTCGTTGTCGGCGACCCCAAGCAGTTGCCTCCGACCAGTTTCTTCGATCGCATGGTGGATGGTTCCGACGACGAGGAGGACGATGAGGCCCCGGCTGCGATCAGTGGCATGGAGAGCATCCTGGACATCTGTCAGCAACTCTTCACTCCAGTGCGCAGCTTGCGCTGGCACTACCGCTCCCACCACGAGTCGCTCATCGCGTTCTCCAATCACCATTTCTACAAGAACCTGATCGTGTTTCCGTCGCCCTATGCGAAGAACCCGGGGCTCGGGGTGAAATACCGCTACGTCAAGGGAGGCGCATACAAGGACAGGCAGAACGCCCCGGAGGCGCAGCGCGTGGTGGACGCAGTGCTTGAGCACATGATCAGGCGACCGGACGAATCGCTCGGTGTGGTCACGCTCAACCAGACCCAGCGGGAACTCATAGAGGAACTGCTCGACAAAAAACTCAAGACGTTCGACGAGGGGGCCGATTTCATGGGCCGTTGGGAGGCTGAGGGATGGCCGTTCTTCGTCAAGAACTTGGAGAACGTCCAGGGCGACGAGCGAGACGTGATTTTCATATCCACCACGTTCGGCAAGGCGCCCGGCACGGACAAGGTGCGACAGAACTTCGGCCCCATCAGCCGTCCCGACGGGTGGCGCCGTCTCAATGTGCTCTTCACCCGCTCGAAGAGGAGGATTGAACTTTTTACGTCCATGGCTCCCGAGGACATCGTGGTCGATGCGCGCACTCCGCTCGGTACAAAGGCCCTGCGTGACTATCTGGATTTTGCCAAGCGCGGTGTTCTTGTCTCCACCGACGAGGGGGAGCGCGATCCGGACAGCGACTTCGAGGTGTCCGTTGCCAACGTTATATCCTCAATGGGCTATGAGGTTAAACCGCAACTTGGTGTTGCCGGGTTCTTCATCGACATGGCTGTGCGTAATCCAGACAGGCCCGGGGAATTCCTCGCCGGAATCGAATGCGATGGCGCTACTTACCACAGCGGCTTTTCTGTTCGCGACCGGGATCGCATCCGCCAAGAGATTCTCGAGTCCCTGGGATGGAAGGGACGCATCCACCGTATTTGGTCGACAGACTGGTTCTACGATCCGCGTAGGGCAATTGCGAGGCTTCGCGAATTCCTTGAAGAGCGTCGCCGAATATCGGCATCGGAGGATCCGGGTGAATGGGATGATGAGATCCTGGTCGATGAGATCGACGAGGCCGTCGAAAATCAGGTGGCCGAGGAGGTGGCGGAGGCCATCGCAGCTGAATCCGACTCCAGCGAAGACCTGTTCGTCGAGGTTGGGGATCGTGTCACCTATTGCCCGCTCGATGCCCCAAATGACAGGCACAGTGTTCTGATCGTGGACAGTGCTAGCAACGTCAAGATGGGCATCGTCAACGAGGAAACGCCTCTCGCCCAAGCCCTACTCGGGATGTCCCCCGGCGACATAGGTATTTTGGAGATTCCAGGCCAGAAACCCCGGCAACTTCACGTGCTGAAAATCCAGCGCCAAGAAGAACTTCTTACCTGAATATTGATTCGCAATTCTTGCCGACATCTTTTTTGGCGTGAGTGTCCGTTTGTCGATATTGTTATCTTAGAGCAGAGAACCGCCGACGGTTCTCTGCCTGTACCGGCTCCGATTGTCTGGACACGCTTTTGCAACTCAGGCCGCCTTTC
>CAZOMI010000003.1:0-17565 GCA_964580925.1 uncultured Methyloversatilis sp.
TCCTGATCGACGAGGCGCACGAGCGCAGCCTCAACATCGACTTCCTGCTCGGCTATCTAAAGTCGGTGCTGGCGCGACGGCGCGATCTGAAGCTGATCGTCACCTCGGCGACCCTCGATGCCGAGCGCTTCTCGAAGCACTTCGACGGGGCGCCGGTGATCGAGGTTTCGGGGCGGTTGTATCCGATCGAAACACGCTATCGACCTTTCGATGAAAAGAAAGATAGCGACCTGAATGACGCCATCGTCGCTGCCATCAGCGAAGCGCATCGCGAAGGGCCGGGCGACGTGCTGGTGTTCCTGCCCGGCGAGCGCGAGATTCGCGAGGCGGCCGAGGCCTTGCGCAAGCACCACCCGCCCGGCCTGGAAGTACTGCCCCTGTTTGCCCGCCAGTCGGCGCAGGAACAGGCGCGGGTCTTTGCCGGCCATCAGGGGCGGCGGGTGATTCTGGCGACCAACGTCGCGGAAACCTCGCTTACCGTGCCGGGCATTCGTTATGTCGTCGATGCCGGCGTGGCGCGCGTCAAGCGCTACTCGCATCGCAACAAGGTCGAGCAATTGCAGGTCGAGGCGATCTCGCGCGCCTCGGCCAATCAGCGCGCCGGCCGCTGCGGGCGCGTTTCGGCGGGCATCTGTTTCCGCCTCTACGCCGAAGACGATTTCAACAAGCGTGCGGCTTATACCGAACCGGAGATCCTGCGTTCGTCGCTGGCTGGCGTGATCCTGCGCATGAAGTCGCTGCATCTCGGCGATGTCGAGGACTTCCCGTTTCTGGAAGCGCCGCTGCCGCGCATGATCGCCGATGGCTACGGATTGCTGGCCGAACTGGGCGCCATCGACGAGAACCGCGAAACCATTCACGACGCGGGCGAAGCCCGCCAAACTTTGTCGCCCCCTTCCTTGGGAAGGGGGATGGGGGGATGGTCGTTGACTTCCGTGGGGGTCGAGCTTGCTCGACTCCCGCTCGACCCGAAGATCGGTCGCATGATCCTCGCCGCGCGCGAGCACGGCTGCCTCGGGGAGGTGCTGATCATCGCCGCCGCGCTGGGCACCCAGGATCCGCGCGACCGACCGCAAGAACAGGCCGCGGCGGCCGACCAGGCCCATGCCAAATGGAAGGACGAGAAGTCCGAGTTCCTTGCCTACCTGAAACTGTGGGCTGCTGCCGATGAGGTCTGGAAGCATGAGAGTTCGAACAAGCAGCGCCAGTGGTGCCGGCAGAACTTCATCAACTGGCTGCGCCTGCGCGAATGGCGCGAAGTTCATGGCCAGTTGAAGACCGTGTGCCACGAGCACGCCTGGCAAGAGAATCAACTTCCTGCCAGCTACGAAGCCATCCACAAGGCGCTGCTGACGGGCTTGCTCGGTCACCTCGGCTTGAAAAACGAGGAAGATCAGAATTATCTGGGCGCAAGGGGCATCAAGTTCTTCATCCATCCCGGTTCGACGCTGGTGAAGAAGGCGGGGCGCTGGATCGTCGCGGCGGAACTGGTCGAGACCTCGCGCCTGTTTGCCCGCTGTGTGGCGAAGATCGAGCCGGCGTGGCTGGAACAGGTCGGCGCGCACCTGATCCGCCGCCATGTTTTTGAACCACACTGGGAAAAGTCCGCCGGGCAGGTGGTGGCCTGGGAGCGCATTACCTTGCACGGCCTGCTGCTGCACGCCAAGCGCCGCGTGAGCTTTGGCAAGGCAAGCGATGAAGTGCCGCTGGCGCGCGAGTTGCTGATTCGTGGTGCGCTGGTGAATGGCGAGGTCGGCGAGGACTGGGTGCGCAAATGGCGTTACCTGCAACACAACCGGAAACTCAAGACGGAGATCGAAAAGCTCGAACACAAGTCGCGGCGTCCCGATGTGCTGGTCGATGACGAACTGGTGTATGCCTTCTTCGATGCCGCCGTGCCGGCCGGCATCACCACGCTGGCGGCCTTTGACAAGTGGCGGCGCGAAGCGGAGCGCGAGAATCCGCGCCTGCTCTGCCTCGAAAAAGACCAGTTGATGCGCCACGAGGCGGCAGGCATCACCACCGACGCCTTTCCGCACACGCTCGAACATCGTGGCCAGATTTACCCGCTTGCCTATCACCACGACCCCGGCGCGTCCGACGATGGCGTGACGCTGGCGCTGCCGCTGGTGGCGCTCAATCAGGCGCCGGCGACGCGCCTCGAATGGCTGGTGCCCGGCCTGCTCAAGGAAAAGGTCATCGCGCTGCTCAAGACCTTGCCGCAGAAATATCGCCACCGTGTGCAGCCGCTCGATGCATTTGCCGAGAGCTTCTGTGCGGCAGTGGCCGAGGACGAACCACTGGTGCGGGCCCTGACGCGCAGCATCGAGGAGAAGATCGCGTTGAAACTTCCACTCGACAGTCTGCGCCCCGGCGAACTGCGTCCACATCTGTTCATGAATTTCCGTTTGCTGGACGAGCACGGCGGCACGCTGGCGATGTCGCGCAACCTGGCCGAGTTGCGCGCCCAACATGGCGACCGGGTGACGCAGGCCTTCACGGCAGCCGAGGCAAGTGCAAAAGTCGGCGCTGGCGAGACGGCGATTGCTTCCGCAGCGTGGACCTTCGGCGCATTGCCCGAGCTGCTGGAAGTCGAGGTGGCCGGCCGGCCGGTGCTGGGTTTCCCGGCGCTGGTGGATGCTGGCGCTGGCGTGAGGTTGACCGCTTTCGACACCGAGGACCAGGCACGCCGCGAACACCGCAAGGGTCTGGCGCGTTTGTTTTCCCTGCAACTGGCGGCGCAGGTCAAGGCTATCGAGAAGCTGCCGGACCTGCGCAACATGGCCATCCAGTTCATGCCCCTGGGCACCGAGAAGGAATTGCAGGAACAACTGATCGCCGCCACGCTGGAACGCACCTGCCTGATGGCGCCGCTGCCGACTGAAGAGTCGGCGTTCGCGGTACGGCGTGACGCGGCGAAGGGGCGCATCCTGCTGGTGGCCCAGGAAATCGTGCGGCTGGTGGGATCGATCCTGGCCGAGCATGCGGCCGTGCTGAAGAAGCTGGTCGCGGCGCAGAAAACCTTGCCGCGGGCCTATGCCGACATCAATATCCAACTCGACGAGCTGCTGCAGAAAAGCTTCATCATCGCCACGCCCTTCGAACGGCTGCAATCTTTTCCGCGCTACCTGAAGGCGATCGGCCTGCGGCTCGACAAGGCGAAGAACGATGCGGCGCGCGATGCCCGGCTGATGGCCGAGTGGCAGGCGCTGGCGCAGGCCTGGGCGCGGGAGCGCAGCGCCCTGCGCAAGGCCGGCGTGAGCGACCCGTTTCTGGAAGAATATCGCTGGTTGCTGGAAGAATTGCGCGTGGCGCTGTTCGCCCAGGAACTGAGGACGCCGAGCCCGGTCTCGGTAAAACGTTTGCAGAAAATGTGGGAGGGGAGAGCGCGATCATGATTGCCACGGATAGCCTGCCGCAAGCCGTGCTGCGCGCGGCGCGCGACCTGCTGCGGCCCGAGATGCTCTGGCATGCGCTGTGGCCGCCGCTGCTGGCGCTGGCGCTCTGGTCGGGCGTGGCCTACTTCGCCTGGCTGCCGGCCGCTGCGTGGATTGTCACGCTCCTGCCCGAGTGGTCATGGCTGAACTGGCTGGGGAACTGGCCTGCGCATATCGCCGTGTTGCTCATCTTCGCCCCGCTGGTGTATTTCTCCGCCTTGCTGCTGATGGCGGTGTTTGCCCTGCCGCGCATGATGGCGATTGTCGCCGCGCGCGACTACCCTGATGTATCGCGCCAGGGTTCGTTCAGCGCGGCATTGTGGGGCAGTCTGGCCAACACCTTGGCGGCGGGGGCGATCTTCATTGCCGGCTGGCTGGTGACCCTGCCCTTGCTGTTGATTCCGGGGGCGCTGCTGGTCCTGCCGATTTTCTGGGCAACCTGGCTCAACCAGCGGGCTTTTTGCTTCGACGCCCTTGCCGAGCATGCCCTGCCCGCCGAGCGCACGGAACTGATCCGGCGCGAGAAGGGCAGGCTGTATCTGGCCGGACTGGTCAGCGCGCTTTTGGCGCATGTGCCGCTGCTCAATCTGTTCTCGCTGGCGTTCTCCGCCCTTTTGTTTGTACACCTGTGTCTTGCGTCGCTGCGGCGCTTGCGCGGCGAGAGGGGAATAAGCTTATGACCCCCTTCCCTCCACCGCCCTTCCCAAGGCAGGGGGTGACTCAGGTTCTTGACTCGCTGCCTCCTTGGGGCGGCCCTACGGAGGTAGCATGAGAACCTACGGCGCGATCATCATTGGCGACGAGATCATGCGCGGCAAGCGGCAGGACAAGCACTTTGCCAGGCTGATCGAGATCTTCGCCGCGCCGGAGCGTGGCCTGCGCCTGTCATGGGCACAGTATCTGGGCGATGAACGGCCGCGCCTGGTAGAAGTGCTGCGCCGCTCGCTGGCCTCGGGCGATGTCGTGTTCTGTTTTGGCGGCATCGGCGTCACGCCCGACGACCATACGCGCCAGGCGGTGGCGCTTGCTGCCGGCGTACCGCTGGAACTCAATGCCGATGCGGAGCGCGAGATTCGCGCGCGCATGGCCGAGATCGGTCAGCCAGTCACCCCGGCGCGACTTGAACTCGGCACGGTGCCGCGGGGCAGCCGCATCATCCCCAATCCCTTCAACCGCATCCCCGGTTTCTCACTGGGAGATCACCATTTTCTGCCAGGCTTTCCGCAAATGTCCTGGCCGATGGCCGAGTGGGTGCTCGATAGCTATTATCGTGATGATTATGGCCGGCTGTCGGAAGCCGAGGCGTCGATTCTGGTCTGGGAGGGGCTGGAAGGCCTAATGCTCGACCTGATGCATCAGGTCGAGGCCGGTTTTCCCGGCATCTCGGTATTCAGCCTGCCGACGCTGGGCAGTGAAAGTATCCGGCCGCATATCGAACTGGGGGTGCGCGGAACGCCGGCGCGGGTTGCGCCGGCGCTTGCGGCGTTACGGTCGGGTGTGATCGCGCTGGGCTATGCATGCGAGGATAAAAAATAGCGCCCCGCTTGCATCAGTTTGCTCCCGCAAAGGCCGACCGCACAGCGGATAACTCAACTCCTGCCTGGACGCTCCGGTTTCTCGGGGCGCTCCGGGCGTTCCGGACGCTCAACGCGCTCTACACGTTCCGGACGCTCAACACGCTCCGGCTTGTCGGGACGTTCAGCTTTCTCCGGACGTTCAGCCCTTTCCGGCCGCGATGATTTATCAGCCAGCACGGCGCGTTCGTTCCGTACAGCGGCTGCGGTTTTGGGCTTGTCCGTCGTATTGACCGATGCTTTGACCGTGGCTTTTTCGCGCGCCTGCTCGGCCTTGAGAGCCGTCGCAAGGCGATCGTTGCCGGACTTGATGCTGCTGATCACCCGGCCCAGATTCAAATCAAGTTGTTTGGCGATCTGCCCCCAACCCATGCCCGCGGCGCGCATTGTCAGCACGCCCGTCAGGGTGGTCGTCCTGCCGTCCGCCGTCGTCACGGCGCCGCCGGCCAGCGCGGCATTGAGCTGCGCGGTCGTGGGTTCAGTGATGCCTGCCTTGGTGAGCGTTGCCTGGGCGAGCGCCAGGATTATGAATACATTTCCATATCCTGTAGATGCGCTGGGCGTGACCGTGGTTGGTTGGGTTGTCGCGCCGAGCGTTACCGGGGTTCCATTTCGCAAACCGGTGACCAGCTTGAGCGCGTCCTCTTCTGTTCCCACCAGCCGGGTAAATTCCACCGCGATTTTCTGGGCGGCGTGGGTGGGCGAGGTGCTTGTGGTTTGCTCTACCGCAACCGCGGCTTGCGTAATGGGGTCGGCCGGGGGAGGCGCAGTGGCGGTTTGCGCCAGTACCACGGACGCTGAAACGCCCAGCGCGGCAGCAATCGCGACTGACAGGATGCGTTGCTTGATTCCATTGACCATGATGAGTCTCCTATTGTTGGCTGTGTAAAACAATCAGAAACTGTAGCTGAACGTCGCGCCAACTCCAAGATCCGGGCTGGCATCCGAAAAACCGGTCACGACATAGCCTTGTACCTTCATGGCTTGCGAGTACTTGTGAACCATGAACAAAGAAAGCTCGCTGACCGGGTCGCCATTGGCAGTCACTTTCTGCCGGTAGTCGTAGCTGGCGCCCCAGCTATTCGCAGCCGACAATTTATTGCTGAAACCAATGCCGCCGTACCATGGGTCACGAAAATCCGTCGCGGATGTGTCGCCCTTTTTGGTCCAGCCGAGGCTGCCAAACAGCGTTGTATCGCCAAAGCCACGGAACAGATCGGCCTGCAGCGAATAGTCGTTCTCGCCTGTCGTCAACAATGTCTTGGCATTGTCGGCGGTGGCGAACTTCGCCTTGACGCCGAGATCCGCGCCGAACTTGGACTTGGCGTCGTTGTGGACGTTGTAGAAGGCGCTGGCAGTCAAATCGCCCATCCCCGATTGGGTCTGGCTGGTGGCGGCAACGCGCTGGTCTCCGCCAGCTGCCGCAACGCCACTGCTACGTACATAAGGCACGCCGAGCTTGAGAGTCAAGGGCCCCGTTTCATGCTTGATGGAAACGGGCATTGACCAGGTGCTGGACGTTTCGGCCTCTCCATACTTGCCTTCCGAGTAGTCAAGGCCGATGCTCGCCGTCGTCTTGGCCTGGCCAAAAACAATCGCTGGAACAGCAGCCAGGAGCAATGTGGTTATTAAATTTTTGGAGAAAGTGGTCATTCTGGGCTCCGCGGGGAAGGTGGGCAGGAAGTTCAGCGACAACCCAAAGAGCATCTCGGGGCCGCGCAGCTGGGCGTTTCTATAACAGAGACCCTGTGCGGGGCCTCCCGACAATCAGGTGCGCTCAAATGGAAGCAGGCGTAGTTTGCACCGATCCGTTGTTTTTGGCAAAAAAAAGCCCCGACCGAAGGCCGAGGCTTAAACGGTTCCATTGCGGAACCGGAGGAGGAGACAATACTGTTACTTGATCAGAGCTCAGGCAGCCTTCTTGGCTTTGGGAGCGGCGGCGCCCACGGCCTTGACGGTTGCGCTGGTGGCGGCTGCAACATTCGCTTCGGCCATTTCGGCAACCTGCTTCGCGGCCCTGTTCATGGTTTCGTAAGCAGAGTTGGCAGCGGCGATGGCGGACTTGACAGCAGCGACAGCGACATCGGAGCCGGCGGGCGCGCCTTTGACGGCCTTGTCCAGCGCGGAACTGACATTCTTGTTCATCTCGACATACTGGCTGTCGAAAATCTTGGAGAACTCGTCCTGGGACTGGGAAGCGATTTCATAGACGCTGCGCGAGTAGGCAACAGCCTTTTCGAACATCGGCTGGGCGAGGGCGGTCTGCATGCCCATCAGGTCCTGCACGTCACGCACCGCCAGCATCGACTTGGCGTTGTTGACGCTGTCTTCGAGCAGCATGCGGGCGGCGTTGAGGTTCAGGGCGGCGAGGCGCTCGGCGCTGGCGAAGGCGGTATTGGCGATGGTCAGCAGGGTTTCGACGCTGGCCTTGTTGGCGCCGGCGAGTTGTTCGGGGGTCGTGTACATGGCGATCTCCTAATTTGAAAGTTCGTGATGAATCGGGGTTGCTTCAGCAATCTGCGTATCAGTGTTGCAGTGCAGCATGGATTTAATTATAGGGGCGGATACGCTGAAGTCAAGCGATTTATTGTGCAATGCAACAAAAACTTTCTTTCGGGTAGATAAAATCAAATAAATCAATTAATTATGTGATTTATTTGGCCGTGTGCAAGCGTGTCATGAAGCTATTATCCGCCGATAATGCTGCAATGCAAGCATTGAGCGGCAGCATGGCACCGCCGGTGTTGTTTTAACGCCAGCCAGTATGCGGTGTTCAGCGGTTCTTGAAGCTGGCTGCGCGCTTTTCGAGGAAGGCGGACATGCCTTCCTTCTGGTCTGCGAGGGAAAAATTGGCATGGAAGCTGCGCCGCTCGAATAGCAGGCCGTCGGCCAGGGGTGATTCATAGGCACGGTTCACGGCTTCCTTGACCATCATGGCGACAGGCAGGGAATAGCCGGCGATTACCGCGGCCGTCGCCAATGCTTCTTCAAGCAGCTTTTCCGTGGGTACGACGCGGGCGACCAGGCCGCTGCGTTCGGCCTCGGCGGCATCCATCATGCGACCGGTCAGACACATTTCCATTGCCTTGGCCTTGCCGATGGCGCGCGGTAGGCGTTGCGTACCGCCAAAGCCCGGCAGGATGCCCAGCTTGATTTCGGGTTGGCCGAAGCGGGCGTTTTCGGCCGCGATGATGAAGTCGCACATCATGGCGAGTTCACAGCCGCCACCCAGGGCAAAGCCCGCCACTGCGGCGATGACAGGTTTTCGGCAACGGGCGATGCGTTCCCAGTTGCGGCTGATGAAGTTGGCGCGGTAGGCATCGATGTATTGCAGGTCCTTCATCGCCGCGATGTCGGCCCCGGCAGCAAATGCTTTCTCCGAGCCGGTAATGATGATGCAACCGATGGCCTCATCGGACTCGAAAGCGTCGATTGCGGCGGCGACCTCATCCATCAGGGCGTCATTGAGTGCATTCATCGCCTGGGGGCGGTTGAGGGTGATCAGCCCGACGTGGTCGCGGACTGTGCTGATGATGTGTTGGGCGGACATGATGATGGATTTTCAGTTGGCAGGCTTCGTGGTGGCAGCTGGCGCAGCGCCGGATTTGACATTCTTCGGCTGGATGACGGCCGTCACACGGCCTTGCTCACCGGTCTGGCCGGTGCCGGGTGCCGATGTCACCAGGTATTGCTCGGTCTTGCCATCGTAGGAAATGTAATGGCCGCGCACCTCATCGACGCCGCTCTTGATATAGGCACGCGAGAAGAATTCGACTTTTTCTCCGCGCGAGTCGTATTCAATGCGTTCGGCTTCGCCGTCAATGTATTCATCCCGGCCCTCGCGCTTCTGGCGGAAACGCGCCAGCCCATTGGCGCCTCCCGTAGCAACGCCCTTCTGGAATCCCTCGGCATCCTGGGTGACGACGAGTTTGGCGGTACGGATGACCAGTGAGCCCTGGGTCAAAACGACATTGCCCTCGAACACATGGACGCGCTTTACGTCATCAACCGTGACGCGTGATGCCTCGAGATGAACGGGCTTGTCCCGATCGGCGCGTTCGGCAAGGGCGGCGCCGGAGCCGAGGGAGGCACAGGCAAATAAAGCAAGCAGGGTCCGCGAAGTGGTGGTCATGTCAGCGATCAGGTTTGGAAGTTGGTTTGGGTTTTGGCTTCTGTTTGGGTTTCGGCTGCGGTTTGGCTTTTGGTTTGGTTTTGGGTTTCACTTCAGGCTTGACCGAGGTGGCGGCCTGGGGGCTAGTCGGGTTTTTCCCGGCAGCCCGATGAAATATGCCATAAACCGGTCCCTCGAGGACGTAAATGGCGGTTTTGTTATTGGCGCTCAGGCCGCCACCAGTGACGCTGGAAATACCCTGTACGATGGTAACCGGGACGGTGCTGGTAGCCAGCTCATCATCGGGGAAGGTGTCGAGGCGCGCCGTGGTCAACACGGTATCCGGTTTGCCGCTCAGGCCCCCGCGGGTGACTCGTACGTCGTCGATCAGTTGCACATGTTTGCCCTCGCTGTCGAGGCGGGCTTCAAGGGCGGTGACGAAGGTAGGCGGTTGGCGGTGATAGGTCAGGTTCGGGGAAACGATGACGGTGCTGTCGTCATGCGGATAGTGCCGCATGCTTGCCGCCCTCAGGGTGTGCTGCAGCGCGCCTTCCTGGTCGAAGCGGCGGACCTCGAAATCTTCGACGATGTAATCCGGGTCGTGGCGCAATTTGCCATCGTTGGCCGTCGTTGGCGAGCGCGAGGCCTGGTCGAGCCAGAAGGTCATGCCGGCCAGCAGGCCAACAATGATCAGCGGGAACAGGGCGGCAGTGGGGTTGTAGCGGGAGGGCATTTTCATGCGGGCTCAGTCAACCAGGTAGGGCGCCATGACGCGCTCCCAGTTGCCTTGCGCACGCAAAATCATCTCGCATACTTCGCGGACTGCGCCGGCTCCGGCCGGCGCACGGGCGACATGGTCGGCGTGCTGCCGCACCAGCGCGTGGGCGTCCGGCACGCAGGCGGCAAAGCCGCAGGCGCGTAGCAGGGGCAGATCGATCAGGTCGTCGCCCATGTAGCCGCACTGGGCGAAATCCAGATTTTCCCGTGTCAGCAATTCCGCCATTGCCGTGCGCTTGTCTTCGATGCCCTGGCGGACCAGCTGAATGCCGAGATTGGCGGCGCGGCGCGTGACGATGGGGGAATCGCGCCCGGTGATGATGGCAATCTTGACGCCAGACTTTGCCAGCAACTTGATGCCCAGACCGTCACGGCTGAAAAAAGCCTTGCAGAAATCGCCATCGGGGCCGAAATACAGGCGGCCGTCGGTCATCACCCCATCGACGTCGAAGCCCATCAAGCGAATTCCAGCAGCTTTTTTAATAGCGCGCATCATGCCTCCGCCGGGCCGCCCCAAGGAGGCAAGCGCCCCCCTGTCACCGCCGCGGGTGATTTCATGGTGGGCAGCGAGCCGGGTTTGTGACCGAAGGAAATCCCTGTGGGACGAGCGTGGGGGGCCATCACGCTTACACTACCTGGGCGCGGAAAAGATCGTGCATGTTGAGGGCGCCGATGAGTTGTCCGGCGTCATCAGTCACCAGCAACTGGTTCAGCTTGAGGCGTTCCATCATCTCGACGGCTTCGACGGCGAGGCGGTCAGGCGGAATTGTGCGCGGGTTGTGGCTCATGATCTGGCCTACCGGAATCTGGCGCAGGTCGCCGAGTTTCTGCAGGGCGCGGCGCAGGTCGCCATCGGTAAAAATGCCGGTCAGTTTGCCCCTGCTGTCGAGCACGGCAGCCATGCCCATGCCGCCGCGCGAGATGGCGCTGAGCGCGGTCGGTACGTCGGTAGTTTCAATGACCGTCGCGACCCGCGCAGCAGGCTGCATCACGTCGCGCACATGGGTAAGGAGCTTGCGGCCCAATGCGCCGCCAGGGTGCGAGCGGGCGAAGTCGCTGGCCGAAAAACCGCGTGCATCAAGCAAGGCGACCGCCAGCGCATCGCCCAGCGCAAGCGCCGCCGTTGTGCTGGCGGTGGGCGCGAGGTTGAGCGGGCAGGCTTCCTCGTCGACATGCGCGTCAAGGTGAATGTCGGCCTCCCGCGCCAGCGCCGAGGCCGGGTTGCCGGTCATCGCGATCAGATGGCCGCCCTGGCGTTTCACCAGCGGCACGATGGTCAACAGTTCGCTGTTCTCGCCGGAATTCGACAGGGCGATCAGCACGTCGTCATGGGTGATCATGCCCAGGTCGCCATGCACGGCTTCGGCGGCATGGACAAAGTAGGCCGGCGTGCCCGTGCTGGCCATGGTGGCGGCGATCTTGCGCGCCACATGGCCCGACTTGCCGATGCCGCTGACGATGACGCGGCCGCGGCTGGCGAGAATCAGGGCCACCGCGGCGGCGAAAGATTCGGTGAGGCGCGCGGAGATTTTCAGCACGGCGTCCGCCTCGATGGCGAGCACCTGGCGGGCCAGGGCGATGGCGCGTTCCGCGGCGGGAGAGATTGTCATGGGGCTGGGCGGTTATGATTGAGGGAAATTATAGCGGCCCAACGGAGGAACCATGTCCCTTTACCTGATCCTGCTGCTGCTGGGCGCTGCCGTATTGGCGGTGGCCATCTGTCGCAGTATCGGCTTGCCGCCCATTCTTGGCTATCTGCTGGTCGGCGCGCTGGCCGGGCCGCATGCGTTTGCCGTGTTGCCCGACATCGAAAGCGCGCACCGGCTGGCGGAATTCGGCGTGGTGTTCCTGATGTTCACCATCGGCCTCGAATTTTCATTGCCGCGCCTGTTTGCCATGCAGCGCATCGTCTTTGGCCTCGGCCTGGCGCAGGTGCTGCTGACCTTCGGCGCCGTGGCGGCGGGCGCCCTGCTGTGGGGCGTGCCGTGGCAGGCCAGCGTGGCGCTGGGCGGCGCGATCGCCATGTCATCGACGGCAATTCTCTCCAGGCTGCTCGCCGAGCGCCGCGAGCTGGATGCCGCGCATGGCCGCGAAGTGATGGGCGTGCTGCTGTTCCAGGATCTCGCCGTGGTGCCTCTCCTGGTGCTGATTCCGGCGCTGACGCAGCCGGTCGAGGTGCTCGCCGGTGCGCTGGGCTGGGCGCTGGTGAAGGCCGTCATCCTGCTGGCCCTGGTGCTGTTTTTCGGCCAGCGGCTGATGCATGCGTGGTTCGGGCTGGTGGCGCGCCGCAAATCGAGCGAACTGTTCATGCTCAACGTGTTGCTGGTGACGCTCGGCTTCGCCACGGTGACCGAACTGGCCGGCCTGTCGCCGGCGCTGGGCGCCTTCATCGCCGGCATGCTGATTTCCGAGACCGAATACCGTTATCAGGTCGAGGAGGACATCAAGCCCTTCCGCGACGTGCTGCTCGGCCTGTTCTTCATTTCCACCGGCATGCTGCTCGACCCGGCGGCGATCTGGCGCGATCTGGCCGGCGTGCTGGCCTTGCTGGCGCTGTTGCTGATGGGCAAGCTGGTGGTGATCGGCGGCGTCTCGCGGCTGATGGGCGCCAGCGCGGGCACGGCGTTGCGCTCGGCCCTGTGGCTGTGCGCGGCGGGCGAATTCGGTCTCGTCCTGCTGGTGCTCGCCACCAACAACAGCCTGGTCGACCGCGCGCTGGTGCAGCCGCTCCTGGCGGCAATGGTGCTGTCGATGATGATCGCGCCGCTGCTCGTCGTTTATGCCGACCGCATCGTGCTGCGCCTGGTGGCTTCGGAATGGATGCTGCGCTCGATGCAGATCACCCGGATCGCCGCGCACACCGTGGCGGCGGAGAAGCACGCCATCCTCTGCGGTTACGGCAAGACCGGCCAGCACCTGGCGCGCTTTCTCGAAGCCGAGCAGATCGGTTTCATGGCGCTCGACCTCGATCCCGACCGGGTGCGCGAGGCGGCCAACGCCGGCGAGCCGGTCGCCTGGGGCGACTGCACGCGGCGTGAAAACCTGCTGGCGGCGGGCGTCATGCGTGCGCGGGTGTTGATCGTGACCTTCGCCGACATCGAGACGACGCTGCGTCTCGTGCAGCGCGTGCGGGAGTTGCGCCCGGATCTGCCCATCGTCGCCCGTTCGCGCGAGGAAGACGATGCCGAAAAACTCTTCGAGGCTGGGGTCGCGGAGGTCGTGCCCGAGGCGCTCGAATCCTCGGTGATGCTGGCAACGCACGCCCTGGCGCTGGTCGGCGTGCCGATGCATCGCGTGATCCGCCGCCTGCGCGAATTGCGCGAGCAGCACTATGCGCTGCTGCGTGGTTTCTTTCATGGGGCGTCGGATGCCGGCGCGCACCTGAGCGACGCCGAGCAACCCCGCCTGCATGCCGTCACCCTCGACGCAGGCGCCTGGGCAGTTGGCCGCAGTCTGGATGAGGTGGCGCTAACAAAAGTCGGCGCTGGCGTGACGGCGGTGCGCAGACGTTCGCAGCCGAAAGTGGTTCTGACAGGCGAAATGCGGCTGCAAGTGGGCGATGTGGTGGTCTTGCAGGGCGGGGCGACGGCGGTGGCGGCGGGTGAGGAGCGCTTGCTATCCGGAAAACATGTTGATTAGAAAGAAATTGTCATTCACAATGATAATAATTACAAAATGAATGAAAATGTACCATTACGCGCTTAAAGAAAACCAGCGCCGTATCCAGATCAATGCCTTTCAGTTGTATGAGGCCTGGCAGGATGCGGAGCACAGACTGGCAGGCTATGCCGGATCGATGGTCTGGAAGTCATCCGGTGGCCGCCAATATTTGTTCAAGCTGACCGACCGGCGCGGTTACGGGCGCTCGATGGGCGTGCGCACCGCCGAGACGGAGCGGGTTTTTGCAGAGTTCCACGCCGCAAAATCGCGCGAGAAAGAACGCGTGCAGTCCTTGCGCGCCCAGTTGGCGGAGCAGGCCCGGTTCAATCGCGCCGCGCTGATCGGGCGCGTGCCGAACATCGTCGCCCAATTGCTGGATAGCCTGCACAAGTCCGGTTTCGGCGCGAACAATCTCGTGGTGATCGGCACCAGCGCGCTTTACGCCTACGAGAGCATGGCGGGCGTGTTCTTTGCCGAGGCGGTTACCGCGACAACAGATGTCGATCTGCTGTGGGATACGCGCTCACGGCTCGAACTTGTCACCGCTGACCCGGTGTCCCTTCTGGGTCTGTTGCAGTCCATCGACCCCAGCTTCGAGCGTTTGGCGGGGCAGGCTTTCCGCGCGGCGAACAGTCGTGGTTTTATGGTCGACCTGATTCGCCAGATGCCGAATCCGCCTTGGCGCAAGGTTCCGGAAAGTTTCGGCGACGATCCGGAAGACCTCGTCGCCACCGACATCTGGAACATGAAATGGCTGCTCAGCGCACCGCGACTCGTGCAGCCCGTGATCGTGGAAAACGGCAAGATGACGTCGATGCCCGTGGTCGACCCGCGCGCCTTCGCCGTCTTCAAGCGCTGGCTGGCGGCAAGTCCGGAGCGCAACCCGACCAAGCGGCCGCGCGACGCGGCGCAAGCGGATGCGCTATTTGGCGTGTTGCGGGAATACTTGCCGCAATATCCGCTGGATGCCGAAGCGCTCAAGATGTTTCCGCGCGAAGTGGTCGAAAGCGCGTTGAGCGAGGGTGGATGACAAAAGTCGGCGCTGGCGGGACGGCACCGGAACCCACAAAAGACAAAGCCCGCCGAAGCGGGCTTCTGGAGTGAGTGGGTGCGGTGACTAATACTGAACGCAGACAGTAAATAATGTGGAGTCATCGATGATTTCTAAACCTACTGTATTGGCTACCCCGGTAGCTAACTCCCCGCTTACGGCAGCAGTTCCGGCGACCTTTGCTGCGGAAGTCAATACACGCACAGTGCCTGTCGCTGTGTTGCCATCGTCCATTGTCGTATCAATTTGGCGTGCGAGTTTTCCTTGGATTCCTGAGGAACAGACAAAAGTCGTTCCAGCCCAATTCGGAATTACGGGATCTCCGGTTATACCCAAGCGCCCACCATCAGAGTTACGGGGGTTATAGGCGTCAGCTGTTGTTGGTGTGCCAGGAATCACTGTTGTTCCAGTCGCAAGCCCTGCTAGCCGCACCTGCTCCCAGAAACGGTAGCTTTCGTTTGTGTTCGTCAAGCTATTCCATGCACCATTGATTCGACCATCTCCGACGGCGGTACCAGCGATCGCGGTTGCGGCAGCGGGAGTTCCAACGTGAGCAACGGCTCCGGCATCATCCCCTGGAAGTGCTCGAAATTTATCCTGATATGCATAAATGAATGTTGAGGTAGAACGAAAGTCGTTAATCATGTTCTTCACTTTCGCGCTATTTATCAACTCCTGCCCCTTCAGCACCCCGCCCAGCAAGAGGCCGATGATGACCAGCACGATGGCGATTTCGACGAGGGTGAAACCGGATTGTTTGTTCATTTCAGTACTCCATCCAAAGACATATTCGTAAAATTATAAAGCATTATTCGTGCCATCCACGCTTGACGCCGTTATTCAGCCCGCAATGCCGGTGCCTTGCAGAATTGGGCGGTTTCCCCAGGGTTGATTGTCGATTTGACGGATTCGCGCGGGGATGTTGTCGGCAACTGACCATATCCGGTTGTCGAAAAATGGTCATATCTGTCGTGTTTTCATCATGACTGTGTTTCGTCCTAGAATCGGGACGAACTTTCATGATGCGTGAAACATCACCCCGCATCATGAAAGTCAGCCCCTCCCCGTGGCCCCCCCACCCCCAGCCCCCGCCCCGGGGCGGGGGTCGAAGTTTGTTCGCTGCGCTCAGGGGGTTACTCGGCGTCAAATTGTGTATTTCACGTTAACCATGTCCGTCTTGCCAAAACTCTCGCCCATCGCCCGCCGCCGCTGGATTTTTCTGGCGTTCCTGGCGGCCTTGCACTGGGTGTTTTTGCTGGGGCCGGAAACCCCGCCGGGGCAGGTGTTATTTCTGTCACATATCGGACTGGGCTTGCTGTGGCAGCCTTTTGTCCAGCCCCGGCGGCGTCTGAGTCCGGGTGGACTGGGTGTCGTGCTGGTTTGCGCCGGGCTCTTCGCCTGGTTTCTCAACTGGGGTTTGCTGGCGGTCTGGGTGATGCTGCTGGCGGGCGTGGTCGGTGGCAAGGTGTTTTTGTTTCCCGACCGCTGGGAGCGCCTGTTCAATCTGGCGGCACTGGGCTATCTGACAACGGCGCTCTTGGCGCTGATCATGCCGCAAGCGCTGCCCACCGCCAATCTGCCCGAGCCTTTGCTGGCCAATCTGGCGCTTTACCTGGCGCCTGTGGTTTTTGTCGTCATGGTTCTGTTGCCCGCCGAGCAGGGTGCGCCAGCGCGTGCCGAGCTGGTCGATTTCATCTATGGCACCTTCGTTTTTCTGCTGCTGGCGGTGATCGCGCTGGGAAGCCTGAGTTTCACCCTGCTTTTCAAGACGGGTTATTTCGAGGCGCTGCTGATGACGCTGGCGCTGGTGGCGGGATTGCTGCTGCTCTTGGGCTGGATATGGAATCCACGCGCCGATCTGGGGGGCTTTGGCGGCCTGGGTGGCCTTGTCGCGCAACATGTCATATCGCTGGGCCTGCCCATCGAGGAATGGCTGGATTCGCTGGCGGTACTGGCGGAGCGCGAGGATGATCCGGAACGCTTTCTGGCGCTGGCCTGCGGCGAATTGCCGCTACGCATGCCTGGCGTGGTGGGTGGGGATTGGCGGGTGGAGGGGGCAGCCCAAATCCAAACCTTTGGCGAGCAGCGCGGGCACGGCTCGCACTTTCGGCACGGCCGCTTCGCGCTGGGCCTGATCACCCGCGGCAGACCGAGCCCTTCCCAGCTCTGGCATTACGACCTGGCCGCGCGACTTTTGGCCGAATTCCATCTGGGCAAGTGGCGGGCACGCGAACTGCAGAGGCTTTCCTATGTCGAGGCCATCCATGAAACGGGCGCCCGGCTGACCCACGACGTCAAAAATCTGTTGCAGTCCCTCGATACGCTCTGCGCCGCCGCGCTGCGCGAAGATGTGGCTTCGCCCCGTTTGCTTGGCCTGATGCGGCGTCAGTTACCCGAGGTGTCGTCGCGCTTGCGCCAGACCCTGATCAAACTCGCCGCTCCGGCTGAGTTGGCAAGGCAGGAGCCCATGGCGGCGTTGTCCTGGTTTGCCACGTTGGAAAATCGTTACGCCAACCCGCTGACCGCTTTTTGGGTCGGAGGGGATTTGACGACTCAGTGGGTGCCAGATGCCGCACTGTTTTCGAGCGTGGCGGAAAATCTTCTGCAAAACCTTGCCAGGAAGCGCGAGGCCAACCCGGAGATAAAGGCTGAAGTTCGCCTGGGAGAAGCCGCTGGCCAGCTCTGGCTTGAAGTGACGGACTACGGTTCCGTCCTGTCGGCCGATGTGTCGGAAGCGCTCTTCAAGCGTCCCGTGCCATCGGAAAACGGTCTGGGCGTGGGTTTGTACCAGTGCGCACGGCTGGCCGCGGCAGCCGGTTATGCGCTGACGCTCGCGGAAAATCGCGCTGGCTGCGTGCGCTTTCGCTTGGCGCCAGCAGGCTGACTTTCATGATGCGTGAAACATCACCCCGCATCATGAAAACTCCCGCCCCCCTTCGCCCCCCCCCCCCCCCC
>CAZOMI010000003.1:17575-73685 GCA_964580925.1 uncultured Methyloversatilis sp.
CTGCTCGCTGCGCTCGTTTATCACGGGACGCACCTTTGGGTAGTGGTGCGGGTTGCGCCTGGCGGCGCGTGCCGCGTTTGCTTGGGGCGGCCCGGCGCAAACGCTGTATTTTCACGCTAAGCAGGTTTGCGGCCGATGAGTCGATACACCGTCATTTCGCCTTTGCCTTTCAGGTAAGTCGTCTGTGGCTCGTGAAAGTCGAAGCGCTCGGCGAGGCGGCGGTAGGTGGCGGCGTCGCACTGGATCATGTCCGGCAGGCCTTCGTTGGTGATGCGGCTGGCCAGATTGACGGTGTCGCCCCACAGGTCGTAGATGAACTTGTTTTTGCCGACGACGCCGGCCACCACCGGCCCGGTGCCAATCCCCATGCGCATTTCCAGACGCGAAGCGTTCACCGTAAAGTCGCGGCGCAACACCTCGCGCATCGCCAGCGCGAGGTCGGCAATCGCCGCGGTGTAATCGGAATTCTTCAGGTTGATGCCGCCGGCCACCATGTAGGCGTCACCGATGGTCTTGATTTTTTCCAGCCCATGCTGCTCGACCAGGTCGTCAAAGGCCGAAAAGATGCTGTTGAGCATGGCAAAGACCTGGCTGGGCGCCATGTGGGCGGCGACCCGGGTGAAATCGACGATGTCGGCGAACATCACCGTGGCATCGGCGAAGCCGTCGGCAATGGTTTGCTCGTGGTTTTTCAGCCGCAGCGCCACCGGCGCGGGGAGGATGTTCAACAGCAATTTCTCGGAGCGATCCTGCTCGGTCAGTAGTTGTTGATGGGCTTTCTCAAGGCAGGCCTGGGCCTTGTGTTTTTCCTGGGTCGAAAAGCGCAGCAGCACATAGATCATGGTGGCCACGGCGATGAAGTTCAGGACAAAAAACACAATGCTGGTGGCGACGGGAATGACGATGGGCGGTTTGGTGACCGAATCGGCCAGCACGAAATCGAAAAAACCGGAAAGGGCGATCAAAAAAACCCAGGCAAAAAACCAGGCAAGTGATTCCCGCACCCCGAAAAACAGGATTGCGCCGACCGGCGCCAGCAGGCCCCACAGCACGATGCCGCTGGCGGAAATGAAGTTGCCGATGGTCCATTGAATGGCGAATGGCGCAAACAGGAAGAGCGCCAACTGCGAAACGCGGAAGAAGTTGAAGTTGCGCGTGAGGATGTACGCCACCACGTTCCCGGCCATCGCCAGTTGGAAGAGGTAGGGCCAGGTGACGGAAAACTGCGGCCCCAACGCCCAGTAGATCGCCAGCCACGACATCGACGCCGCGCTGGCCAGGCCCGTGGCGAACATCAGCAACTGCTTGTTGAGCCGCAGCTCGGCGCTATCGCCCGGCTCGATGCCGGCGGTGCGCAGGCGGTCGATGAAGCGGGCGTGGGATGTTGCGGGTAGGGCGACGGGGTTCATGCCAGACAGGAAGATTAGCGCAATTGCATGACCGGGAGTGTCTCAGGAAGCGGGGCAGGCGGTCAAGGCGGCATCTTGGCGAGCCGGGGCGCCGTACCCGCTGCGGGGCATTTCATACCCGCTGCGGGGCACTCCGTCCGGCCAGTCTCCCACGGGGATGTCCCGCGGTCGCCACGGGGATTTCCCGCGGTCACGCCGACTTCGTGTCAGAGCGGGCGACCGGCCGAGATCATGCGGTTGATCAGGATGTTGGCGGGCAACCAGACGACGATGTCGTCAAATTCACCCCCGCCGGCAGTGCTGGTCGATGGCGTGCGCTGGAAATAGTTGGTCGATCCCGCCTCGTTGGCATCCTCATCCACGTTGGTCGCCGCGCCGTCCGCCAGGACAGTGCCGCTTTCGGTGGTACCCCAGCGTTGTTTGCCGTGCGAGAAAACGACCGCGGCAACGCAGGCGCCGGGCGTGGTGCAGGCGGCTTGTCCCGCCAGGAAGACGACGCCGCCGGCATTGTCGCGTGTCTGCACCGCGCGGTTGGCGATGGTGGCGAGCGTGATATTGCTGTTGGCATAAGCGGGCGTGACGCTGTAGCGCAGCAGCTTGCCCCAGGCATCGCCGCGCTCGATGCCGAGCGTGGCCCAGGGGATGAAGCCGGTGCAGGCGGCATCGTCGGCGCAGGGGGCGGGTTTTTCCGCGCCATCGCTTGCCGAAACCGCGGGCCGGGGCAGGCGGCCATTGACGACGGCGAAGCCGAGCAGGGCTTCCTGGACATTGGCCAGCGTGGCGCGAGTCTCGTTGGTGCGCCGCATGTCGTCCTGTGCCGACATCGGCAGCAGCATGCCGCCGATCAGCAGCGCGACGATCACCAGCACCACCGCCATTTCGGTGAGGGTGAAGCCGCGCGCAAAAGTCGGCGCTGGTGGGATGAAATGCCCCGAAGCGGGTACGGCGGAAAGTGCCGGCCGTTCTGCGCGAGGGGCTATTGATTGACACCCTGCGGGCCAAGCTCGATGCATGTAATGCCTTTCTCCTGCAATGACGCGTGAAGCTCAGTCTGATGCCTGAGCAGCAGGCCAAGTACTGCCGACCTGGCCTGGTTGGGCATTCTCAGCCAGATTACCCGTGGCGGTGCGCCTAATATTGCGGAAAGCTCCTCGAAATCGGCATCTCGCGTGACGATAACAAACTCGTTACCCCGTGCAAAGCGCCAGATAGCGCGGTCATCCGCCCGTTCCAGGCCGATCAAGGCAACCTGAGTTGTGCCGGGAAAATTGTCTTGTAGAAAAGGAACGAGCCGACGCGAAAGGTTTTCGTCAAGCAACAGCTTCATTGCGCAACGAGCTTGATCACACTTTGCTCACGCTTCGCCGCATAGGCCAGGCAGGCGAGCAGATCGGCGGGTTCAAGTTCCGGGAAATCTTCCAGAATTTCAGCTTCAGACATGCCTTCAGCCAGCATGGCAAGAATGTCATAGACCGTGATGCGCAAGCCGCGAACACATGGACGCCCGCCCCTTTTGCCCGGTTCGAGAGTAATTCGCTCTGAAATATTCATCTGGCTCCCCATGGGTTAATTGGCATACATGGCAACTTTACAGGAATGATCAAAGTCGGTGCTGGCGGGATGAAATGCCCCGAAGCGGGTACGGCGGATGTCAGGGTATCCATGTGGTGAAGAAATTTGAGATAGAGATGATCTGATCGTTGGCAGCTGTACTCTGAGACGTTGTAAAGCCCAGTCGGACATTTCTCAAGGCGGGGGCATAGCATATGCTATCCGAGCCGCAAGTCTGGCCGGTGGGACATGGGATGCCGCCTGCGCATGATCCGTCCTGAATATCGTAGATTCTGGGAGTGTCGCGCAAGTGGGCGCTAAACCCTGGATAGGCTTGGCTCATGGGGTCGGCGGTATTCATCATTGCGGCGATCCTGTTGTCATCGGTTCCGCTGTACTTGAGCAGCCAGACCTCCAGCAGATAGGTCTTGCTTTGGGTGGCATTGTCAGTTGAGGTACGGGTAAGTTCGACGCGGACATGGATGTCCTGATTGACGGGAATCTGGCTTAGGCTGGCGTCAAGTTTATACACCCCGGCCAGCAATGTGGGACTGGCCGGTGCTGGCGGGTTTTGTGGTGGCGGCCGGAGCGCCGGATCTGCGGGTGCAGCAGGCAGGCCGTGAACATTATCGTCCTCAACCGGGGGGAGGTAGCAGGCCCCAGCGTCGCAGTAGCGCGGTGCTGCGCAGGGACAGGCGCCACCAGTTGAGATGGGGGTCTCGCCACCCCAATAGATGATGCCGAAATGGCCGCCGGTGTAACTGGGGTCGTTACGGCCATTGCTCAGGGAGTTGGCTGCGGTCGGGTCGAAACCTGCTTGGCGCGAGGTGTCGATTTCTATGCCGATCTTGGGAAATGAGATCGGAGGGGTGACGCTGTTATTTCCGGAATAGCCCAGTTGCTGGCGTGCCGCGCCACAAACGGCAGATCCATTGCGCTCGCCGTCGATGATCGCGAAAGTAAAGCCTTCGCCGGTGGCTGAGATGCGGAATTTGAAATAGCTGCGCAAACCATTGCCTAGCAGCCGGGTTTCCGGAGTCCAGCTACAGCCGAAAAAGGCGCTGGCATTGGCCGTACGCTCAGCGGCGGTAATCAAGTAGATACGCCCGAGGGTCAGTATGCTGGTGCCGGGGTCATAAGCGGTAAGTTGGCCACCCAGGGCGTTCAGGGCGGGCGAGGCAACCTGATTTAAGCTTGCGCCAACGGGAATGCAACGCGCGATGTCCTGCTCGACAGCCTGCGGCGGTGAGCGGTCGAGCAACAGGTCGCCGCTGAAGGTGGTGCCCACGCCTGTGAAACTGGCCAGGTTGTTGCCTTCCAGATAATTGGCGGGCGTATTTTTCTGCGCGGCGGTAATGCGCTGTTGTGCCGCGTTGCGCTGGCCGCCGAACAGCAGGACACCCGCGCAGTTCGGATCGCCAGCGACCGTGAAGTTCCCCGCGGCCGGTTTGGCGACGAAGATCATTTCCCGGTAGTGGCTGAAATAGCCGAGCGGGTTGAGGTTGTCGTCGTAGCAGGTGGAGCCTTGAATGCGGCCGGCATTCTTGTCCGCAGGCGGGGCATAGCCGGGGATGAGTGTCGGGGTGAAGCTGCTGCCGGCAGCGATCTGGTCGCGCAGGCAACCCACCATGCGGTCGAGCATGCTGTTGATGTCGGTGCGGAAGTGGATATTTTTGCGGATGGCGCCGAACAGCAGGTCGCTGGTGATCGGCAGGCCGATATCGTTGGCGGCGAGGGTGCAGTTGCTGCCCTGGCAGCCATTGGGCAGGAAGGTGCTGCCGGTTGCGTATACCTTGCCGCGCGTGAGGAGTGATTTTGGCGTGTCGGGATCGTTGGCGGGGTCAGAGTCACCCGTGACGCCGCTGGCGAGATTTGCGCCCGAGAGGTAGTTGGTGACCCCGCCCAGCGTACTGGCGGTGGCCGGGTCGAGGTAGTTGGCAGTTGTGTAATTACCGCCGCACTGGCGCACATCGTCGGTGGACGAGGTACTGCGGTCCTGTCCAGGCAGTGGCGGGCCGGGGGCGAAGATGATCGCGACCGGCCGCTCGTGGGCAGAGGCGAGCGCGCTGACCAGGGCGTTGGCGCCGTTGGCGACGACGACATCGAGCTGGCCCAGCGTGTCCCAGTTCATCGGTGGCAGGAGTGGCGTAGGACCCTGAATGCGGCTGTGGAGCGACGAGACGATTAGCCACAGGCATTCGCCATGGCCGTCGCGCAAGGGTCCGGTACCCAGCGTGCGCCAGGGGAAGCGCCCGACGACGGTCGGCCCGATGCCTTTGGCGTCGAAGGCGAGACCGGTGAAGGTGTTGGCGTCACAGCCTTCGAGGGGATTGTTGCTGGCGTCCCGACAGGCCGGGTCAAGATTCTGGTTGCGCGAACTGCCCAGGTCGGGAAGCGGCAGGTAGCCATACATTGCCCGGTCATCCTCGCCGCTGGAATCGGCATCTTTCGCCGCTTGCGCGTCGCGGTATTTCAGCGCATACCCGATCAGCGCCTCGCGTGCCTGTACCAGAGCAATGTGGGTCGTTTGCGCGCGCCGCGCTTCGATCGACTCGGGCGAAAAACTGCTGACTACATAGGTCAGGCCGCCCATCACCAGCAGCACCAGGAAGATCAGCAGCGCCGCGCCAAGCTGAATTCGCTGCAAGCGCCGTCCCGCCATCGCCGACTTTATGCCTCCACCGGGCCGCCCCAAGGAGGCATACGCCCCCCTGTGGGGGGCAGCGAGCCGGGTTTGCGAGCGTGGGGGGCCATTTATTGCTGTGGCGCGGGGCGATGCACGCGGATTTCGCCGCCCGCCAGTCCGCCGGCGGTTTCCCGCGTGGCGCGGTTGATGGTTTCACCGACGGCCAGATTGGCCGGGGTTTCCTCGCCGGTGATGAGTGTGGCGCGGCCGTGTTTGCCCTGGCTGGGCGCCACCAGCACACCGGTGTCGCGACTGGTTTCGGTTTGCGGCCGGTTGTTCACCCAGACGGTAGCCTTGCCGCTTGAGCGCACCACGACGCCGTCGAGACGCATGGCGCCGCCTTCCAGGCTGCGGGCTTCGCGAATATTGAACTGGCGCTGGCGTTCGAGGTTGGCGCGCCACTCCGGGGTCATGAACAGGCGGCCGAGGCCGGCGGTGGGTTCCGCGGCGGCGGCGGGGCAGATGGCACTGGCAACAAGTGCGCTACCAACCAGGAGGGGGATCAGGCGGGAATTATTCATGTGTGCTGGTTATCGCCCGGCCAAGGGGACGGGCTTCCCGGTGATTACGTTCTCCTGCAGTGTAATCCAGTCGATTTCACAGTGCGCCTTCAAGCTGGCTGTCGGGTGTTGCGGGTCGGCGGGGCTGCGTTCGATTTTGCAGCTTTTTACGCTGACCAGCGCTTGCACCTGCGCCGACAGATCGGCGAGCAGGCCGAGCAGGTCGTCCTCGTGCAGCAGGGGCAGGTCCAGTTTCATCGGGCTGGCGAGAAAGTCATAGCCGCCGGTCGCGGGGGCTTTTTCGTCCAGCGGATGTTGCGGGGAGATTTCGTAGTTGAGATCCAGCAGCCGGCGCGATTCCTTGATCCGGCGCAGGGTTTCGACCCATTCAAGGCGTTTTTCCGGTTCCGTGCGGCCTTGCCGCACCAGTTCCTGGTAGATGCTGATCTTGGCGCGGATCTTGCGCTCGTCGTCATGGACACGATCCAGCCTGGCGCGGCTCTCGGCCTGCCGTGTCATGGCTTGCTGATGGGCCAAGCCGGCCTGGCGGTCGAAATGTGCGCCGGCGGCGAGCAAGCCGGCAGCCAACAGCAGGGCAAGCAATAGCAGGGCGAGGTGCCAACGCAGGGCAACCAGGCTGATGACGGAAGGCTTGTCGGGGCTGTTCATGTTTTTGGCCCTTAAAGTTTTCGTGTCAGCCGAAATGAAAATCGGGGTGCTTCGACGGCACGTTTTTCATCGCCGCTTTTGAGGGTCTGGCCGGACTGGGTATCCACCGGCTGCTGCATGATCGTCACCAGGGTATCGGGCGTCGCGCCGAGGTGTAGTGCGAAATCGGCCACCCGGGCAAGCTGGCCGCGCTGGTCGCCCGCCATCCTGGGGGGCAGCCGCGCCTCGACCCGGGCCTGGGCATAGGGCCCGCCAGCCATGCCTGGCGGGAGTAGCACCTGGTTCGCCGCGGTCCGCGGTGTTGCGGGCAATTGCTCGACGATGCCCCATTCAATGCGCTCGATGGCGATGTCCGGAAACGCGTCGAGCGACTGGCTGAGCTGGACCAGCAAGGGGGCGGGACCGGGCGAGCGCTGCAGCACCGCTTCATAGCGATTGACCAGCGCGAGCAGGTTGTCGGTCGAGAGCGGAATTTTGGGTAGCGTCAGCAGCGCGGAGTCGTAGCGCCGTTGGTCGAGGCGCGTTTGTTGTTCGATCTGCTCGATCGCGTCATGCGCCTGCCATATGTCCAACCCCTGTTTGGCCGCGAACAGCAAGGCCCCGGCCAGAATCAGGGCGCTGGCGCTTTTCAGGAAAAGCCGTAATTGCCAGAGTCGATAGAACTGTCGCTCGGCGGCGGCCACAAACTGGCCCGCGGGGGTTTTTCTGACCAGCCAGTGACAGAACAGCATTTCCGCGTGCGAATCGGCCAGCGGTGTCCGCAAGCCGGCCCGTTTGGCTTCGGCCAGCAGGTCAATGAAGTCGAATTTCAGCTCGGCCGCGTCGCGGCAGCGTGCGCGCATGACGGCGATCTGGGAGGGGTGGATCAGGACGCGTGTTGGCAACGCCTGGCCACGTTCGATGAGCCGCTGGCCGACCAGATACTGGTGCATCTTGACCGCTTCCAGCAGGGTGGCACTGGCCAATTCTTCGGGCGCCCCGGTCGCCAGCACAGTCAGCCGCGAAAAATGGAGCTGGCCATTGACGAAAAAAGTCTGGCGCAGCCCGCCGCGCGTCAGGGTGACGATCAGCAAGCGTGGCGGCGCCTCCTTCGGCAGCAGGCAGGTGAGCGTCTGCGGCAGCGAATACACGCCGGCCAGGGCGACCCCGGCGGCATCGAGGATGGCCAGCCAGGGCTCGAAGTGCTGCGGACGGGTCAGCGCCAGCAGCAGCAGGCGCTCGTCGCGTCGACCTTCCTTGAGTCGCCCTTGCGAAATGGCCAGCGCCAGGGGAGTGCCGTAAAAAAACTGTGCCAGCTTGCGTTTGATCAGCGCGGTGCGATCCCGGCCGGAACTGCGTGGAATATTTTCGAGGTGGAAGCTCTCCTCCGCGACATCGGCCAGCAGCATGAATACGCCAGCGCGATGCCGCGCGACATATTCGCCGAATGCTTCAAGACCCGCTGCGTCAGGGGAGAAGGTTCCCCCGGCCAGCAGCGTGTTGCCCCTGACCTGATAGGCGGTCAGGTGGTTCGCGTCGAGGAAGAGAACGTGGCGATCGGGCATGCGCGGATATTGAATCGGTATCAGAACTTGAGTTTCGTGATGGTGTCGTAAATCGGGCCGAGTACCGAGAGCATCACCCAGCCGAGGATGATGCCGACCACGATGGTCATGGCGGGCTCGATCATCGCCTGCACGCGGGCGATTGATTCGCGGACGTCGCGGTTGTAGAAATAGCTGACGTTGGCGAGCGCCGTGTCGAGCGAGCCGGTATTTTCCCCGACCTTGAGCATGCGGATCACCAGTGGCGGAAACAGGCCGACGTTCTGGAAGGCAGCCGTGACGTTCTGGCCTTCGCCGATCATTTCTTCGACGCGTTGCAGGCCTTCCTTGATGACGACGTTGCCGACAATGTCCTGCGTGGTGCGGATCGAATCGAGAATTGAAATTCCCGACGCATACATCATGGCGAACACGCCGGCGAAGCGCGACAGAATGATCTTGGTGAGGATCTCACCGAGCCACGGGAATGACAGCTTGGCGGCATCAAAGCGGTAGCGGGCGCGCGGGTTGGTTTTCACGGCGACCGCGATGGCGCTGGCAACGACGATGGGCAGGCCGATGGCGATGTACCAATAATTGACGAAGAAATTCGATGTGGCGATCAGGATCTGGGTATGCAGCGGCAGTTCCTGCCCCATGTTCTTGATGAAGCCGACCATCTTGGGCACTAGATACAGCATCATGAACAGGGTGACCAGAATCACCACCGTGCCCATGAAGGCCGGGTACATGACGAGCTTCTTGGTTTGCGCGGCCAGTTCGTCCTGCCACTTGAGCGTTTCGCCGAGGTTCTTCAGCACTTCGGTGAGCTTGCCGGTTTCTTCGCCGGCCCGGATGAGGCTGATGAACACGCCGTCAAATATCTGGGGATGCTCTTCCATCGCCTGGGACAGCGTCTTGCCGCCTTCGACGCTCTCGATCAGGCCGGCCAGCACTTCGCGGAAGCGCGGATTGTCGAGGCTGTCGCGCAAGTCGGTGAGACTTTCGATGATCGGCACGCCGGCGCTGGAGAGTTGTTCGAGGTGAAAGCAGAAGGTGATTAGCTCGCGGCGGGTGATCTGCATGCCGCCCCAGCGACCGGGTTTGATCGGGCCGCCGTTGATGAAATCCAGTTCCATGCGCTTCAGGCGCATTTCGAGGTCGACCGGATTGACCGCGTCCATGCGACCGATAACCTTGCGGCCGCGGGCGTCCATCGCTTTGTAGGAATACAGGGCCATCACGCTTTCGCCGGGCCGCCCCAAGGAGGCATGCGCGGATTGCCCCCTCTGGGGGTGGGGGGCAGTGAGCCGGGTTTGCGAGCGTGGGGGGCCATTTTTACAAGCGTTCGGTCAAATCAACGACGCGGGCGACCTCTTCGAGCGAGGTCGCCCCCTCGATGACGCGGCGCAAGCCATCTTCCGCCAGGGCGCGGAATCCCTTGGCGTTGGCGACGTTGCGGATCTCGCGGCTGGTGGCGCGGCGCACGATCAGTTCGTCGATATCGCCGTCGAGCCGCAGGATTTCCATGATGGCGAGGCGGCCCTTGTAGCCCTGGTAATCGCACAGCTCGCAGCCCGAGGGCCGATAGAAAATCGGCATCTGGCGAAACCGCTCGGTGCCGATCATGCGCAACTCTTCCTTGCCGGCCGGGTAGGGCTTGCGGCAGTGCGGGCAGAGCTTGCGCACCAGGCGCTGCGCAATGATGCCGATGATGTTGCCGGCCATGATGTCCGGCAAGACGCCGATGTCGAGCAGGCGGGGAATGGCGCCCAGCGCGGAGTTGGTATGCAGGGTGGAGAACACCTGATGGCCGGTCATGGCGGCGCGGAAAGCCATCTCGGCGGTGTCGGCATCGCGAATCTCGCCGACGAGAATGACGTCCGGATCCTGGCGCATCATCGAGCGGATGCCGTTGGCGAAGTCGAGCTTGGTTGTTTCGGAAACCGAGGTCTGGCGGATCATCGCCATCGGATATTCGACCGGATCCTCCAGGGTCATGATGTTGATGCTCTCGTCGTTGATTTGATTCAGCATCGAGTAGAGCGTGGTGGTCTTGCCGCTGCCGGTGGGACCGGTGACGAGAATGATGCCTTCGGGACGCGCCATCATGCGCCGCAACTGCTCCTGTTGCACCTCGTCCAGGCCGATCTTGTCGAGCGGGACGATGCCTTTTTGCCGGTCGAGAATACGCAGCACCAGGTTTTCGCCATGGATGGTCGGTTGGGCAGAGCAACGGAAGTCGACCGCGCGTCCGCTGATGTTCATCGAGATGCGGCCATCTTGCGGCGCGCGGGTTTCCGCGATGTTCATGCCGCTGATCACCTTGAGGCGAACCGCCATGGCTGCCCAGTAGGATTTATGCAGGGCGCGGATCTGCCGCAGGATGCCGTCGATGCGGTAGCGGATGCGCAAGAAGCTCGCTTCCGGTTCGAAGTGAATGTCGGAGGCGTCGCGCTTGACGGCGTCGGTGAGCAGCGCATCGACCAGGCGTACCACCGGCTGGCTGTACTCGTCGGAAGTGACGGACAGGCTGTGAAAATCGATTTCACCGGTCTCGATTTCGTTGAGGATGCCGTCGATCGACAATTCGTGGCCGTAATGCTGGTCGATGCTGCGGGCAATTTCCGACTCACCCGCCAGTACGGTGTCGACTTGCAGGTCGGGGGAGATCAATGCGCGCAACTGGTCGATCGCGACAATATCGTTGGGATCGGCGATGGCGATGGTCAGGCGCCGCTGCTCCGGGGCGTAATCGAGCGGCAGCAGGCGGTGGCGCTTGGCGAGGTCGCGTGGCACCAGACGCAGGGCCTGCGGGTCGACGGTGGCGCGGGCGAGGTCGATTGATTTATGCCCGAGCGATTCGCCGAGCGCATCGCGCAAGGTCGCCTCGGAAACGAAGCCCAGACTGACCAGCAGCTTGCCGACCGGCTGGTTGCATTTCATCTGCTCCAGCAGGGCAATGCGCAACTGATCTTCGCTGATGACGCCCCGCGCGATCAGAATCTGGCCGATAGGCTGACGATTGGTGTGGGTGTTCATCTCGGCAACGCGAATCGGGTCAAGGTTGCTGGGGCGATTGGATTGAGTGGAGTTTTTGCAGCGCTTGCAGCCGTACCGCAACCTGGGCCGGGTCAAAACCGGCCGGCTGTCGTGCCGCGGCAGCCAGCGCCTGGTTGTAATACTGGATGGCCAGGCGACTCTGCCGCAACTGGTCGAGGCTGACGGCCAGGTTGAACAGGTAGTCGGGGTTTGCGGGGTCGGCGACATGGGCCTTGAAGTAGGCCTGTTGCGCGTCGCTCCACAGGGTGTTCCTGGCGTAAAGATTGCCGAGGGCAAAATTGAGGAAGGGCGAATCGGGCTGTTCGGCCAGCAGGTTCTTGAGCCGACTCTCGGTCTGCTGGGGATCGCCATGACCTTTCAGGTTGGTGAGTCCGGAGAGCGCCAGCGCATCCTTGGGGTTGGCCTCCAGCGCGCGCAGGTAAAAATCGGCGGCCTGATTCGGTTGTTGCTGTCGCAGGGCGACGGCGGCCAGACCATACAAGGCATCGGAATTTTTCGGGTCGGCTTCGAGCGTTCGCTGCCAGGCGGCCTGCGCCAGATTGATCTCGCCGCGATTGAAGGCCGCGAAGGCTTGCTCCAGCAGGGGGTTGATCTTTTGTGGCGCCGCAGTGACGCGGATCGGGTTTTGCGCAGGGGCTGGCCTTGCTGCGACCGGTGCCGTAAAAGTCGGCGCTGGGGGGACGGCCGCAGCGTGAAACTCAGCCCCCTCTCCCTCAATCCCTCTCCCGCGCGGGGCGAAGGAAGCAGTCTGCCCCCCCTCGCCCCGCGCGGGAGAGAGGCCGGGAGGGAGGGCGGCGGCGGGCGCTGCGGCAGGCGGAGTCTGCGCGGCAGGGGCGGGCAAAGGCGGCGGCCTGCCCCCGCCGGTGGCAACGAGTCCGCCATTGGGTTGCCCCATTTGATTCATTTGCCACCAGAAATAGCCACCGATCCCTACCGTGGCGACCAGGGTGAGCAGACCGACCGCGATGGCAAAGTTGCGGCTGTCCTTGGGGGCGGGGTGCTTGGCGGCGAAGAGCGCGCGCGCCGTTTCGCGCGCGGCGTCTGGATTGCTTTTGTTGCTTTCCGGGGCGGCGGCGGGCGCGGTTTTCCGTGCCGTGGCAGCCGGGCGCGCGGCCTGCGGCGATCTGCCCGCCGGCGTGACGAACTGCGCGTCGAGGTCTTCGAGCCGGGGTGGCAGTTCAGGCAGGCGGATGGAACCTGCCTTGGCACTTTCCTCTACCGACGCCGACCGGGCGGAATTTGACCTGAATTCGGACTCGACCAGCGCGGAGAGGGGTTCAAGCGCCAGTTTTGCCGCAACCTTTTCCTGCCGGGGCGACGGCTCCGGCACGGCGCCTTCCCGTTTCTGCTGCTCCGCCTTGCGGAGCGCATCCATCAGCAGACTCACCGCGCTTGCTCCCTGTCGATTTCGATGTAAGGGGGCTGCGGACCGGGATTGTTGGCGAAGAAATCCTTGTTTGGCAACTGGCCGGCAAAACCGTGATAGTCGCCGGCGACACTCGGATCCCGGATGACCGTGGGCTTAAGGAAGATCACCAATTCGGTTTTGGTGCCAACGTCCTTCCGCTGGGTGAAGAAGTTGCCGATACCGGGTACTTTCGACAGGAACGGGACGGCGTCCGTGGTGTTGTCGATCCGGTCCTCCATCAAGCCCCCCATGACAGCGATTTCCCCGTCGGTGAGGCGCAGCATGGATTCCATTTCACGTGTCTGGATTTCCGGCACCATGTTTTTTATCCCAGCCGGAATGCTCGGGTTGGGGTCTTGTTTTCCTTCGCCTTTCAGGCTTGAAATGGTGGGACGGACATTGAGCAGGATGGTGTTGGTATCGCTGATCTGCGGCGTCACGCTCATCACCAGGCCGACGGAAACGGAGTTCGGCGTGGTGGTCACCGTGGTCTGTGTCGGTCCGCTGGCCGTGGTCGTCGTGTCGGCCTTGACAGTGAAATAGACAATATTCTCCACCACCTTGAGCATGGCGGTCTGGTTGTTGAGCACGCTGATCTTCGGGCTGGACAATACCTTGACGTTGCCGAAGGTCTCCAGCAGTTTCAGGGTGCCGGTGATGTTGAGGCCGGGGGCGATGTAATTGAGCAGGAAGGATTTAGTATCGACGACCCCGCCCGTGGATGAAAAAAATACTGGGTTACCGGGCGATTGCGCCATGGAAAACCCTGCGCTACCGGTGCGCACGCTCTGCCAGTTGATGCCCTGCTCGTATTGGTTGGTCAGCCGCACTTCGGCGATGGTCGCCTCGATCATCACCTGTCGCCGTGAATTGGTCAGAACCTGGTCGAGGAACCCCTGGACTTTCTCATGCTGGCGTGCAGTGGCGCGCACGACGATAACGCCGGCCTCCGGATTGACGATGACCGAGGCGGCCTCGCGGAAGGTGGTGCGCCGGGTGACCGTCGTGCCACTTTGCTGAAAAGCCGCCGGGTTCGGGCTGGCCGCCAGATTCTGTGCTGCAATGACGCCGCGCCCCGCTGTCGCTGGCTGGGGCGCGCCCGTGCCGGTCGTCGCTTGTTCATCCTGTCGTTCCACAACGGTTTCGCTGGAGCCTTCGGGCAGGATTTTGTCTGTTTCGCGCAGGATGTCCTTGAGGTTCTTTTCGAGCGACTCCCAGAAGTTGTTCTTGGCTTTGCTGGTGACGGTGGTTGAAGAATTATTGCCGCCGCTCGCCGTGCCACCGCCGGCCGTCGCGGCCATGCTCGCCGAAGCGATCTGGGTGTTGATCGCCACAGTGCCGGACACGTCGCGCGACATGTTGACGTAGTCGACCCGGTAGTTTCTCAGAAAGGGCGAATCCGGCATGACGGACAGATTTGGTCCATCAAGTTCCCAGCGCACATCGACCTGTTTGGCGATGCGGGTCAGCAGTTGTTGCAGGGTCTGGTCGATGGCGTTCAGTGTCACCACCCCTTCGATGCCGGGGTGGATGTCGACGTTGAGCTTGGCATCGCGGGCGAGGGCAAAGAGTAATTCCTGCACCCGCACGTTATTGACGACAACGCTGTAGGTCTCGACCTTGGGCGCGGCCTTGGGTTTCGGCAGTGCCAGCATCTGCTGGACCGGGGCCGGAATGCTTGCCGCCGTATCGCCAGCGCCGACTTTTTCGGCGCGTAAATGACCGCTGCCCGGTGCCTGGACGGGAGCATTGCTGCAGGCAGTGACAAACAAGAGCAGCGTCGGGATGAGGAAGAATCTGTTCATGAGCATTTGGCAATCAGCAAAATTGACAATCGGATCGAGCATAACATGCAAGAATCCGAATGTAACCGATTGAAAAACATACGGTTCATTTTTGATCGAGCCCGTGGTTGGTTGATCTCAACTGGATGACCTGCCGGGCGTAGGGGTCGTGGGTCCTGAGTGCCGGGGGCAGGTTCCTTAAATCGTCAATGGCATCATTGCGAGAAGCATAGTCGCCGTAGATTACACCGTAGCGGGCCGCGCCGCTCAGGCTGGAGTGGTAAACCCGCAACTTGGCTGTCTCTGCTCCGCCGCTATGCGCCCTGACTAAAAAGGCTTCGACCAGTTCGGGATGGGCCGCCGTAGTGGTGAGCAGTTGCAAAAACCACCGGTGTTGCGGGGCGGTGTCCAGCCAGGGCTGGCTTTCCGCCAGCAATTTTTCCAGCCGGGGCGGCGGGGGGTGCGTCGGTGGCTGCGGCGCTGGCATGCCAGGTCGGCCGGGCTGCGGCTGTGGCGGTTGTTCCGCTGTGCGGGGAGCTTCGGTTTGCTCCGCCTGGGGCAGGATGGTCGGGGGCGGTGCCGCGGCGGGCTGCTCGACCAGGCGCCAGAAGGTCACGCCGGCCAGCATGGCGATTGCGCCGCCGACTGCCGCGGCGAACGCGTACCAGGGCCGCGGAACCGTGCCCGGCGCGGGATGCTTGGCAAACTCGGAATCCCGAATCGCCGCCCGGACTTCTTTTGCACCGATCTGATGCCCCCCCGCGGCAAAGGCCGCCAGGAGCGCCTTGTCGGCGAGGATGTTGATGCGGCGGGTGAGTCCCTGCGACGCGGTAGTGATCAGCTTGATGGCAGCCGGGGCGAAGATGCCGGGCCCCCGGTAGCCGGCGGCGTGCATGCGGAAATCCAGGTATTGGGCGATGTCGTCCTGCACCAGCGGTTCGAGACCGAAATTGTGAGTAATCCGATCACGCAACTGGCGCATGTCGGAGCGCGCCAGGGTGGCGTTGATTTCGGGTTGGCCGAACAGCACGAGCTGTAGCAATTTATGCCGGTTTGACTCCAGATTCGACAGCAGGCGGATTGCTTCCAGCGTCTCGTTCGGCATGGCGTGCGCTTCGTCGATCAGGACGACGACCTGCTGGCCGGCGGCATAGAGCGCGACGAGTTTATCCTGCAAGGCGCGGATGACCGTGCTGGCGCGGCTGTGTTCGGCAACGGTGATCGCCAGTTCATCGGCGAGGGCGTAAAGAATGTCTTCGCGCGAGAGCGCGGGGTTGGCCAGATAAATGGTGACCACCTGCTCGGGCAGGCGTTCCATCAATACCCGGCACAGCATGGTCTTGCCACTGCCGACCTCGCCGCTGACCTTGACGATGCCTTCGTCGTGGGTGATGGCGTAGAGCAGCGCTTCGAGGGTGGCGCCGCGATTGGCGCCGGCAAAGAAAAAATCGGTGTGCGGGGTGATGCGGAAGGGAGCTTCGCCGAGGCCGTAGTGTTCCAGGTACATGGCTGTTTTATTTCAGCGGATCAGCGGTGGGCGCGTGGGGCGGCGCGCCGTTCGCGCGTTCGCGGGCCAGTGCGTCCAGCCGGTTATACAGCGTCGTGCGGTTGATGCCCAGCAGGCGGGCGGCCTGGCTGATGTTGCCGTTCGCCTGGCGCCGGGCCGCTTCAATGTAGGCATCTTCCCAGCGCAGCAGGTTGGCGTTGAGATCGAAGCCGGCGTTGCCGCGCAGATGGGTGCCGGCGATTTCGATCAAGGTTTCGCGATCACTCGAGATTGACGCTGGCAGGATTGGCAATGTCGGCAACGTTGGAGGTTGACTGTCCGCGGCCGGCGCGCCGCCTGGTTCTCCGGGGTCGAACTCTTCGGCCAGGACGGCGGCGGAAACGGTCTGGCCCGCAAAGCGTGTGGCCAGCCGAATGACGATGTTGCGCAGTTCGCGCACGTTGCCCGGAAATTCATAGGCCAGCCAGGCCGCTTTGGCCTCCGGGGTGAGCGCGAAGGACGGCTGTTTGAATTGCGTGGCCAGCTGGTGGCGAAAATGGTCGAGCAGACGCAGCCGGTCGTCACCCAGTGCGCGCAACGGCGGCACGCTGATCGTGAATACCGACAGGCGGTGATAGAGGTCGGCCCGGAAACGGCCGGCGCGCACTTCCTGCTTCAGGTCGCGATTGGTGGCGGCGATGATGCGCGCCCGCGACTGGTGCGGCTGGGTGTCGCCGACGCGTTGATATTCACCGTTCTCGAGTACGCGCAACAGCTTGGGTTGTAGTTCGAGGGGCAATTCGCCGATCTCGTCGAGCAATAAAGTGCCCGCGCCCGCTCCCTCGAAATAACCGGTGCGCATGCCCATGGCGCCGGTAAAAGCGCCCTTGGCGTGGCCGAAGAGGGCCGGCTCGACCAGAGTTGGGGCGATTGCGGCGCAATTGAGCGTCAGATAGGGCTGCCGCTTGCGCTGCGACAGGTCATGCAGGGCCGCCGCCGCCAGTTCCTTGCCGCTGCCGGATTCGCCCTCGATCAACACCGGAAAGGGCGAGTCGGCATATTGCCCGAGTTGCGCGCGCAGATTTTTCATGGCCGGGGACTCCCCCAGCAGGGCAACTCCGGTGTCGGCGGCGGCAACCGCGGTTTGCGCCTGCTCGATGTCGAGGAGATGCAGCAACATTTCCCGCAAACGTTCGGGCGCCGCCGGTTTGGCGATGAAATCGACTGCCCCCAGTGCGCGTGCATGGCGGGCGTTGGCCGCGTCATTCTGGCCTGACAGCACGACAATCCGGATCGCCGGCGCGCGCGTCAGCAGTTCGCTGATGAGCAGAAAGCCCTCCTGCGGCCGGTGTGGCGTGGGGGGCAGGCCGAGATCGACAAGGGCCAGTGGCGGCGGTGCCCCTCGGCTTTGCAACCACGTGATCGCCTGGCCGCGGCTGCCGACGGTAAAGACCTGGAAATCCGCCCCGAGGTAATAGCCGAGCGTGTCGGCGATCAGTGGATCGTCATCGACGATCAGCAGGGCTGGCTTTTCCGCAATGGCACTGGAGAGGCTCATGGCGGCCGATATTACCCGATGCGACCTGACTTGGATTGCGGAGCAGGGCGCGTGTTTGCCCGCAGATTATGCTCCGCACATCGCATGGACAGGAGGCTTGGGTATAATCGTCAGCTTAATTTCACTTGCCCCGTCACCGCGGTACTTTTGAACCTGGAGTTGAATAATAAGCGCCGTGCCCGCCGATCCCCTGGTCCAGATTCGCGACCTCAACTTTGCCTACGATAACCGCTCGATCCTGTCCGGAATCAACATCACGATTCCGCGCGGCAAGGTGGTCGCCATCATGGGTCCCTCCGGCTGCGGCAAGACCACGACCCTGCGCCTGATTGGCGGCCAGTTGCGGCCGACCGCGGGCGAAGTGCGCGTGGCCGGGCAGGTGGTGCATGAATTCGATGATGACGGCCTGTATCGGATGCGCCGGCGCATGGGCATGCTGTTCCAGTTCGGCGCGCTATTTACCGATATGTCCGTGTACGACAACGTCGCCTTCCAGATGCGCGAGCACACCGATCTGCCGGAAGCGATGATCCACGATCTGGTGTTGATGAAGCTGCACGCGGTGGGTTTGCGCGGCGCACACCAACTGATGCCTGCCGAGCTGTCGGGCGGCATGGCGCGGCGCGTGGCCCTGGCGCGGGCAATCGCGCTCGACCCGATGTTGATCATGTACGACGAGCCCTTCGCCGGTCTCGATCCGATTTCGCTGTCCATCATCGGTGAATTGATCCGTACGCTGAATGACGCGCTGGGCGCCAGTTCCATCGTCGTGACCCACGACGTGCATGAGTCGTTGAAGATCGTCGATTACATTTATTTTGTTTCCGAAGGCAAGATTGTCGCCGAAGGCACCGCCGATGAAATCAGGGAATCGCAGGCGCCTTATGTTCATCAATTTGTTTGGGGGGAGGCCGATGGCCCGGTGCCTTTCCAGTATCCGGCGCGACCCTATGGCGAGGAAATGATGGAGCAGCCCAGCAAGCCGCGGCGGTGGTGGTCATGAACCGCATGCAACAGCTCTTGCGTCAGATCGGGCATCAGGTCACCGACCGCCTGTGGCGGCTGGGTTTCGCCAGCCGTTTTCTGCTGATGACCGTGCTGTATTCCGGGACGGCCCTGAAGCGCTTCCATCTGACGATCCGCGAGATTTACTTTACCGGTGTTTTGAGCCTGATCATCATCCTGGTGTCGGGGATGTTCGTCGGCATGGTGCTGGGCCTGCAGGGTTACGACACGCTGCAGCGGTATGGCTCCTCGGAGGCGCTGGGCGTGCTGGTGGCGCTGTCCCTGGTGCGCGAATTGGGACCGGTGGTTGCCGCGCTCCTGTTTGCCAGTCGGGCGGGATCGGCGATCACCGCGGAGATTGGCTTGATGAAGGCCACCGAACAGCTCTCGGCCATGGAAATGATGGCCGTCAGCCCCATCGCGCGCGTCGTTGCGCCGCGCTTTTGGGCCGGCGTGATTTCGATGCCCATGTTGGCCGCGCTGTTTTCAGCGATGGGGGGGCTGGGCGGTTACCTGGTCGGTGTGCAGTTGATCGGCGTGGATGAGGGCGCGTTCTGGTCGCAGATGCAGGCCGCCGTCGATTTCCGCCAGGACATCATGAATGGCGTGATCAAAAGCTTTGTGTTTGGTGTTCTGGTGTCCTGGATCGCCGTTTTCGAGGGGTATGACGCCGATCCGACCGCCGAAGGCGTGTCGCGCGCCACCACGCGTACCGTGGTGACCTCTTCATTGGCGATCTTGGCGGCTGACTTTGTATTGACCGCATTCATGTTCAGGGGAATCTGATGAACCGTGCCGTAATCGATCTCTGGGTGGGCCTGTTTGTTGCGATGGGCCTCGCAGCGCTGTTGTTTTTGGGACTCAAGGTGGCCAATCTGGGCTCCACGGATATTGGGAAAACATATTCCCTGCAAGCGCGCTTTGATAACATCGGAGGCCTGAAGGTCCGTGCGCCGGTGAAAAGCGCCGGGGTCGTGGTCGGGCGCGTCGGCGAGATACGCTTCGACCCGGAGAGTTACATGGCGCTGGTGTCGATGCAGGTGGACGAGCGTTACCAGTTCCCGCGTGACACTTTCGCCACGATCAACACCTCGGGTTTGCTGGGCGAGCAGTATGTGGGTTTCGAGGTCGGCGGCGATCCTGATATGCTCAAGGCTGGCGATACATTGAAGAAGACTCAATCTGCCGTGGTACTGGAAAAGCTGATCAGCCAGTTCATGTTCAACAAGGCATCTGAAGACGAAGGTAAGTGATAAATGGCTAATGACATGGAACAGACACAAACCGCAAAGCGTCTAAGGTCGGCGGTACTTGTAGTTGCTCTGGCAGGCTTGCTGGGCGGCTGTGCCACTTCGGGCAACCCCAAGGATCCCATCGAAGGCTTCAACCGCGCCATGTATGGTTTCAACGAGGCGGTCGATACGGTGGTGATCAAGCCGGTCGCCCAAGGCTACGATTACGTGCTGCCCTCGCCGGTGCGTACCGGTGTGACGAATTTCTTTGGCAACCTCGCAGACTTGTTCATCGGGGTGAATAATCTGTTGCAGGGCAAGCCGGAACAGGCGGTGAGTGATCTGGGGCGCGTCCTGATCAACAGCACGGTTGGTATTCTCGGCCTGTTTGATGTGGCCACCCCGGCCGGACTGGAAAAACATGAGGAAGATTTCGGCCAGACCTTTGGCCGCTGGGGCGTGGGTAATGGCGCCTATGTGGTGCTGCCAATCGTCGGCCCCCGTACAGTGCGCGATACAGCCGGTTTCCTGGTCGACGGGGCAGTCGATCCGGTTGCCAATGTGAGCCATGTGCCGACCCGAAATGCCTTGCTGGCGTTGCGCCTGATTGATACGCGAGCAGACCTGCTGCCTGCCGACAAGGTGATTGAAGAAGCGGCTCTGGACAAATATTCCTATGTTCGCGACGGTTATCTGCAGCGTCGTCGCAGCTTGGTTTATGACGGCAATGCGCCACGTGAAGCCAACGACTGATTTTCTGAAATCCGCTTTGAAAGAGACAAGATGAAGTATTTGATTGGATTGCTGGCAGCGTGCTTGTTTGCAGGGAGTTCCGCAGCTTCCGCCGTGGCCCCCGATGTTGCGCCCGATACGCTGGTGAGGAACGTGACGAATGAAGTGCTGGAAATCGTTCGCAAGGACAAGGATATTCAGGCCGGCAACACCAAGAAAACACTGGAACTGGTTGAAGCCAAGGTTCTGCCGCATTTCAATTTCCAGCGCATGACCTTGTTGTCTTTGGGGCGCGAGGGGCGCCAAGTGACTCCGGAGCAGCTGAAAGTTTTGTCTGGAGAGTTTCGTGATCTCCTGGTGCGCACCTATTCCAAGGCGCTTACCGAATTTCGTGATCAGGAGATTTCCTTCAGGCCGTTCAAGATGGCTGCGACAGACACCGACGCCAAGGTCCGTACTGAAATCAAGCAGACCGGCGGCAAACCGGTCCAGCTTGACTACTATCTTGAGAGAAATGGAAAAACCTGGAAAGTGTACGACATCGAGGTGGGTGGCATCAGTTTGGTGACCAACTACCGCAGCACCTTCGCCCAGGAAATTCGCGCCGGCGGCATTGATGGCCTGATTCGCACCCTGCAGGAAAAGAACAAGACTGCCGATATTTCCACCAAGGCGAAATGAGCACGCAAATACAGCGTGCCGGGGACGGGTTGGCTGTCTCGGGAAACATGACGCTGGAAACAGCCACCGGATTGCTGGCCGATGGTGTGGCAGCGATTGGTGAAGCTGCAACTGGTGCAGAGACGGTAATTGACCTGATGGCGGTAGCCGATGTCGATTCTTCCGGCCTGGCTGTCCTGTTTGGCTGGCAGCGTGCCGCCAGTGCTCAAGGGAAGACCCTGCGGGTTGCCAATCCCCCCGGCAGTCTGGTCAGTCTCGCAGAAGTCTACGGCGCCACCGAGTTGCTGCCACTATCTTGAATCCGGGTAGCGGGCGCCCGCCGTGACCCCCCGCCATGCCACCAGCCATCCGTATCAGTTCCGTTACCAAGCGCTTTGGTACTACGCAGGCGCTGGCCGGCATCGATCTCGAGATAGAACAAGGCGAGTTCTTCGGACTGCTGGGCCCGAATGGCGCCGGCAAGACCACGCTGATTTCCGCCCTGGCCGGTCTGGTCCGTGCCGATTCTGGCTCGCTCGCGGTCATGGGTTACGATGTCCAGTCTGCTTACCGGTCGGCGCGTCGCCTGCTGGGCGTTGTGCCGCAGGAACTGGTATTCGATCCGTTTTTTACGGTGCGCGAAACCTTGCGCATGCAGTCGGGTTACTACGGCATCCGCAACAATACAGCGTGGATCGACGAAATTATCGAGGCCCTTGATCTGGGGGGCAAAGCCGATGCCAGCATGCGCACACTGTCTGGCGGCATGAAGCGTCGCGTGCTGGTGGCACAGGCTTTGGTGCATCGACCGCCGGTGATCGTGCTCGACGAGCCGACTGCGGGTGTCGATGTCGAGTTGCGGCAAACCTTATGGCGCTTCATCCGCCGACTCAATGAAGAGGGCCATACCATCGTGCTGACCACCCATTATCTCGAGGAGGCCGAAAGCTACTGTGAGCGCATTGCCATGCTGAAACAGGGACGGATCGTCGCGCTCGATACCACGGCAAATCTGCTGCGACAGTTTTCCGTGCATCGTTTGCGCCTGCGGCTTGCTGCCGGCGGGGAATTGCCGGCGGCGTTGCGCGCGCGCGCCGTCGCGGAGGCCGGCTGCTGGGTGCTGTCCTTCGCTGATTTTGCCGAGGTCGAGGCCATCCTGGCACAGTTGCGTGAAGCGAACAGCCCGATCAGCGAGATCAATATAGGCCAGCCGGAGCTAGAAGAGGCTTTTCTTGCCGTGATGCAGCGGGACGCAGCATGACGGGTTTCCGTACGCTGTTCTACAAGGAAGTGCTGCGTTTCTGGAAGGTCAGCTTCCAGACCATCGCCGCACCGGTTTTGACCGCGCTTCTGTATCTGCTGATATTTTCCCATGTCCTTGAAGGCCATGTGCAGGTCTATGATTCGATCAGCTACGCCGCCTTTCTGGTGCCGGGGTTGGTGATGATGTCAATCTTGCAGAATGCCTTCGCCAACAGTTCTTCATCACTGATTCAATCAAAGGTGACGGGCAACATCATTTTTGTGCTGCTGCCGCCGATTTCATACGGTGAGTTCTGGCTGGCGTATGTCCTGGCGGCGATAATGCGCGGCATTGTCGTCGGGCTGGGTGTGCTGGCCGTGACCTTGTTCTGGGATACCCCGCTGCTTGTCGCGCCATTGTGGATCGTCGTCTTTGCCGTTCTCGGCGGCGCAATCCTGGGCACACTGGGTATCATTGCCGGCATCTGGGCAGACAAATACGACCAACTGGCGGCGTTCCAGAACTTCATCATTGTTCCGCTCACCTTCCTGTCGGGCGTGTTCTATTCAATCCATTCATTGCCGCCTTTCTGGCAATCGCTCTCGCACTGGAATCCGGTGTTCTATATGATCGACGGTTTTCGCTACGGCTTTTTCGGCATTTCGGATGTGTCACCCTGGCTGAGCCTGCTGGTGACCGGCGCAAGTTTTGCCGTGCTCGCCGGACTGACCCTGGCGATGTTGAAAAGTGGATATAAATTAAGGAGTTGATAAATGCTTACCCCCAAACAGATCGAGGACTGGATTGCTGCTGGACTTGAGTGCAGCCAACTTGCCGTCAATGGCGATGGCCGGCACTTCGAGGCGTTGATCGTCAGTCCGCTCTTTACAGGATTGAGTCGCGTCCAGCGTCAGCAGCGCGTCAACGCCGTGCTGAAGGAGCATTTCGAATCCGAAGTGCTGCACGCGTTGTCAATGCAATGCCTGACACCAGAGGAAGCCGCATCCCGTGGATAAGCTGCTGATTGAAGGCGGCACCCGACTCGCGGGTGAAATCGCCATCTCGGGCGCCAAGAATGCCGCCTTGCCGCTGCTCTGCGCAGCACTGCTGACCCGCGATCCGCTGACGCTGACCAATGTGCCGGACCTGCACGACATCGACACGATGTTGCAGTTGCTGGCGCAAATGGGTGTCAAGGTCAGTCGCGAGAAAGTCGGCGCTGGCGGGACGGCGTCCTCGGTTACCCTGGACGCCTCCGGGCTTAATAATCCGGTTGCTCCCTATGAACTGGTCAAAACCATGCGGGCTTCGGTGCTGGTGCTGGGGCCGCTGGCGGCGCGCTGTGGCGAGGCGCGTGTGTCCTTGCCCGGCGGTTGCGCCATCGGCGCACGGCCGGTTGACCAGCATATTCGCGGCCTGCAGGCGATGGGCGCGGAAATCACCGTCGAGCAGGGCTATGTCCACGCACGTACCACGGCGGCTGGAGGCAAACTGAAAGGCGCCCGCCTGTTCACCGACATGGTGACCGTGACCGGTACCGAAAACCTGATGATGGCGGCGTGCCTGGCCGATGGCGAATCGGTGATCGAAAACGCTGCACGCGAGCCTGAAGTGGTGGATCTGGCCAATTGCCTGATCGCCATGGGCGCGCGCATTTCCGGCGCCGGCACCGACGTCATCCGCATCCAGGGGGTTGATCGTCTTTCCGGCACGACGCATCGCATCATGCCCGACCGCATCGAGACCGGCACCTATCTGTGTGCCGCGGCCGCCACCGGCGGCGCGGTCCGGCTCACCAACACGTCGAGCAGTTATCTCGACGTGGTGATCGACAAGCTGATGGATGCCGGCTGCGAGATCAGCCTGGAGCGCGCCGCCATCAACCTGAAAGCGCCAGCCCGCCTGAAAGCGGTGAGTATCCGCACCGCGCCCTATCCGGCTTTCCCGACCGACATGCAGGCGCAGTTCATGGCCATCAACACCGTTGCCGAAGGCACGGCCATCATGCGCGAGACGATTTTCGAAAACCGCTTCATGCATGCGGTGGAACTGATTCGTCTGGGCGCCGACATCAAGATCGATGGCAACACGGCCTTCGTCACGGGAGTGGGAAAACTCGACGGCGCGACGGTGATGGCCACCGATTTGCGCGCCTCGGCCAGCCTGGTGATTGCCGGCCTGGCCGCGCAGGGCGAGACCAGCGTCGATCGCATCTACCACCTCGATCGCGGTTACGAACAGATGGAAACCAAGCTCGCGGCCATCGGTGCTCACGTCCGGCGGGTAAAATGAAACCATGATCACCATTGCTTTATCAAAGGGCCGCATATTCGAAGAAACCTTGCCGCTGCTGGCTGCTGCAGGCATCGTGCCTCTTGAAAACCCCGAAAATTCGCGCAAGCTCATCATCGGCACCAGCCGTCCCGATGTGCGTGTCGTGATCGTGCGCGCTTCGGACGTGCCGACCTATGTGCAGTATGGCGCCGCCGATCTCGGCATCGCCGGCAAGGACGTGCTGATCGAGCATGGCGGCACCGGCCTCTATCAGCCGCTCGACCTGAAAATCGCGAAATGCCGCATGTGCGTGGCCACGCCCGCCGGCTTCGATTACGCCGCCGCGGTGCGCCGCGGCGCCCGTTTGCGCATTGCCACCAAATACATCAACACCGCCCGCGAGCACTTTGCCGCCAAGGGCGTGCATGTCGACCTGATCAAGCTCTACGGCTCGATGGAACTTGCACCGTTGGCCGGTCTGGCCGATGCCATTGTCGACCTGGTTTCCAGTGGCGGCACGCTGCGTGCCAACAATCTCGTCGAGGTCGAGGACATCATGCCGATTTCCTCGCGCCTGATCGTCAATCAGGCCAGCCTGAAAATGAAACGTGGCACTCTGCAGCCGGTCATCGATGCCATCGAAACAGCTATTCAGTGAGCGCTATTCCATGAGCCTGACCATCCGTCGCCTTTCCACTCGCGAACCAGAATTCCTGTCGACGCTCGACGCCTTGTTGGCCTTCGATAATTCGACGGATGAAGCCATCGAGCGCACGGTTGCCGAAGTGCTGGCGAATGTGCGCCGGCTGGGCGATGCCGCCGTACTCGAATACACCCAGCGCTTCGACAGGCTCACTGTCACAACCATGGCAGAACTGGAGCTGCCGCTGGCCGAACTTGCTGCCGCCCATGCCAACCTGCCGCACGATCAGCGTGCGGCGCTGCAACAGGCTGCCGAGCGCATTCGCATTTACCATGAGCGGCAAAAAATCGAATCCTGGGAATACACCGAAGCCGACGGCACGCGTCTGGGTCAGAAGGTCACCGCGCTTGATCGCGTCGGGCTGTATGTGCCGGGCGGCAAGGCCGCATACCCCAGTTCGGTGCTGATGAACGCCATCCCCGCCAAAGTGGCGGGGGTCAGGGAACTCATCATGGTGGTGCCCATGCCGGGAGGCGTGAAAAATGCGCTGGTGCTGGCAGCTGCGCACCTCGCCGGTGTTGACCGGGTGTTCACCATTGGTGGCGCCCAGGCCGTGGCTGCGCTGGCCTATGGCACACAGACCATTCCGCAGGTCGACAAGATCGTCGGTCCGGGCAATGCCTATGTTGCCAGCGCCAAGCGCCGGGTCTTCGGGACGGTCGGCATCGACATGGTGGCCGGGCCTTCCGAGGTGCTGGTAATCGCCGATGGCTCGGGCGACCCGGACTGGACCGCCATCGACCTGTTTGCCCAGGCCGAGCACGACGAACTGGCGCAGGCCATCCTGCTCTGTCCAGATGCCGCATATATCGACCGCGTGGCAGTCAGCATCGAAAAATTGTTGCCGACCATGCCGCGCCGCGGAGTGATCGCCGCGTCGCTCGGCGGGCGCGGTGCCCTGATCCAGGTCACCGATCTGGCCGAGGCCTGCACCATCGCCAACCGCATTGCGCCCGAGCATCTGGAGTTGTCAGTCGAGAATCCACGCGCGCTGGTCGACAAGATTCGCCATGCCGGTGCGATCTTTTTGGGGCACCATACCTCGGAGTCGCTCGGCGATTATTGTGCCGGCCCGAACCATGTGTTGCCGACCTCGCGCAGTGCGCGTTTCTCGTCGCCCCTGGGGGTCTACGACTTCCAGAAACGCTCAAGCATCATCGAGGTTTCGAAAGCAGGCGCCCAGACGCTGGGGCCCATCGCCGCCACCCTGGCGCACGGCGAAGGCTTGACGGCGCACGCCCGCGCGGCAGAACTGCGGATCAAGTGAAGCGGCTGATCACTCCGGCTCATCCGGCTTGGGCGTCAAGCACGCCTGGATAGCATGGGGACGCCCCGGACCGAAACGAGGAAAACTCCGATCGCGGCCACGCCAATCCCGGCCGCGGCGGACGCATCGATTGTTTGACCAAACAAGGCGAATGCAGTGATTGCGGCGGAAACCGGCACAAGGTAGAAAATGCTGGCGACTCGACTGACTTCACCGCGACGAATCATCACATAGAGAATGCTCACCGCCCCGACCGAAACGATCACGGTCATCCAGAATAGCGCGATGACGAATTCCGTTGTCCCGTGCACGTCGCCGGACTCGACAAGCGCCGCGCCGATGACCATTGTCAGGGCGCAGACCGCACACTGGATCGCTCCGCCCGAGAAGACGTTCATCTTCATGCAGCGGGCTTTCTGATAGAGATTGCCGGACGATAAACCGATCAAGCCGATCACCGACAACAGCGCTGCCTGCATATAGCCGGGGGCGACGAGCAGGCGCTCGCGCAGGACGAGATAAACCCCGATCAGCCCCAGAAGAAGGCCGACCCATTGTCGTGCGCTCACCCGCTCGCCGAGCAGCGCCCCCGCACCGAGGGCAACGAGTATTGGGTGCAGGGCGATGATCAATGCTGAGACGGCCGGTGGCACGCCCAGGGCGATGCTGTAGAACACGCCGGCCGAGAACACGCCGATGGTCAACATCCCTGCGCCGGCAATATGCAGGAGTTCGCGGCGATTGCCTGGCCAGGGCGAACCCAAAAACCATGCGATCAGGCCGAGAATCGCCGCTGCCAACGAGAAACGGAGTGCCAGGAAAATGAATGGTTCGGCATGCGGCAGCCCAAGCTTGGCGCCGACAAAGCCGGCGCCATAGAGGGTGACAAACAGCAGTGGGAGCAGGAGGTGCGGCATGTAGTCGGCCTCGGCTACATGCCGCCGTCGGCCTGATGCCGTGCGGCCTGCGTGCAGCCCGCATAGCCCCAATCGGTGGCGGGCAGTTCGTGAATCACCACATAGCTTGCCGCCGGCAGAGCGCCGAGTTCCTCGCCAAGCAGCGCATGCATCGCAGCGATCATCCGCGACTTCTCCGCACTGCTGTTGGTGCCCGCCGTGATAAGGATTTCGACATGCACCGGCGTCGTCCGGGCGTCGGCTGGCGGCTCGCCATTGATGCACCAGCCGTCGCTGGCGACCGACTCGACCAGCACCGAGGTGACTTCGCGGCGCTTTGCCAGAAGATCGCCGATCCTGTTCAAGCACTGCGACAGATCGATTCCCGCTGCTGCGGCGCCGGTTTGGCAGGAGCCTCTGGTCTGGATGGCGGGGGAATCTTATGCGGCGGACCTGCCGAAACCGGTCCCACTTGCTCTGTTCGGCCAGAACTGCGCATTCCGCATCGCGGCGACCGGCGCGTTGGCCAAGGCCGGACTGGCTTGGCAACTGACCTATAGCGGCAGTAGCACGACCGGTTTGCGGCACGCCGTCCGTTGTGGCTTGGGAATCACCGCACTGCCGCGTAGTCTGTTGATCGCGGGGATGGTCGAGGTCGCGGCAGGGTTGCCAAAGCTGCCTTTTGCCCGGATTGCCGCGTGCCATGCATCCGGAGAAATCCAGCCCGCGGCGCAAAGGTTTGCGGCACTACTTGGCGAGGAAATCAGCAAGCAACGCGGCGTTTTCAATAACGGTTGAGAAGAAGCACCGCCAAGCTGCCTGAAGAAATCAAGGGATGGCCACCTCAAGCTTCGAACGTTGGTTCGTGGCACTGACCGGCTGGGTTTGGGCGAGCTTGGTGGTTCCGGTCAGCGGTTCTCCAGTATTTCCCGAAAAGCCTTGGCCAGCGCCGCGCACTGCTCGTCGGTTCCCACGGTAATCCGTAAAAACTGTTCGATGCGCGGCAGCTTGAAGTGCCGCACGATGATGCCGCGCTGCCGTAGCGCCAGCGCCGACTTTTCGGCGTCGTGTTTTGGATGGCGGGCGAACACGAAATTGGCCGCCGAAGGCAGTACTTCAAACCCCAGCGCTTCCAGGTCGCGGGTCAATGCCGTGCGGGTGCGGATCACCGCTTGCCGGGTCTGCTCGAACCATTCGCGATCTTCGATGGCGGCGGTGGCACCGACGCTGGCCAGACGGTCGAGCGGATAGGAGTTGAAGCTGTTCTTGACACGCTGCAGGGCATCGATCAAATCGGCATGACCGACCGCGAACCCGACGCGCAGTCCGGCTAGCGAACGTGACTTGGAGAAGGTGTGCACCACCAGCAGGTTGGGATAGTGATTGACCAGCGCCACGGCCGATTCGCCACCGAAGTCGATGTAGGCCTCGTCGACAATGACCACCGCATCCGGATTGGCCTTGAGCAATGTCTCGATGTCGCCGAGCGGCAGGGCACTTCCGGTCGGGGCGTTCGGATTGGGAAAGATGATGCCGCCGTTGGGCCGGGAATAATCGGCCACCCGCAGGGCAAAGTTCTCGTCGAGCGGGACGGTCTGATAGTCGATGCCGTAGAGTCGGCAATAGACCGGATAGAAACTGTAGGTGATATCGGGAAACAGGATCGGCAAGTCGTGCTTCAGCAGGGCCAGAAAGGCGTGCGCCAGCACCTCGTCCGAGCCATTGCCGATGAAGATCTGACTGGGTGCCAGATTGCCGAAAAAGGTCGCGATGGCCTCGCGCAGCCGGGTACTTTCCGGGTCTGGATACAGTCGCAAAGAACCGTTGATCTCACCGCGCAAAGCCTCCAGGGCACGTGGGCTCGGACCATACGGATTCTCGTTGGTATTGAGCTTGACGAGATTGGGCAGTTTGGGTTGTTCGCCCGGTATGTAGGGCTGCAAGGCGCGGACGGTTGCGCTCCAGAATCGGCTCATGGCAAGGGTTTGGCGGTAAGGGTTGCAAGCGGAGCGAAATGGTATCATGGGCTCGTTTGCTAACTTAGTCGCAACCTCCCAACCTCCGATGGCCACTTCGCTCCGCACCGCAGACGTAAACCGAACCACGCTGGAAACGCAGGTTCGCGTCAAGCTTGACCTGGCCGGCACCGGCAAGTCGCAACTGGCGACCGGTATCGGCTTCTTCGATCACATGCTCGATCAGATTGCCCGGCATGGCTTGATCGACTTGCAGGTCGATGCCCGTGGCGACCTGCATATCGACGCGCATCACACTGTCGAGGATGTCGGCATCACGCTGGGCCAGGCGCTGGCGCAAGCGCTGGGCGACAAAAAAGGGCTGACTCGCTACGGGCATGCCTATGTGCCGCTCGACGAGGCGCTGTCGCGCGTCGTGGTCGATCTTTCCGGTCGCCCCGGCCTGTCTTTCAACGTCGAGTTCGCCCGTGCGCGCATTGGCGAGTTCGATGTCGACCTGTTCCGGGAATTCTTCCAGGCCATCGTCAACCACGCCGCCATCACCGTGCATATCGACAATTTGCGGGGTGACAACGCACACCACCAGGCCGAAACCGTGTTCAAGGCATTTGCCCGGGCGTTGCGCATGGCCATTACGACCGACCCGCGCCTCGGCGATGCCGTGCCCTCGACAAAAGGCAGCCTCTGACCGGATTGGCGGCACCGTAACAACATTAAATGAATTCCAGATGAAAACTGTCGCGATCGTCGATTACGGCATGGGCAATCTGCGTTCGGTGGCCAAGGCCGTCGAACATGTTGCCCCCGATTACCAGGTAGTGGTCACCGCCGACCCTGCCGCACTCGCTGGTGCCGACCGGGTCATCGTACCCGGTCAGGGCGCAATGCCCGATTGCATGCGTGAACTCCGCGCGCGTGGACTGGATGCGGCCGTGACTCATGCGGCTTCAGCCAAGCCCTTCCTGGGCATCTGCATTGGCTTGCAAATGCTTTTCGAGCACAGCGATGAAGGCAATGTCACAGGCTTGGGGATTTTCCCGGGACAGGTGCACCATTTCCCGGAAGAGGAAATGCAGGATGAAGCCGGTGTGCGACTCAAGGTGCCGCACATGGGCTGGAATGAGGTGCACCAGGCCATCAGTCACCCGCTCTGGAGAGGCATTGCCGACAGCGCGCGCTTCTATTTCGTACATAGTTATTACGTTGAACCGGCCAAGGACGATTTGATTGCCGGTTCGACGCTCCATGGCATTCCCTTTACCAGTGCCGTGGCACGCGCTAACATCTTCGCTGTCCAGTTCCATCCCGAAAAAAGCGCGGCTGACGGCCTCCGTCTGCTGGGTAACTTCATGCGCTGGCAACCCTGATTTTGGTTACGGCATGATGCCTGTTAAGGTTGGCAGCATGCCTTCTCTGAAACCGCGTATCCCGATAGAATATTGACTCCCATGCTGATAATTCCCGCGATTGATCTGAAAGATGGGCATTGTGTGCGCCTCAAACAAGGGGCGATGGACGATGCCACGGTGTTTTCCGAAAATCCTGGTGCCATGGCGCGCCACTGGATCGAACAGGGGGCGCGCCGCCTGCATCTGGTCGACCTGAACGGGGCCTTTGCCGGCAAACCGAAGAATGAGTCGGCAATCAAGACGATTCTGAAAGAGGTCGGCGAGGAAATTCCGGTGCAACTGGGCGGCGGAATCCGCGACCTCGACACGATCGAGCGCTGCCTCGACGATGGCATCACTTACGTCATCATTGGCACGGCAGCGGTCAAGAATCCAGGTTTCCTTCACGATGCCTGCACCGCCTTCCCCGGCCACATCATCGTCGGGCTGGATGCCAAGGACGGCAAGGTGGCGGTCGATGGCTGGTCGAAAATGACCGGCCACGACGTGATCGACCTGGCCAAAAAATTCGAGGACTATGGTGTTGAAGGCATCATTTATACCGACATCGGTCGTGATGGCATGCTTTCCGGCGTGAATGTCGAGGCGACCGTGAAACTCGCGCAGGCACTGCGGATTCCGGTCATCGCCAGCGGCGGCATCGCCAGCCTGGACGACGTCAAGGCGCTGTGTGCCGTCGCCGATGAGGGCATCATGGGCGCCATCACCGGACGCGCGATTTACGAAGGCAAGCTGGATTTCCGCATGGCACAGGCCGAAGCGGACAAGTGCGCCAACAGCCAATAACCCCATCGCCAGTCATATGCTTGCCAAACGCATCATTCCCTGCCTCGATGTCAATGCCGGACGGGTCGTCAAGGGTGTCAATTTTGTTGCCCTGCGCGATGCCGGCGATCCGGTCGAAATTGCGCGGCGCTATGACGAGCAGGGTGCCGACGAGATTACCTTTCTCGATATCACGGCCAGTTCCGACGCCCGCGACATCATCCTGCACATCGTCGAGGCGGTCGCCTCCGAGGTCTTCATTCCCTTGACGGTCGGCGGGGGCGTGCGCAAGGTCGAAGATGTCCGCCGCCTGCTGAATGCCGGCGCCGACAAGGTCGGCATGAACACAGCCGCCGTGCAGAATCCGCAGTTGGTGGCCGATGCTGCCGCCAAGGTCGGCAGCCAGTGCATTGTCGTTGCCATCGACGCCAAGCAGACCAACCCGGGCAAGTGGGAGGTTTTCACCCATGGCGGACGCAACAACACGCAACTCGATGCCATTGACTGGGCCCGCAAGGTGGCCGAACTGGGTGCCGGGGAAATCCTGCTGACCAGCATGGATCGCGACGGCACCAGGAACGGTTTTGATCTCAGTTTGACACGGGCGGTAGCCGAGGCTGTCGCGATCCCGGTGATTGCCAGCGGCGGGGTCGGCAACCTGCAGCATCTTGCCGACGGCGTGACCGAGGGGCGTGCCGACGCCGTGCTGGCCGCCAGCATTTTCCATTACGGCGAATACACCGTGCGGCAGGCCAAGGAATTCATGCGCACACAGGGGATTCAAGTACGTTTATGACCAAATGGCTGAATGAAGTGAAATGGGATGAGCAGGGCCTGGTCCCCGCGATTGCCCAGGATGCGCAAACCGGTGAGATTCTGATGTTTGCCTGGATGAATCGCGAGGCGCTGGCGAAAACTGCCGAGCTTGGCCATGCGGTTTATTGGTCGCGATCGCGCCGGAAGTTATGGCACAAGGGTGAAGAATCCGGCCATACCCAGAAGGTTCTCGAGATTCGCACCGATTGCGACAGTGATGTTGTCCTGCTCAAGATCGAACAGACGGGCGGCATTGCCTGTCACACGGGTCGACGCAGTTGCTTTTTCCACAAACTTGAAAAAGACTGCTGGCAGGATGTCGAACCGGTCCTGAAGGACCCCAGGGAAATTTACAAGTAAGTCTCCGCCCGCCCGCCACGAAACGGCGGTAAGCCTGCAAAGGGAATCACCCATGATTGATCTCGAAGTCATTCGCCGCATTCAGGAAACCCTGATTGAACGCAAGGGCGCGGCGCCTGGTTCCTCCTATGTGGCCAGCCTGTATGCGAAGGGCACCGATACCATGTGCAAGAAGGTGGCCGAGGAGGCTGCCGAGGTCATCATGGCGGCCAAGGATGCTGATCGCTTGCATCTGGTGCGGGAAACCTGCGACCTGTGGTTCCATAGCCTGGTGTTGCTCACCCATTTCGACATCGGTGTCGATGACATCATGGTCGAATTTCGGCGCCGCGAGGGAATTTCCGGGATCGACGAAAAGGCCAGCCGGGGGAGGTGATATGAGCGACTGCATATTTTGCAAGATTATTGCCGGCGATATTCCCTGCAAGAAAATCTACGAAGACGACGAACTTTTTGCTTTCCACGATATCCATCCGATGGCTCCGGTGCATTTCATGGTGGTTCCCAAACAGCACATCGCCTCATTGGCCGATGCTAATGCCGGCCATGCGCCGGTACTGGGCAAACTGCTTGCCAAGCTGGGCGAGTTGGCGAAAAGCCAGGGTCTGACCGATGGCTTTCGCACTATTATCAACACCGGGCGGGTCGGTCGGCAAGAGGTGTATCATCTTCACGTACATATCGTCGGCGGACCGGATCAACTAGGCCATATGTTGCCGCGCAACACATAAATCGAGGAGAATCTGATGGGTGCATGGAGTATTTGGCATTGGCTGGTCGTGCTGGTCATCGTCATGTTGGTGTTCGGTACCAAGAAACTGCGCAATATCGGCCAGGATCTGGGCGGTGCGGTCAAGGATTTCAAGGAAGGCATGGATACCGGTGCCGCAGCCAAAAAACAGGTCGAGGACCAGGCAGGTACCAAGACGGGTACCACCGTCGAGGGCGAGGCCCGCAAGGAGCAGACAAAATCATAGCCTGGCTGGGCCAAATACCCAGAAGAAGAGTGGTAATGGCCCTTGCATGGCTGCCCCCAACATGTTGGCAAGGGGGCGGGCACCTTGGTGAGCTTTCCAAAAACCAGTTCCATGAGCGAATAACCCGCCGTGTTCGACATCGGTTTTAGCGAATTAATGCTGATCGCCCTGGTCGGGTTGATCGTCATCGGTCCTGAGCGCATGCCCAAGGTTGCGCGCACGGTCGGCCATCTGTTGGGGCGTCTGCAACGTTACGTTGGCGACGTCAAGGCGGACATCAAGCGCGAAATGCAGCTTGACGAACTGAAAAAAATGCAAGCCGACATGGCCGCACAGGCGTACGACATGGAAAACCGGGTCAATGAGCAGATGAGGCAGACCGAGACCTCACTGCATCAATCGATCATGCCTCCCGGCGAAACCACTGCCGCTGAAACTACTGCTGACAAAGCTACGGCGCTTCCGGCTGTCATTGCTTCTGGCGAGCCATCCACACGCAATCCGCCCCCTGCCTGATGGAAGCGCGCGAAGAGAGTTTTATTTCCCATCTGGTCGAACTGCGCGACCGGTTGATCCGCACCCTGGTGGTAATGCTGGTGATTTTTCTCGGCCTCGTCCATTGGGCGCGGGACATCTACACGCTGCTGGCGGCACCCATGCTCGCCGCCTTGCCTGAAGGCGGATCAATGATTGCCACCGATGTGGTCGGCGCCTTTTTCGTGCCGATCAAGGTCACCATGATGGTGTCGTTCCTGATCGCGCTGCCGTATGTGCTGTATCAAGCCTGGTCCTTTGTCGCACCGGGCCTGTATGCCCACGAGAAGAAACTCGCGATACCGCTGCTGTTTGCCAGTGTCTTGCTGTTCTTCATCGGCATGTCCTTTGCCTACTTCATTGTTTTCCCGACGGTGTTCGCCTTCATCAATACTTTCGCCCCGGAAGGGGTGGCAGTAATGACGGATATCGAGAAATATCTTTCCTTCGTCCTGACCACCTTCATGGCTTTTGGTGTCACCTTCGAAGTGCCGGTGGTAGTGATCGTGCTGGTGCGGGTAGGGTTGGTGACTGTCGAGAAGCTGAAGGAAATCCGCCCCTATTTCATTGTCGGCGCGTTCATTGCCGGCGCTATTTTCACCCCGCCCGACGTGCTTTCCCAATTCATGCTGGCGGTGCCGATGTGGCTGCTTTACGAACTGGGCATCCTCATGGCGCAGATGATCGGCAAGTCCTCCCGTGCCGATGATGGCGCCTACCGTGCCCCTGCCGAAACGGACATGAACGGCGAAGCTGATGGTGCCCCGGCAGAGTCGTCGGCAAACTCCGAGCGTTAACGCGGTGGCTTTGGCCGCCTGCCGATGGTCACGGTGACATCCTGAGATTTCCCCGTGCGGACGAGCGTGAAGCGGGCCGGCATGCCGGGCGTCAGCGCGGCGATCAGGTCGAGCATCACTTGAGCATCCTTGACTGGCTGGCCACCCACAGCCAGCAGCACGTCCCCGGGCTTGATGCCCGCCTTGTCGGCCGGGCTGTTGCGCATAACGCCGGCGATCAGGGCGCCTTGGCCAAGTTTTACGCCGAAAGATTCAGACAGTTCCGGGGTCAGGTCCTGGACTTCGACGCCGATCCAGCCGCGCGTAACCGAACCGGTCTTGATGATCTGCTCCATCACGCTTTTTGCCAGTGATACCGGAATGGCAAAGCCGATACCCATCGATCCGCCGCTTTGCGAGTAGATGGCGGTGTTGATGCCAACCAGGCGACCGTTGGTGTCTACCAGGGCGCCGCCAGAATTGCCCGGATTGATGGCGGCATCGGTCTGGATGAAATTCTCGAAAGTATTGATGCCGAGATGGGTGCGACCCAGCGCCGAGACGATGCCGGAGGTGACAGTCTGGCCGACGCCAAAGGGGTTGCCGATGGCGAGCACGACATCGCCGATGCGCAGCGATTCAGGGGGGGCGAGGGTGATCGGGGATAGCGGCGTGTCGGTGATGACCTTGAGGACAGCCAGATCCGATTCGGGATCGGCGCCGACCAGTCGGGCCTTGGTCTTGCGGCCATCGTAAAAGGCGACTTCGATTTCGTCGGCCGATTCGACGACATGGTTGTTGGTCAGCACCAGGCCGTCGGCCGAAACGACGACACCGCTGCCCAGTCCTGACTGGCGCTGGCTATCCGGCCCGAAACGGTCGCCAAAAAAATGGCGGAACACCGGGTCGTTGATGAAAGGGTGGCGCCGCACTTCCTGGCTGGTGAAGATGTGTACGACTGCGGGAAGCGCTTCCTGGGCAGCATCGGCGAAGGTGACCACCTTGCGCGTCTCGCCAGCGGGAGTCGCCGGCTGGACGGAAATCACCGCCGGGCTGGCCAGATCAAGCGGGCGCACGGGCAGCCACTCCGGTTTGAGGGTCTGGATCACGAACAATGCGGCGACACTGACAGTCACGGCCTGGGCAAAAATGAGCCACAATCTATTCATGGACGTATGAACTTGCCGGGAAGGAGTGGAAGGATGCTGCGTGACGAATTATGCGCCTATCTTGAGGATTTGCTGGAGGTGGCGCGACTTCGGGATTATTGCCCAAACGGGCTGCAAGTGGAAGGCCGTGCCGAGGTGCGGCGCATCGTCTGTGGCGTAACCGCCAGCCAGGCATTGATCGACACGGCGCTGGAATACGGTGCCGATGCGATCCTGGTGCATCACGGCTGGTTCTGGAAGAACGAGGATGGTCGGGTCACCGGTTTTCGCAAGCGTCGCTTGCAGGCCTTGCTGGCGCATGACATCAATCTGTTTGCCTATCACCTGCCCCTCGATGTGCACGGCGAACTTGGCAATAATGCCCAACTGGCCAGACGGCTGGGCTGGACCGTGACTGGCAGGTTTGCCGAACAGGACGTCGGCTTTCTCGGCGTTCCTGCCAGCGCCGTACCCGCTGCGGGGCATTTCATACCCGCTGCGGGGCACTTTGTCCCGCCAGCGCCGACTTTGGCCGACGACCTGGCGGTGCAGGTCGGGCAGGTGTTGGGGCGTACCCCGCTTCTGGTGGGCGATGGCCGGCGTATCGTGAAGACGGTGGCCTGGTGCACCGGTGGTGCCCAGAGTTATTTCGAGCAGGCCATTCTGGCTGGTGCCGATCTGTATGTCAGCGGCGAAATTTCGGAAAATACAGTGCATCTGGCGCGGGAGTCGGGCGTGCCTTATCTCGCGGCCGGACATCATGCCACCGAGCGTTATGGGGTGATGGCGCTGGGGCGGCATCTGGCCGAGCGCTTCGACATGGTCTGCGATTATGTCGAGCTCGACAACCCCGTGTAACCGATTGCCTGACAGTCAGTGCCAGTCTTCAGGTGCGCTTGCGGGCCTTGATTGGAGCAGCGGTCTGTTCGACGGTTCCTTCATCGGTCAACATGGCCATCAGCAGCAATAATTCCTCAGCCACTGTTTGCGGGAAGCCGGTGCGGACGCCGTCGCGATTGTCGTTGAGCAAGTTGCCGAGATAGCCGGTACAAGCGGGTTTGCCCCAAAGCTCACATAAGCGCGCGGCAATGTGCGGGTAGTCCTCGATGCTGCGCTGCACCTCGGGTTGAACCTGCCAATTCTCGGGCAAGACGTTGAAAACCTGCCGCAACTCTTCGGCTGAGCGCTCGAACTCATCCTGTTGCCCATTTTGGCGATAGATTTCCAGCAACTTCAACCAATTGCGCAGTGCCGGCTTGGGTTCTTTCTGGATCTGCTCGGTCAGGGTTTGTGCTGCACCTTGCCCCAGACCCATGGCCAGCATGATCTCGGCAAGCTCCAGTGCCTGATCGTTTGATTGTGCCGTCCCGTTGCCCCTGCTCGCTTCGGTGGGTCGTTTGACCGGGACCGGCTCTGAAAAGGTCAGGTCGGTCAGGGTATCTTCGGCCAGCGCCGGCTGGCTTTTTGCTGCTGCGGGCTGTAGTGGCGCAGGGGGCGGGATGTCCGCAGCAACTGGTTTGACGTCCACGGCCCGCGACGTGCGCAGCTTGGCGGCTGTGCGGTGACGCGACCAGAGCAGCAGAATCAGCAATAGCAGCAGTCCGGCACCGGCCAACTGGACTTCCCGGTTTTCCAGGAGAGCCAGAATGCCTGTGTTGGTTTCATCACCGGTGGCAGCGGGAATTGAGACTGGAGTTGGTGCGGTTTGCGGCATGGGCGCCGGCGAGGCAGATGGAGTTGGGATCTGCTGTACCAGCCGGTGGATATCCCTGACCAGGGCCTCGATGCGCGACAGCCGCAGCAGAATGCCGTCGAGCACGTTGTCCTGTTCCTTGAACCATGCCCGCAACGGGTCATCAAGTTCGTCCGGTGTGGTGCGGCTGACATTGAGTTGCGCCGGATCGGCAGGCGCTTGCCCCTGGGCGGCAACAAGTTGCGGCGCTGCCATGACCAGACAGGTCAGGACAGCGGTTCTCAGGTAGCACGCAAAATTGGTCAAGACAATGAAACCCCGGAAGAAAATGCCAGATGCGAGCATTCTGCCGGTCTGCGTTCACCCCAATACCCAGAAAACAGCGGGAATAGGCGTCCTCAACTGTTTTTTAGCCGCGCCGCAAAACGCTGGCGCAGCTTTGCCACCTTGGGTGAAACAACGGCCTGGCAATAGCCCTGGGTGGGGTTGCGGGCAAAGTAATCCTGGTGATATTCCTCGGCCGGCCAGAAAGTCGGCGCTGGCAGGACGGCGGTCACGATCGGGGCCGGCCAGAGGTTTGCCGCGTCGAGTTCCTTGATCAATGCTTGTGCCGTTTCCGCCTGTTGCGGTGAATGGCTGAATACCACGGAGCGGTATTGGCTGCCGAAATCATTACCCTGGCGGTTCAGCGTCGTCGGATCATGGATGGTGAAAAAGGCCGTCAGCAGGGTGCGATAGTCGATGATGGATGGATCGAATTCGACGCGCACCACTTCGGCATGGCCGGTGTCGCCAGTGCAAATTTGCTGGTAAGTCGGCTTTTCGACCGCGCCGCCGGAATAGCCGGAGGTGACCGCGATTACTCCATCGAGAAGCTTGAGTGCCGCCTCGACACACCAGAAACAGCCGCCGCCAAAGGTGGCCTGTGCTGCAGGGGCGATAGTGCTCATGGCAGGGATGGCGTATTGCGTGGGGTGCCTGAACAGCATGTCTGCATGTTTTCATCTCCCCGGGTGATGGAAAAAAGGTGGCAGCGCGACAAGCAATACAACAATACAATGAGCATGCGAACTCTATCATGCTGCCAATTCCGGAGACCGCCATGGCCCATTCCCTGTTCGACAACCATCGCGTACTGCTCGACCATGCCCAGGCCGCGATTGCCTGTCGTACCCACTGGTCGCCTTATGCCGAGAACCCGCGCAGCTATGGCGAGATGGCGCTGGAGGATGGCTTGACGGCATTCGAGGCCTATCGCCATGCGCAGTTCTATCTCGATCAGCCCGGGGTGGACGGGCGCTGCGGCGGCGAAGCATCGCCCTATGGCCTGTCGCTGAACATAAGCTATCCGCGCTGCAGCCCGGAAGGGCTGATTGCCGCAGCCAAGGCGGCGATGCTGCCCTGGGTGCGTGCCGGCATCGAGACGCGCACCGGAGTCTGTCTCGAAATTCTCGCCCGCCTCAATGCCGGCAGCGCCGAAATGGCATATGCGCTCATGCATACCACCGGCCAGAGCCTGGGGCTCGCCTTTCTCACCGGCGGTCCGCGGGCGCAGGCACGCGGGCTGGAAGCCCTGGCCTGGTCATATCGTGTCATGACCCAGATTCCCGCCCAGGCAGCGTGGCAGCGCAATGTCAGCCAACGCCTGGAGAAGCGCTACATGGTTGCCCCGCTCGGCGTATCACTGGTCATCGGTTGCGCCACCCAGCCCACCTGGCATGCCTATCCTGCACTTTTTGCGAGCCTGTCGACTGGCAATCCGGTCATCGTCAAGCCGCATCCCACCGCCGTGTTGCCGCTGGCCTTGACGGTTGCCGTCGCACGCCAGGTGCTCAAGGAAGCGGGGTTTGATCCCAACCTGATCACCTTGCTGGTTGGCGACCCCGACGATACCCCGGTATTGCGCGATATCGCTCGCCGCCGTGACATCCGCCTGATCGACTATGCGGGCGCGCCCGACATGGGTGACTGGCTGCGCGACAATGCGCGCCAGGCCCGCCTTTTTCTGGAAACCGGCGGTGTCAACTGCGTATTGGTCGATTCCAGCTACGACTACAAGGCGTTGCTCAAGAATCTGGTGTTGTCGCTGTGCCTCGATTCCGGCCAGTTGCGCACGACCCCGCGGGTCATCTTCGTCAGCCGCGAAGGCGTCGAGACACCCAACGGCCTGGTCGGCCCCGAACAGTTCGGTCGTGATCTGGCAGTGGCGCTCGGCAAGTTTGTCGAGGAACCTCTCCGCGCTGCCGAAGTGCTGGGAGCAATCCAGTCGCCGGCGACAGTTGCCCGCATCGCGGCGGTCAGCGAACTGGCCGAAGCGACGGCGGAAATCCTGCGTCCCTCCACGACATTCATCCATCCGCAGTGGCCTGCCGCGCGCATGCATACCCCGCTGTTGCTGGGCGCCTCCGCCGAGCAGCGTGAATTTTTCATGGAAGAACGTTTTGGCCCGATTGCCGTTGTCGTCACCACTGAGAATACGGCGACCAGCCTGGCGCTGGCGGAAACCACCATGCGCGACAAGGGCGCGCTCACCTTTCTCGTGCATGCGACGCGCCCCCATGTCCAGCAATTTGCCGAGGATGTTGCCTTGCGCGCGGGGGTGTCGCTCTCGCTCAACCTCACCGGTGCCGCGCTCATCAACCAGCCGGCCGGTTTCTCTGATTTTCATGCCAGCGGCGCCAATCCGGCCGCCAGTTGCAGCATGATCGACGCAGCCTTCGTCACCAACCGCTTTTATTTCGCGCAGGTGCAGCAGCATTACCTGCCGCCTTCCAGCATCGACTGGCTGGTGGATCAGTAGGAGCAGGAGTCAACAAGTCGATGGCTGTTGGATGCAGCAGTGACGTGGATATCAATACTAAAGTAGGCACGGTTTTCGCTTGCAAGAAAATATGCCATGCTAAGATTCAATTTTTCGATTCCGATACGGGAGGGCACATGTTTTCCAACATTCGCATTTCGGTTCGTCTGGCGGTTGGTATTGCATTAACGTTGCTGGTCGTCGTGCTGGTGATGCTGCCAGCGGTTCTGGGGCAGTTGGGAAACGTTAGCGCACGCGCCGAAGTGCGCCAGCTCGATGATTTGCATGCCACCCTGCAGGGCAGCGTCCGGGATGCTTCGTCGCATGCCCTCGTCACCATCGCCGCGGTGGTGAACGCCAAGGACGTTACCGAAGCATTCGCCAAGCGGGATCGCGCACAGCTTCAGGCGCTGACGTCACCCGTCTTCGATGCGCTGAAGAAAAATCACAACATCAGCCAGTTCCAGTTTCACCTGCCGCCCGCCACCTCGTTCCTGCGTCTGCACGACTTGGCCAAATTCGGCGATGATCTGTCGGGATTTCGTGCCACCGTTGTCAAGACCAATGAGTTGGTGCAAGCGCAAAGCGGCCTGGAAAGCGGCGTGGCCGGCATCGGCCTGCGCGGCGTCATCCCGGTTTCTCATGGGGGCTTGCACGTGGGTTCGGCCGAGATCGGCGTGACCTTTGGCCAGGATTTCTTCAACGCCTTCACCGCGCAGTTCAAGGCGCCCGCCGCACTGCACATCCGTTCCACTTCGGACTTCAACATCTTCGCCACGACGATTCCCGGCAAGACCACGCTGAGCCCCGATCAGATTGCCGCCGCCCTCGGGGGGCAAGTGATTACCTCCCAAGTGAAAATCGCTGGCCAGGACTGGTCGGTAATGGCCAAGTCCGTGCCGGACTTTTCAGGCAAACCGGTTGCTGTTGCCGAGATTCTGATCGACCGCTCCTACTATGCGACCAGCTATCGGAATACCCTGCTGCAAATTCTGGGCATCGGGCTGGTCGCACTGCTTGTCGGGCTGGTGCTGGCATGGCAATTGAGCCGCAGCATCACCAAGCCGATCGAGCAACTCACGCATGCGGCCGCCGCGATCAGCCGCGGCAAGATCGATGAAAAGATTGTGGGTACCGAACGGAAGGACGAGATCGGCGACCTGGCTCGGGCGCTCGAACGCATGTCCGCCAGCATCAAGATCGCCATGGACCGGATCAGAAAACTTTCCGCCTCTTGAGAACGATTGCCCACTCTGCTGCGAGGTGATTGGTTATGGACAAGTCTGCAGTATTTGTGAAATCGACCAAGGGTCAGGACGCGATCAAGACCAATTCGCGTGAGATCTCCATGAATGACCGGCATATCCTGATCATGGTCGACGGCAAGCGCAACGTCGAAACCCTGCTGAAGGACGCCGCCATTTTTCGCGATGTCGAGGCGACGCTGGAGCGGTTGTACGAGTCTGGCTATATTGATGCCGTCGGCGGACCTGCAAGCCGCGCCCCCGGTGCAGTGCCCCGCCCGGCGGCAGCCTCGGGAGGTGCGCTCAGCAGGGAGACGAAAGCGCTGATCGAGCAGGAACTCGTGGAGTTTTTGGGGCCGATTGCCTCACTGCTATGCGAAGAGTCGCTGGCGACAGCAAAATCCCTTGATGAGGCACTGTCAGCTTTGGGTTCGCAAATGGATGCCCAGCAGGCCAAGCAATTCAAGCAAAAAGTTGTTGAGCGGCTGGCCCATAGCTGAGAGGTTTCTTGCCGGCAGCCGCGTTCCTGAGCAACAGATCGGCGCGGTTGTCGGTTAGGCGCAGTCACTGCACTGCGCCCCTGTCCGATTGACATCTGACGGGAATGCCGCATGGCTCCTGTTGACGCCTGTATCATCGCTTACCCGGCAACACCCATGGCCTGCATAGCGCAGACAATGTTCCAAAATCAAATCCCCGACAAGGAAGATCCATGAAGATCCACGAGTATCAAGGCAAGGAAATACTGCGGAAATTTGGTGTGGCGACCCCGCGCGGCATTCCCTGTTTTTCCGTCGATGCGGCTGTCAAGGCAGCGGAGCAACTGGGCGGCAAGCTTTGGGTGGTGAAAGCCCAGATCCACGCCGGTGGGCGCGGCAAGGGCGGGGGCGTCAAACTCGCCAGGTCCCTTGATGAAGTGCGCCAGCACGCGGACAGTATTCTGGGAATGCAGTTGAAGACGCACCAGACCGGTCCGACCGGCCAGCGGGTGCGGCGCCTGCTGATCGAGGATGGCGCCGACATCAGGAAGGAATACTATGTTGCGGCGCTGACCGACCGTGCCACCCAGCAGGTGGCGATGATGGCCTCTTCCGAAGGCGGCATGGACATCGAGGAGGTTGCCCACAAGACCCCCGAGAAGATCATCAAGGTGTTCGTCGATCCGCTGATCGGGCTGACCGACGCGCAGGCGAAGGAACTGGCGGCTGGCATCGGCGTGCCGGCAGATTCGCAGGCCAAGGCCATCGACACTTTCAAAAAGCTTTATACCTGCTACATGGAAACCGATGCCAGCCTCGCGGAAATCAATCCGCTGATTCTTGAAGGCGGTGTGGATGGAAAGGCGGGCAACATCAAGGCGCTCGACGCCAAGTTCAATTTCGATTCGAACGCCCTCTACCGCCAGCCCGAGATCGTCGCCTACCGCGACCTCGACGAGGAAGATGCCGACGAGGTTGAAGCATCGAAGTTCGACCTCGCTTACATCTCCCTTGATGGCAACATCGGCTGTCTGGTGAATGGTGCCGGACTGGCCATGGCGACGATGGATACGATCAAACTGTTCGGTGCCGAGCCGGCAAACTTCCTCGACGTCGGTGGCGGCGCCACCACCGAGAAGGTCACTGAGGCCTTCAAGATCATGCTGAAGAATCCCAAGGTCAAGGGCATCCTGGTCAATATCTTCGGCGGCATCATGAAGTGCGACACGATTGCGGCCGGCGTGGTTGCGGCGGCAAAGGAAACGCACCTTGCCGTGCCGCTGGTGGTGCGCATGAAGGGCACCAACGAAGATCTCGGCAAGAAGATACTCGCCGAGTCGGGCCTGCCGATAATTGCCGCCGATTCCATGGCGGACGCCGCGACGAAGATCGTCGCGGCAGTGAAGTGAGGAAAACACCATGTCGATTCTGATCAACAAAGACACCAAAGTCATCACTCAGGGGATTACCGGCAAGACCGGCCAGTTTCATACAGAGAAATGCATCGAGTACGCCAATGGCAGGAACTGCTTCGTCGCTGGCGTGAACCCGAAGAAGGCCGGCGAGAAGATCTTCGACGTGCCGATCTATGCATCCGTCAAGGACGCCAAGGCAGCCAGCGGCGCGACAGTATCGGTCATCTACGTGCCGCCGGCCGGCGCGGCGGCTGCGATCTGGGAGGCCTGCGAGGCGGACATCGATCTGGCGATCTGCATCACCGAGGGCATCCCCGTGCGCGACATGCTGATCGTGCGCAACAAAATGAAGCAGAAGGTCGCCAGGGGCGGCAAGGAAACCTTGCTGCTCGGCCCGAACTGCCCCGGCCTGATCACGCCGGACGAAATCAAGATCGGCATCATGCCCGGCCATATCCACCGCAAGGGGCGCATTGGCGTGGTTTCGCGCTCCGGAACCCTGACCTACGAAGCCGTCGCCCAGGTGACCGAATTGGGTCTGGGCCAGTCTTCGGCAATCGGCATTGGCGGCGACCCGATCAATGGGCTCAAGCACATCGACATCATGCGCATGTTCAACGACGATCCCGCTACCGATGCTGTCATCATGATCGGCGAGATCGGCGGTCCGGATGAGGCGGAAGCGGCACGCTGGTGCAAGGACCACATGAAGAAGCCGGTGGTCGGTTTCATCGCCGGGGTCACCGCGCCCGCCGGCAAGCGCATGGGGCACGCCGGTGCACTGATCTCGGGCGGTGCCGACACGGCGGAAGCCAAACTGGCCATCATGGAAGAGTGCGGTTTCACGGTGACGCGCAATCCATCGGAAATGGGCAAGCTGCTGAAGTCGCTGCTCTAGCACTTGCGGCAGGATTCGAGGCGGGCCGCGGCCCGCCTTTTTCCGGTTCATTGATCGGGAGCAGATTCAATGGCACTGTTTCTATCCGAAACCGATGTGCGCCAGTTGCTGACCATGGATCTGGCGCTTGAAGCCGTGACGGCGGCGCATGCCGCCCATGGCCGCAATCGCGCCATCGACATTGCCCGCCAGCGCACCCGGACGCCGACATCCGCGCTGCATATCCTGCAAGGTGCGCTGCTTGACGAGGGAGTGATCGGCTACAAGGCCTACACGACAGCGCGTGCAGGGAATCGCTTCATGGTGCATCTGTTCGACGCGGCGACCGGTATGCCGCTGGCCGCGATCGAAGCCGATTTTCTCGGGATGATGCGCACCGGCGCTACCGGTAGTGTGGCAGCAAAAGTTTTATCCCGCCCGGAAAGTGCGGTGGTTGGCCTGATCGGGGCCGGCTGGCAGGCCCAGAGCCAATTGGAGGCGCTGTGTCGGGTCCGCCCGATCCGACTGGTCAGGCTTTTTTCGCGCGATGCCGAAAAGCGCCGTCGCGCCAGCGCCGACTTTTCAAGTCGCTTCGGCGTCGAAGTGATTCCCGTGGATAGCGCAGAAGCCGCAGTGCGCGACTGCGACATCGTTGTCACCATCACCACTGCGGCCACGCCATTGTTCGACGGCAGGTGGCTGGCGGCAGGAACCCATATCAATGCCGCCGGCTCGAATGCCCTGATCCGCCGCGAGATCGACGAGGAGACGGTGGCCCGGGCGGCCGTGGTGTGCGTGGATAGTCGGCCGACTGCCCTGCGCGAGGCGGGCGACCTGCTACCGGCGCTGGAAAAGGGGCGCCTTGCCGAAGGCCAGCTTGTCGAACTGGGCGAGATCATTGCCGGCATCCGGCCGGGACGACCGGATGCCGCGGCGATCACCCTGTTCGAATCGCAAGGCATGGCCATCCAGGATCTGGCGGTCGGGGTACGCCTGCTCAAACTGGCACAGCAGCAGGGACTTGGTGCGGAATTGCCCTATTGAGAGCGCTTTTCGTCTCCGCTACGTGAAAAAGCATTGACTCACTTAATGTCTGGCTGTAAGAATGAAATATATCGCACTGTTTCTGCGTGAAGTTTAACTGTGAGTGATGGCATTGCATTATGGAGGTCGTATCGAAAACAGTTGCCGGCAAGGCAAGCTTGGGATTGCGGACAAACGGCCGGGATACCAGTCGAGGGATCGGTGTTTGCCCGCGATGGCCTTGATCGACCTCTCTCCGGCGATCGAAATGGCCGTCTGCAGCGACCCAGGTCAGGTGCGCCCGCTCAACGAAGATTCGGTGCTGGCCAATAATGTGCTGGGGCTGGCTGTTCTGGCCGATGGCATGGGTGGCTACAATGCCGGCGAGGTTGCCAGCAGCATGGCCACCACGGTTCTGGGTAGCGAGCTTGCCCACATGTTCGACACCAGGGCGCCCGGCGAACTTGCCGCAAGCGGGCAGGTCTGGGCGCGGCAAGCGCTGATCGATGTCGTCGCGCGAACCAATGCCGCGGTCTACCAGGCCGCACAAAGTCAGCCTCAATACACGGGGATGGGTACCACGCTGGTCGCAGCCCAGTTCTACGATAATCGTCTGGCGGTCGCGCACATCGGCGATTCCCGGCTGTATCGTCTGCGTGGGGAAGAACTGAAACAACTGACGCGCGACCATTCCCTGTTGCAGGAGCAAATCGATAACGGCATGATCACTGCTGAACAGGCACGTTTCTCGCTTAACAAAAATCTGGTGACACGCGCGTTGGGTGTTGAGCCGGACGTGGAACTTGAGTTGAGTGAATACGCCGTACTTCCTGGCGATGTTTACCTGCTCTGTTCGGATGGCCTCAACGATATGATGGCGGATGAGGAGATTGCCCTGACACTGTCGACGCTTTCGGTAAATCTGCCGCTCTGCGCAATGCAACTGGTGCAGCAGGCGAATGACAATGGCGGTCGCGACAACGTTTCAGTCATTCTCGTCAAGATCAAGAAAGCCTATCCGGCTCCCCCGGGTTTGCGTGGGGCCGGCTGGTGGCGGCGTGTGCAGTCCTGGTTCGGTTAACGTTGGTGATTTGAAGGACGCTCAAGATGGCTAAGCTCATACTCAGCATGGACAACCTGGTGCTCAAGGAAATTCCCTTGAACAAGGAGCGCACCACTATCGGCCGCAAGGCGCACAACGACATCCAGATCGACAATCTGGCGGTTTCGGGCGAGCACGCCGTGATCGTGAGTATCCTCAACGATTCATTCCTTGAGGACCTCAACAGCACCAATGGCACCTTCGTCAATGGTCAGCAGATCAAAAAACATTTCCTGCAAAACAATGACGTCATCGAACTGGGCAAGTACCGTCTCAAATACATCAACGAAGCCGCCCAGAGCGCCACGCAGGCCGATTTCGAAAAAACCATGGTGTTGCGCCCCGACATGCTGAGAAAGGCAGCCGAACCTGTTGCCGCGAAACCAGCGGGTGCGACTGCTGCGCCGGCAATGACGCCTCCGGTCACGGTTGCGCCAGTCCAGAGTGCAAACGCTGCGTCCGCGCTTCCTTTCGGCGCAATTCAAATCCTGACCGGCAGCAACATCGGCAGACGGCTGGAATTGACAAAATCCCTTACCACGCTGGGCAAGCCTGGCGTCCAGGTGGCGGTCATTGCGCGCCGTCCCATCGGCTACTTCCTGACCCATGTCGAAGGTGCCAGGTATCCACTCGTGAATGGCTCTGCCATCCATACCCAGGCGCGCGAACTCAGGGATCATGACATCATCGAGTTGGCCGGGGTGAAGATGGAGTTTTCTCTCAAGGCCTGATGTGGGCTGAAACGGAAAGGAATCTGGTGCTGCGCGGGTGGGGCTGCCGCTGCGGCCATATTACTTATATGATACGTTCGATGAGCGGATTGCACTTATTTGCCTGGATCCGCCAGGCGAGAAGCGGCTTCGCGATCATTGGGACGGGCTAGCATGAAAATTCGCATCCTCGGTTGCAGTGGTGGCATTGGCGGCCGACACTTGCGTACCACCTCGATTCTGGTCGACAACGACATCATGATCGACTGCGGGACCGGGGTGGCCGACCTGTCCATTGCCGAACTTGCCCAGGTCGACCATATCTTCCTGACCCATAGCCATATGGACCACATCGCCTGCCTGCCCCTGCTGATCGACACGGTGGGCGACATGCGCAATCGGCCCCTGACCATCCACGCGACGCCATCCGTCGAGGAGATTTTGCGTGCGCACATCTTCAACTGGGCGATCTGGCCGGACTTCACGGAAATCCCCTCGACTGAAACTCCGTGCCTGCGTTTTGCGCCGATTACCGTTGGAAAGGCTGTCGAACTGCGCGGACGACGGATCGTCCCCCTGCCGGTCGCGCATACCGTTCCGGCAGTCGGCTATCAACTCGACTCGGGGCGCGCCAGCCTGGTGTTTTCCGGCGATACCGGTCCCTGCCCGGCACTCTGGCAAGCCGTGAATGCGATCAATCATCTGAAGACCCTGATTATCGAAACCGCCTTTTCCAATCGCGAACGCAAGCTGGCGGAAGAATCCTGCCACCTGTGTCCCAGCATGTTGCTGGAAGAACTGAGTTATCTGCAATCCAGACCGGAGATATTCATTACCCACCTCAAGCCAGGCCAGATCGAATTGACCATGCAGGAAATCGAAGAAAGCATCGGTGAATTCAGGCCACGCATGCTGCAAAACAACCAGGTGTTCGAGCTATGAGCGCATTACCGGTATCCCCTGAAATCTTGGCGCGATTGTCGCCCCTGGCCGGGCTGGGAGAGGATTTCCTGCGCCAGCTCGCCACTCTGGCCAGAGTAGAGAGTTTTGTTCCCGGCGCACACCCCCTGGACTTCGTCTGGCAGCACAAGTCGGTGTATCTCCTCAAGGGCGAGTTGAAGCTCGACTATCAAGCCGGCGGCATGAAAATCCTGGTCGGCGGCTGGGAGGATGCGCTGTTCCCCCTGAATCGCAGAGGCATGGATCCCCTGCGCGCGCGGGCGATTACCGATGTCGAGATATTGTGGTTCGATGCGAATGTCCTGGACATTCTGGTCACCTGGCATCAGGCGGCACCCCTGAAGCCAGCCCAGTCGGATGCCGATTCGACGGAATGGCGCGCGCTGTCGGGCCTATTCGATGCGCGGCAATTGACGGCAGGTGCATTTGCCAGCCTGCCGGCTGCGAACATCGACAGCCTGCTGGCCTGTTTCAAGCGGCAAGTCGTCAAACGAGGGGAAGTCATCGTGCGCCAGAACGACCCGGGCGACAATTATTACGTCATCGAACGTGGTCGCGCCCAGGTGACTCGCGAAGTGACCGGAGCGCGGGTCGAGCTGGCGGAATTGCACGCCGGTGACGCGTTTGGTGAGGAGGCCCTGATTGCCGAAACCGTGCGCAATGCCACGGTGACCATGGCAACGGACGGGGTACTGCTGCGTCTCGCCAATGCCGATTTTGTCAGTCTGTTGCGCGAGCCGCTGCTGCAACGTGTAGCCGCGGAAGAGGCCCGCCAGCGGGTGGCGGCGGGGGCCGTCTGGCTGGATGTCCGCTTCCCTGCCGAATACCAGCACGACGGGCTTCCCGGCGCGCTCAACATCCCCTTGAACGAGCTGCGCGATGCCCTGCCCAATCTACCGGCAGATAGAGAATATGTGACATATTGCCAGACGGGGCGGCGCAGTTCGGCGGCGGCGTTCCTGCTGTCGCAACGCGGCTTTTCCGCCAGCTTGCTGGCGGACGGACTGAATTCCACCCACACCGAGAAAATGATTGCAAAATGAGTGCAGTATTGAATCCGGGTTCTACCGGCCAGGCAAGCCTCGACCCCGTCAGCGTGGGGGACCTCGGCAGTCGTCTGGCTTTTTTCAAGAACCTGCAGGCAGTCACCAACAAAATCCATGCAACTTCCAACATCGACGAGATCATGCTGGAACTGTCGCAGGATGTCTGTGCCCTGTTCAATGCCGACCGCCTGACGGTTTATTCGCTTAGCGATGATAAAACCTCGATCGTTTCGAAGGTCAAGACCGGACTCAATTCCTTCCGTGACCTGAAACTGCCGATTGCCGACCAGAGCATTGCGGGGTATGTGGCCCTGGCCAAGAAAATCGTCAACATCCGCGATGTCTACGACGACACCGAACTGCGGAAGATCAATCCCGACATGCACTTTCTGCAGGAAGTCGACAAGCGCACGGGCTATCGCACCAAGCAAATGCTGGTTGCCCCCATCACCGATGTCCAGACCAATGATCTGCTGGGAGTTGTGCAGATCATCAACAACAAGGCTGGTGTTCCTTTTGCCGCAGTGGCCGAGGAAGGCGTCAAGGGTTTGTGCGAAACGCTGGCGATTGCCTTTACCCAGCGCAGCAAACCGGCGCAAACAATCAAGACCAAGTATGACCACCTGGTGCTCGACGCGGTGGTTGCCGCGCAGGAAATGGAACTCGCCACGCGCTCGGCACGGCGCAAGAACATCGATGTCGAAGAGGCCTTGATCGCCGAATTCCAGGTCAAGTTATCGGCAATCGGTGCAGCGCTGGCGAAGTTTTTTGGCGTGCCCTACGAACCCCTCAAGCCTGACCGCATGAAGCCGCTTGACCTGATGAAGAATCTGCGCCGCGAGTACGTCGAGCAGAATCTCTGGCTACCCATTGATGAAACCCCCGAGGGCATCATCATCCTGTGCATGGATCCCGAGCAGGTCAAGAGTTCACGCATCGTCAACAACATCTTTGCCCGTAGCAAGATCGCCTACCGGGTCACCACGCATCGCGAATTCAAGCAGACGGTGGATCAGTTCTTTGGCGCCGCCGGCTTCACTGACGACACGAATGTCGGCGACCTGCTGTCGGCAATGGACGAGGGCGAGATTGAAATCGAGAGCGGCGATGACGTCTCTGCTGCGGCGGACAACGAACTGGTCAAGCTGGTCAACAAGGTCATCATCGACGCCTACCAGCAGGGCGCCTCGGATATCCATATCGAACCGGGCATGGGCAAGGACCGGGTATTGATCCGCCTGCGCAAGGACGGTTCGCTTTCGAAGTACATCGAAATTCCGGCCAGTTTCCGCCAGGCCCTCGTGGCGCGCATCAAGATCATGTGCGACCTGGATATTTCCGAAAAGCGCCGGCCGCAGGACGGCAAGATCAAGTTCAAGAAATTCGGTCCCCTCGACATCGAATTGCGCGTCGCGACCCTGCCCACCGCCGGCAGCGTGGAAGATGTGGTGATGCGTATCCTGGCCGCCGGCGAGCCGATTCCCATGGACAAGCTAGGCCTGCTGCCGCACAACCTGGAGCGCCTGAAGGGTGCAGTTTCAAAGCCCTATGGCCTGTTCTTCGTCTGTGGCCCGACCGGCTCCGGCAAGACGACGACCTTGCACTCGGTGCTCAAGCATCTCAACAACGTCGACACCAAGATATGGACCGCCGAAGACCCGGTTGAAATCACCCAGAAGGGTCTGCGCCAGGTGCAGATCAACAAGAAGGCCGGCCTCGATTTTCCGGTCATCATGAAAGCCTTCCTGCGTGCCGATCCGGACATCATCATGGTCGGCGAGATGCGCGATGCCGAAACCACCGGCATCGGCATCGAGGCCTCGCTCACCGGCCACCTGGTGTTCGCCACCCTGCACACCAACAGCGCGCCGGAATCGATCGTGCGCCTGCTCGACATGGGCATGGACCCGTTCAACTTCTCGGATGCCCTGCTCGGAATTCTGGCCCAGCGACTGGCCAAGCGACTTTGCAAGTGCAAGGTGGCTTACACCGCAAGTGCCGAGGAAATGAAGCACTTTCTCGCCGAGTACTGCGAGGAACTGGCGAACACCGAAACCTTCAAGCGTGACGGCAAGGCGGCTTTTGATGCGGTATATCAGGAATGGGTGAAAAAATACGCCAATGACAAAGGCGAGTTCACGCTCTATCGCCCCAAGGAAAAAGGGGACTGCGAAGCCTGTGGCGGTTCGGGCTACAAGGGGCGAATGGGCCTGCACGAATTGATGATCGGTACCGACGCGGTGAAAAAGCTGGTTCAGGAGCATGCGCGCGTCGCCCTGCTTGTCGCCCAGGCCCTTGAGGACGGTATGCGCACCCTCAAGCAGGACGGCATGGAAAAAGTATTGCAGGGCATGACCGACATGAAGCAGGTGCGGGCGGTCTGCATCAAGTGACCGATACCCTCGACGACCTGTTCCGCCGGCTCGAACAGCTCAACGAAATTGGCGCCGCGCTGTCCCACGAGCGGGATATCGACCGGCTGCTGGAAAAGATTTTGCTGGCGGCAAAAACCATCACCCGTGCCGATGGCGGCACGCTCTACCGCATGACAGACGACGGCTGTGCGCTGCGTTTCGAGATCGTCAGGAACGACAGCCTCGGCATCGCCCTGGGCGGTACGTCCGGCAATCCGATCAATTTTCCCGACCTGCCGTTGCGCGACGCCGCGGACGCGCCCAATAATTCACTGGTTGCCGTCTTTGCCGCGCAAAACGGCAGCACCGTCAACATCGCCGATGCCTACAGCGCGGCGGGCTTCGACTTTTCCGGCACGCGCAGTTTCGACGAACGTACCGGCTACCGTTCGCGCTCGTTCCTCACCGTGCCGATGAAGAATCATGAACACGAAATCATCGGTGTCCTGCAACTGATCAATGCGCTCGACCCCGTAACCGGCGCCGTCGTGCCGTTTTCGCTGGCCGCGGAGCGCCTGGCCAAATCGCTGGCCTCGCAGGCCGCCATCGCGTTGACCAACCGCCTGCTGATCTCCCAACTGGAGGCGCTGTTCGAATCATTCATCAAGCTCATCAACCTCGCCATCGACGAAAAATCGCCCTACACCGGCGGCCACTGTCAGCGGGTGCCGGCCCTGACGATGATGATTGCCGAGGCGGTCAATGCGACACGTGACGGGCCTTTCGCCGATTTCACAATGTCCGAGATTGACCTCTACGAACTGAAGATCGCCGGCCTGCTGCACGACTGCGGCAAGGTCACCACGCCCGTGCATGTCGTCGACAAGGCCACCAAACTGCAAACCCTGTTTGACCGCATCGACCTCATCGACACCCGCTTTGAAGTGGCGAAGCGCGACGTGCAAATTGCCGCCTTGCAAAAGCAGCTTGATTTGCGCGGCGTTGAAAATCCTGCCGCCGAGAGCGACTGCCGGGCCCAGTGCCAAAAAGAACTGGGTGCGCTCGACGCGGAACGCGAATTCCTGCGTCGCGCCAACATCGGCAGCGAGGCCATGAGTCCGGCCGACCAGCAGCGCGTGCAGGACATCGGCACGACCCGGAAGTGGCGCAACCCGGCGGGCGTCGCTGCCGATTTTTTGTCCGCCGAGGAAATCGAAAACCTCGCCATTCGTTCCGGCACCCTCACCGCCAGGGAACGCGAGACCATCAACCACCACATCGTCGCCACCAACAAGATGCTCGATGCGCTGCCCTGGCCGAAACATCTGCAACATGTGCCCGAATATGCCGGCGGCCACCACGAGCGCATGGATGGCAAAGGCTACCCGCGCGGCCTGACCCGCGAGCAGATGTCGCTGCAGGCGCGCATGATGGGCATTGCCGACATCTTCGAGGCCCTCACCGCCAAGGACCGGCCCTACAAGTCGGGCATGAAGCTGTCGCAAGCACTCGACATCATGAAGAAATTCAGCAAGAACGGCCACATCGACCCCGACCTGTTCGAGGTATTCCTGAGCCGGGGCGTGCACCTCGCCTACGCCGAACGCTTCCTCGACCCGGCGCAGATCGATCAGATAGCGTAGAAAAGTCGGCGCTGGCGAAACGGCGAGTTTCGAGAAGGCTGGACTATTGGCGACCATTAGAATAGGATTTAATCCTATTCATACTCTATGGAGGCCGCTATGCGAACCACGCAACAACTGAGCATCACCCTGCCTAACGACATGGCGGATGTGGTGAAAACCAAGGTGCGGACTGGCGAGTACGCCACCGAAAGCGAAGTCATCCGCGACGGCTTGCGCGCGCTCCTGGCGCGTGATCGGGCCGTCGAAGGCTGGTTGCATCGCCAAGTAGGCCCGGCCTACGACGCGCTCAAAGCAGACCCTTCACGCGCCGTCTCTGTTGACCAGCTGCGTGCTCGCCTTGCCGCCGAACACGCCAAGGCACGATGAGCTATCGAGTTGTTTTCTCCCCCGAGGCCGAGGAACAGCTTGCGGCTCTGTACGGCTACATCGCCGCTGCGGCGTCCCCCGACATTGCAGCGCGGTACACCGAGGCTATCGTGAGTTACTGCGAGAGCCTGTGTACCTTCCCCCATCGTGGCACCATGCGCGATGACGTTCGGTTCGGCTTGCGCATCACCAACTACAAAAAACGCGCTGTGATCGCCTTCGCCGTGGACGCTGAGCGGGTGTCCATCATTGGCATTTTCTACGGCGGCCAAGACTACGAAACGATTCTGCAAGACGACTCCGAAGACGGCTTGGCGCATTGAGTCTCTTAGCGTGCTTTATTTTCCGTTTTCGGAAGCGACCCCGATCTCATTAATGGCATTAATGGTGTCTGACCCCATTTTCCCTTGCGATAGTTACCTCAAGCTTCGCAGCGGGTAGTTGCCCACCCACACAATCGCCACGAAAGTCGGCGCTGGCGGGACGAAGTGCCCCGTAGCGGGTATGAAATGCCCCGTAGCGGGTACGGTGCGTGCTGATTCGCAGCAGCAGGGGGAAGTTAGTATTTAATACATATTGACGATATAAAAATAAATATGTATAAAACAGCATGTTCAATCGGCACCTATCCAAAACGCTCAATCGTCTGGCGGCATCGTTTCCGATAGTCGCGGTAACCGGACCACGGCAATCCGGTAAAACCACCCTGACGCGCGCCTTCTTTGCGGACAAGCCCTATGTCAGCCTGGAAGACCCGAGCGAACGCGCCTTCGCCCAAGAGGACCCGCGCGGATTTCTTGCCCGCTTCGCGGATGGCGCGATATTCGACGAGGCCCAACGCTGGCCCGACCTGTTTTCATATCTTCAGGGGATGGTCGATGCGGACCGCCGCCCAGGCCGCTATGTGCTGACGGGTTCGCAACAGTTCGGCCTGCTTTCCGGGGTGACGCAATCGCTTGCAGGCCGGGTGGGAATGACGCGTTTGCTTCCGCTTGCGCTGGCGGAACTACCGCAAGACGACATCGCCCGCCTCGACCCCGACACGCTGATACTGCGCGGCTTTTACCCCGCCATGCATGTCCAGCCCATCACCCCGGCCGACTGGTATGCCAGCTATGTCACTACCTATGTCGAGCGCGATGTGCGCCAATTGCTCAACGTGCAGGATCTTTCCAGTTTTCAGCGTTTTCTCCGCCTGTGTGCCGGGCGCTGTGGCCAGATGCTGAACCTGAGCGCCCTGGCCGGCGAGGCAGGAATTTCCCATAGCACGGCTCGCGCCTGGATGGCGGTTCTGGAGGCGAGCGACCTGGTTTATCTGTTGCCGCCCTATCACCGGAATTTCGGCAAACGTCTGGTGAAGACACCCAAGCTCTATTTCGTGGATGCTGGCCTGGCCTGTTGGCTTCTGGGTATCCGCAGCGCCGAAACCCTGGCATTGCACCCGTTGCGCGGCGCGCTGTTCGAAGCGCTGATAGTGAGCGAGTTTCTCAAGACGCGATTCAACACGGGGCAAGCCGCCGACCTTTATTTCTGGCGCGACAACAACGGCTTGGAAGCAGATCTGGTTTTCGAGGTGGGGAATCGCCTGCAAACAGTCGAAATCAAATCCGGCCGCACGGTTACGCCCGACTACATTCGGGCCGGACAAAAATCGGCCCGCTTCGCCGGCCATGAGGCGCTGATGCCCTGGCTGATCCATGCGGGCGATCAGCACTACGAGCGCAGCGGGGTGAAGGTGATTGGCTGGCAGGGATTGACGGCGTTGCCGGAGATGCTTTTACACGCGGGTCATGAAACGTAGCGAAAAATGCTATCCCCTGTTTTCCTGGCGAAACTCGGCGTGACCGAAGGGAATCCCGTGGGACTGGCGGGACGGCGAGCGAGATCACCGATGGACTTTAGCAGGTGGGCCTGCCAGGATTAGTCCGGTTGCTTAACCCATGTTTGTCGACCATCTAAAAAACACCCATCACATCAATCAGATG
>CAZOMI010000004.1:0-7065 GCA_964580925.1 uncultured Methyloversatilis sp.
TGGACAGGCTTCGGGCGGGCTTCGGTAGACAATCGGCGTTTTTAACACAGTAAAAGTAGAAATCACCGCTATTTTCAGTTCTGCGGGTATTACGGACTTCATGAAACTACCGGATGACCACTCATCGCGAGCTGCCTTTGCCAAGCAGTTCAACCAATTCAGCGCCATCTTAGAGGCAGCGAAGATTCAGGGCTTTACGTGGGACAAATCTGTTTATGAGTTTGGCGAAGATCCCAAGACACAAATACAGCTCGAGATTAGTCATCATCAATACCTGACGCTTCTTCAGCGCTACAAAGAACTCGGCATGGGTGGCGGCGGTAATGGCGATAGTATTCCCTTCGACATCGATAGTCACATCACCGAAATTGACACCGGCAAGATCGACGCCGACTACATGAACTCGCGTTTTGAGAAGTATCTCAAAGTCCTGCAAGGGCGCGACGAACCAGCAAAGGAGGCCACCTTAGCCGATTTGCACCGCTCATTCACTTCGCTATCCCAGGAGGACCAAAAGATCGCCGAAATCTTTCTGCACGACATCCAGCGCGGTGACGTGAAGATCGACCCCCTCCGCACCTTCCGCGATTACCTAACCGACTACAAAACAGCGGCCAAAGACAAAGAAATAGCAGCCATCGTCTCAATTCTTGGCCTAGACGCAACAAAGCTGATTGCCCTGATGAACATCCATGTCACTGAAGCCAATCTCAACGAATATGGACGATTTGATGATCTTAAGGCAACGGTGGATAAGCAAAAGGCCAAGGCCTACTTTGAAGACTTGGAAGGTACAACGCTCCCAATGTCCCGGGTCAATATCAAAGCTGCAAAGCTACTGAGTGACTTTCTTCTTCGGGGTGATATTGAGTTGAAGAAAGCAAGTTAATAAGAAGTCACCAGTCCATGATGCGTTGCAAGATCATGCCAGATTACGCTCCTACTTCTGTGTCTATTCATCCTCCCACTCGGTACGCATTTCCCCTTCTGCCGCGCTCCAGTACTCTTCCCTGCTGACCTGCTGCATCGGGACGGGCTTGCCCTGACACCATTCCTCGGCTGATGGAAGGGGTCCCGCTTCAATCATTTCGGGGCGCTTGGGCAAAGTACCATGGCCAAGCAAGCGCGAAATGACAATTTCACGGGTGTATTGAGAAAGTTTGATACCCACATGGTCGGCCAATGCCTGAAGGTCTGACCTCATTCGCTCTGGAATCCAAACCTTGATCGGCATGACATTCTTGCCAAGCTCGGGTACCCAATAAGTGTCAATGCGCTTCTTCCCTGGTGGAGTCTCAACCCGCGCTAGTGAAAACATCGGTGGCGCAGGGTCTCGGAATAGCCCAGGGCGGGCCTCGTTCATGAACTGAAAGGCGTAAATCCCGTAGCAATGCTGCGCGAAAAACTGACGCAACGCCTCACTCATTGAATCGCCATTCCGCTCACAAAGCTCTTTGATCGCCTCGGCCGCAGGTTCGGGCAACCAGAACTTGAGCGCCGTATCGTGGTTACCAAGATCCCTGAAATCACCCATTCCATCGACCAGTTGGGCGAAGCGCATTGGTCGCGGGCGATGATCAAGTGCGGCGGGATAGCCCTCCGAGTTGTTTTTCTTATGGTGGCGAAAGAATGGCCACATATCTCCTCCCAAAAAGAATAGGGGAATTTTCGTTATCAAACCCCTGCAAGCGTAACTTTTGATGCGGCATAAGGAAATGCCAGATGCACCAATTCCTTACTGAACAGGAGGCAATTCATGTACTTCGAAATCTATCAACAGACGCAGGGGCTCATTTCATCTACCGGTGGACAGTGGCGCTGGCGTTTACGAGCTGCGAATAACGAAATCATTGCAAGCGGCGAATCCTACCGGAACAAGCAGGACTGCCTCGCAGCGATCACTCTCGTGAAAAGCACAAACACCAACACTCTGACCAAGGGAGGTTGATCAGCTAGGTGATATTAGATCCACAATATGGCTCATGTCATGAGCCTTTCGTTTGAGAAACTGGCCAGAATGAATGAAAGGTGCAGTCATGCCTGGACACGGTGATCACTGGAGCACACTTTATGACTTGGATAGATATATCCATGAGGGCATTGAGCGCGACTGCCAGGAAGCAACACTAATTTGCAAGGCACCTTGCAGGGATGTCAAACACGGGACCGAACGCGCCGAGGAAGTGGTTTGCCTGCGCCGGGGCTCGCCCATTCTTGCCAATCAGATCCTCCTGGTGTCGGATTCGCCCGAAAGAAGCCATTACCTGTTTTCTGCCTATCCAGTTGTGCTCGAAGGTATCACTTACCCACTGACGATTCGACGAGTCGAGCCTTGGGAGTATGGAATCGAAGGGTGGATACACGCTGAGCTCATCGACGACGAGGTGTCCATTACCTTTTTCGATACGATGTTCTTCGCTGGCAGTTCATCTCTGGGACCAGGGAGTGTAGTGGAGTACTCGCTTGCCGGGCTTGCATACCGACTGGCACCGATCCGCATGCGCTCCATCGCGATATGCACTGGAGCACTGTGGGAAATGGAAAGGCAACGGCGGCTGGAAAATGGTGAGTCGGATGAGCAGGCTGACCGGCCGGTTGATGTGCATATGACGGGGGCTGCCATCTTTCTGCCCCGCGAGGGCGATCAATGCGATGAGGCCCAGTTCCAAGGGGTAATCGAGGCGATTGATGTGTTCGACCACGACAATCAAAAGGTCTACCGCTTGGAGATGGTCCTGATGCGTCCAGGGGACGCCGAGTTCCGACTGCCCGTGTTCGTGTCTGAGCGCGTACTTGAAGGCTATGTCCCACACATCGGAGATGATGCGGAAGGGTCGATGTGGGTACAAGGCAGACAAACCAAGGCAAAAGGCGTACCGATCATGGGAGCCAGGATAGAGTCCATCGTCATAGAATGATTCGGTTAGATCTCGCCTTGCGATAGGTCACGATAGGCAGGCCAGTATTACCAGACAGAAATTGGAAAAGGAGAAATGGACAATGACACGGACAACATCGCAACAACTCGGACTCATCATCAAAGCCACTCAGTTTGCAGCAGACAAGCACTGCAACCAGCGGCGAAAAGATGCCGAGGCGTCGCCCTACATCAACCATCCCATCGCACTGGCCAGCGTTTTGGCTAACGAGGGGAATGTGGATGACCCGGTTGTGCTGTGTGCTGCTCTGCTACACGACACCATTGAAGATACTGACACCACGCCACAGGAGTTGAATGAAACCTTCGGTTCGGCCATCGTGAATGTTGTCCTTGAAGTAACTGACGACAAATCGCTCGCCAAAGAGGTTCGGAAGGAGGAACAGGTCAGGCACGCGCCGCACATCTCGACCGAGGCTAAGTTGGTGAAGCTCGCCGACAAAATCTGCAATCTGCGGGACATTCTGGCCTCGCCGCCGGCGGATTGGTCTGCCGAACGTAAGCAGGCGTATTTCGACTGGGCCGCCCGGGTCGTGGCTGGCCTACGTGGGGTTCATCCTGGTCTGGAAGCTGTATTTGATGGGCTTCTTGCCAGGCATTCAGAGCTTCTCTGAAGGGGTGATCGGATGCGCATCGAACAACACCTCGTCGCTGCCTGGGCATCCCAGCTGTCGGACAAGTTGATCCAGGATGCCATCCAGAGTTTAGAGGCCATGGACTCTCAAGAGATGCTCTCAGGCGACTCCGGTCTCAAAAATGTCTGGGAGGAAGTCTGTGTCCAGGTACAGGACGAGCAATCCTTCTTCTGGGAAACCTACGTCGAGACCATCGAGAACCTGCTCGCCGGATATATCGAGATGCTCGACAAAAATGCCCGACTCGCTCTATGGACGGTCACCGAGAGCGGCCAAGACTACATCGATGATCGTCAGAGCGATGATGAAGGCGATCTGAACATTCCGGTAGATGTTGACGAGATCGTTGCCATGCTGAAAGAGAGTCTGCTTTCGGTCGCAGAGAATCATGAAAGCTCTAGCATTAGCCGGTTCCTGCAGCGGCATGAAGAGGGTTTCGACGAACTCGAGGATGACGAGGAGGATGACCCGGAGGAAGACGAGGACGGTGGCGAGGATGACGCGGATAGAGAACCTGACCAGCCAGAGATCTCCGCGCCGATTTTTGATCTTCGCCCGGGTCTATCTGATCCCGTGTTTTTTGTTATCTCGCGCCAACAGGTTGAGGCGCTTGACCTCGATGAATCCCTCGACTTCCTGCACTCCCTGGTACCGACTGCTCATCCTGACCATGCGTGGGTTTACAAGGGACGGCTGTCGCTGGTGATCTCAGGCTATGACACAGATCCGCGCGAGCTGTTCGAGATCCCAGAGGTTTGCCGGTTTCTCCGCGCCTTGGATGAGCAGTGGCCGTTCTGGTTGTTTTTCTTCAACCAGGTGGATGACTCCATCAAGTTGATCGCGTTGTGCTTGGCTTCATCAATCGAGGTCGTGCCAGGTGCCGCCCACATCGATCCAGATGGCCTGCGACGCTTTTTGGAGCGGGCCTTTACCGCCGTGAACTATTTGTTCGAGAGCTATGGCTTTCCTGAATCGGAAAACGAAGCACTGTCGACGGAGGTGTCGCGCCTTTTTGCCAACAGCCTGATCAGTCCAGACAGGGATGGTTATCTATGAATGACCAACGGCCCCTCTGGGCGGGAGATGTCCAATGACTGCATATCAGAACGAACTAGTGGTTGATTTCGGCGAGGTGGGCTTCCGAAATTCAAAGCATCGCTTCTGCGTGCGCCTTGACTCGCGCCCATTGATGCAGCTGATCGAGGCGGCGGAGAACGCGCACCGAGTATACGAACTGCTCTTGATTGATCGCCCGGGAGACATCTGGGCCTACACGTCGGTTGTCCTCGACAAACTTCCGCCTGGTGTTGCCAGTCGGGTGGCGCGTGCCCGCGAGAAATCTGCACCACGCGCCGAAGGGCAAACACATGCCTGGCCAGAGGGGACGATGCCGTTCCAGGATTTCGATCAACTGTTCTATTGGGCATGGGATGACACGGAACCCGAGGATGAGGCATGGTTGAATCACCGTGACTCAGGCGTGATGCACTCGTTTGCCCAGCAGGCATTGGCTATGGCTCGGGCGGCTCAGAGCCGCCTTGCATGGAATGACCACCTCCTGCGCCACGTTGTTTCATCCGTCCGCGCTGGCGAACACGCGTACTGCTTTCTTGACCGTGAAATCGCCCGCCAGAAATCTCGGGAGCATGAGCCCAACGAGCCCGTGCATACCCCCGCCTTCTATAAGCAGCTGGATCAACTCCTACGCGATACGGAACTTGTCTCTGTGGCGTACCGTGCCAATGGTGACTATCGCGTACTACGCATGCTGGCTACCGAGCAGCGCCGGCGCGCCCAGCGCACGGGGCATCATGCCGGCAATGCCCTGCACCTCGGTGCCCTTGTCAATCGAACGATCGACAACGAAGCGTGGGACTCGGAAATCTGGTTTTTCAGCGAAGGGCTGTCCCAAGGTGATCTGTTCATCGAAGGGGGCGGCATGGGTGCTACCACCGTCAAGGAATTGGTTGAGGTGCACGGCCGGCGCTTAAGCAACGTCATCTTGTCAGTACGAGACGAGGGCGAGATAACGGGTTTCGACAGAGAGATCGGCGACGGCTGGGCCCTCTATCGGCGGCAGCATCCTGACGGCCGCCGGGTCTCACTGGAACGAATCGCAGACCGCCGTCACAGCAAACTTGGGCCCGTACTGGCATTTCCTGGCCGAGGAATGACGCTTTTCGATTACGAGAAGACCGTTGTGGTCATGGGCTCCGAAGCGTCAACGGCCACTCGTTCCACATTGGCTCTCGTCATCGCTGAATGGCAGAGCCAGGGCGGCGATCCCTTGCTGGTTGTGTGTGGGGAAACCAAGGCGTTTGAGGATGCCGGCTGCCGTGATGTGCTGGTGGCGCCCCAGGAAGAAGTCGGCGGAAGAACTTTCCATAGCTGGTTAGGGGATGCGCTGCTGCGCGTGCGGCCCTGGTTCGACGTCGTCCTGGCGATCAATGCTCCGGCATGGGCTGCGGAGGTTCTTGCACGCCAGGCCGCACGCACAGAGAGTCTGTGGCGTCCATGGATTGTGGCCACTGTCGACGTGGAACACCTGAATGTCGATTTCACGCTCGACGGCAATGTCGATGAAATGCTGCGTGAGGCCAGTCAGCGCGCCAAGGGGATGCGGCCCAAGCTGCTTTAGTGGATGTCGCCATGCCTGCCAAAGCACCGCCCCATTTTTCCTTTACCGCACTGGATGGCACTATGCTGGGGTTGAGCGAAAGTCGGTTTGACGAACGTCAGCGCCGCCAGCGCTATCGCCTTAATAAAAGTGCGACGTATTGGGATTACGCGCCCCTGCTTGATGTTGTGCGTCGGGAGCGTGGTTTTGGGACGCATCGCTTCACGGGCAAGTCGGCAGCCGAATGGGTGGCGGATTTGCGGGAGCGCAAGTCGCCGGAGTTGGATCGCTTCAGCCAATGGTATGAAGCCCTCGTGGGGCATTTTTTGGAGGAACTGGCAAAGCGCCCCCGCTTCCCGGAAAACCTCTACAGCATCGAATTAGCGCGGCCGCCCCTGACGTCATCCCTACCAAGTCTGATTCGTGGGCTGGGGTTGAAGCGAGCCAGCGCCGAGCAATGGGCGGCAACCCTGCGAGCAATGACTAGCAAAGGAGTGAAGCCCGAGGAGTTGGACGAGTCAGGCGTGCTGATTCGCCTTGAAACCCAATTTGCAGGGGAAACGTTGTCGCAGGCACAGGTTGTCCGTCTGATCAATCTTCGACACGTGACGCCGAAGTTTGTCTGCGAATCGCGGTTTGGCTTCAAGACGATGGCAGGGTGGAACGAGTGCTGCCAGTGGGTGCCGGCGAAAGACTATAAGAAGCGCGGCCTGTGGGGATCCAAGGGCGACGGGAGTTGGTATGTCATTCGTTATCGGCATCGGGCGCTGGGGTGGTCTGTCGTGCGTTGCCGCTACACCGACCTGTTTACGAAACGAGCAGATTGGTGGTGGGTGCTCGACGAGCGAGGCAAGCTCATTGCGCAACTGCCTGAG
>CAZOMI010000004.1:7075-72082 GCA_964580925.1 uncultured Methyloversatilis sp.
GTCGATGGGCAGGGAACATGCCTTGGCAAAATGGGAGCGCTACTCTCTGCCGGGAAACGACGGCTATCGCGAGATATTAATTCAACTGGATGATTGGCCCGGTAGTTACAAGCCGCGCCACTATCGGACACGCAACGCCCTCGTCCACGTCCGGACAGGTATTCGGGAAACCGACGACGGACGGCGAGTGTTGTTCTTGGATGAAATCCAGAGCGATTGGCATGCCGATCTTCATGCGGCAGCCAAGGATGATTCTTCAACGCAGAACAAAGCACCGCCACCAGATGCGCCGTTTCGGAAGGACTGGCCTCTGCTGGCATTGAAGTTGATGCTGTGGTGGTCGCAGGTGCAGAAGCTGGATGGCGTGGCCTGGAGTACGGCCGAACTCCAGTCAGCGCGCTGGAGAAGCTTTGGCCCACCGGAAGCGCTTTATCGGTCTGCCTTGCCGGACGCTGCTCGATCGATTGCCAAGGCCCTGAATCTCGAATTGGCGCAGACCAGCATGACGGTCCGCAGCAACACCCGTTGGGTTGAGCTTGCCGATGATGGCTGGGTCGTGCGCAACCGGTCTGGCGTGCCAATCACGAAGCCGTTTCGCCACCGGGGTCAAGCGGAGGTTTTTGCCGATCTGACTGGAACGTTCGTGAAGGTGAAGGTGCCCGTACTGTGGTTGGCGGATTTGCAAACAATCAAGGCTATTCCGCTGTACGGCGTGGCCACGGAGGATTTCTGGCTTCAGCCTGATTCTCGGCCTGCAAATATGGAGGGGAAACGTGAATCGCGAAGCTGAGTGCCAGTCCATGGTGCGTTACACGATCATGCCGGATTACGGCGGTGCTTACGGTTGGATCAACCGGGAAGGGACGGACACGCTTGGCCCCAACCATGCTGATACCTCCGACTGGGGCGGCGATCACCCGATCTCCGAAGAACTGCAGGAAGCCTTTGCTGCCTGGCAGACGGAATTCGAGCGAGCGCCGACCGAATGGGAAGCAGGGGTCGCGCTTCTGGATTGGCCGAACTTTCACGAGCGAGGCATGGGATTGGCTCGCAGGCTCAAAGCGGAGTTGGGCGATGCGGCACGGATATATTACGAGAAACCGGTTGAGGATCCAAACCAGCGCATCAATGAGCGTGTTGAGATTCTTGCCGGTGGCGCGATTGTGGAAACGGTTCTTCCTCGACGTCTGAGGACGTCATCCCCCGACTGGTTTCCGAAAACAGTCGTTTCCGGTGGGCAGACAGGTGTCGATCGCGCGGCCTTGGACTGGGCATGCAACCATCACATCCCGCATGGCGGCTGGTGTCCCCAGGGGCGTCGCGCCTCAGATGGCACTCTGTCAGTGAAATACCAGCTACGCGAAACCGAATCGGCCGGTTACCGCCAGCGCACGAAGCTCAATGTGCAGGACAGCGACGCAACACTGATTCTCAATTTAGGGGAATTGGACGGGGGCACACTGCAGACGCAGCAGTTTGCCGAGCGCATGGGTAAGTCGCATCTTGTGGTTCAACTCGATCAATGCGCGCCAGACGAATCGGCAGGCCGCATTACTGAGTGGCTGATCGCGGGCAGGTTCAGCACGCTCAACGTGGCGGGCCCGCGAGAGGAAAAACGCCCTGGCATCTATGCACTGACGCTCTCCGTGCTGGATCGCTGTACGGCATCCCCGGAGGAGAAAGCATGACTGCGCAGATTTCAGAAGGACTTATCTACGAGGGCCAACAACTCTCGATGTGTACCAATCCCCTGGGGGATTACTTCGCCATGGGCGGTGATCGACCGAGATTCGAAGACAACTGCACCGCATTGTGGCGCGGCTATGTCGGCACCTGGGAAATCGTCGACGGCCGTTTGTATTTAATCAAGTTGCGAGGGGATTTGGAAGGCGGCGGAGAGGCTTCCGTGGCCACCATTTTTCCCGACTATCCCGATCGTGCTTTCGCACACTGGTATTCCGGAACGATCCGGATTCCGCAAGGCAAGCTGCTTAATTATGTCCACATGGGATACGGCAGCACCTACGAGCGGGATCTGTTTCTGGAGATCGAGAAAGGCGTCCTCAAGAATACCCGCGTGCGCCAGAACGGAAATGTTGAAGGTGACGGTGGCCCAGAGGGTTACGGGCTCGGTGGAATGACGGTCTTCCCACGTGGCAAGCAAGCGGAGGGGGATGCACCATGATCTATCTCTATTGGTACCTCGGGATTAGCGCCGGTTCAATGCTCCTCTGGATCATCTATTACAAGTTCGTCGAGGAGAAGAAAGACCAATCAATCCGGAGTGTGGCGAGCGCCTTCCAGTCCGCAAGGAAGGGGTTCTTGTCCCGCATTTTGAATATTCTCGGCACTGCATTGGCCGGCTTAATTTTTGTTCCGTTCTGGCCGGTGCTGTTTTTCTTTGAGATGAAATATCGCTTCTTTGACAAAGGAAACCGCTCCCCCTCGGAGGAGACCGAATTTGCTGTCACTCGCAATGATTTGCAGACGCAGTTGAGCCTCCAGGAAGTCGAACAGCTGGAGATGGTTTTTGATCCCTTGGGGGCCGCGCCGAATGTGCCATTCGGACATCTGAACGCGGCATGGAAGGAGTTCTGCGAGGGCATGGATCCGCACGGCAGCCTTTGGAGTTTCACCGCCCCTTGGATCAGCGCGTGGGGCAGCAAGGATATTCGGCAGGGCTACGTCATCGTGCGTGGCGAGGAGCTTGGCCCCTACTTCATTACTGTCTGGAAAGACATCGAGGAGGACGCGGACCAAGAGACAGTCAGTGGCAAGAAGACGGGTGGATTCGATATTCCGGCTTGGCTTCGGAAGCAGACGGACTGATTCGAACATGACCACCGAGAGAGGTTGCCAATGATCAATTTAAATGCACTACAGAGAGTGCTACCGATCTCCGGGCTGGAGCCGCAGTGGGTGGCAATCATTGACGGGTTCTCGGACAAACCGGGAAAAGACAGGTGGCAAGAGACAATTACGTTTCTGGAACCGCCCGCTGGCCAGCATATTCCTTATGTTGACGCCCGTAGTGCCATGGCGCTGCTGTTCAAGCATCAGGGCGTACCGGCTGAGGACGCAAATGCGAAGGCGGACGCAGAGTGGTTAGGGTTGAAGGAGCAGTTGGACTCGACGCAGCGGGTCGTCTTCTACGATTACCTGGAGATGAACCCTGACGAGCACATACCTGTTCCAGTCCTGCTTCTGCACCTGCGCCAAGAGAACCTGGTGTCGGACCATGTTGCCGACTTCCTTGACCGGGCTGTGGCGACGGTTGTGAGCACCCCAATGTTCACGGGACCCGACAACTGGGATTCCCCATGGTCAATTGCTAGTCTTCCGGATGAACCGCCGGCCAAGGCGATGATCGAGTTTGTGCCTGGCCCTCCTTGGGTCGAGGATGATGACTACGGCGCGAGATTTGATACATGGCGCGACTCAATGCGTGTGGTCGCGGATCGTCTCGAAAAGGTGCTGGGAGAGCCGGTCTACTACTTCAAGGTGCTAGATTGCGATACCGACGAAGACAATGTGCATCGATTTCTGGTTCTGCACTGGCTTTGCACGTGTTGGCCGGAGTCGGCCTACGTGAAGTTCCTGATGTCGGCCAGCGGTGCGACAGATGTTGATGACTTCAAGGCTGCACTGATCAATCCCGAAAATTACACGCAGCCTTTCAAAATGAACGACGCGTTCATTGGCATTGAACCCAAGACGTGTCGCCTTGAGTATGTCCCCCCAATCGCCCACAAGACTGTCGGCATTGTTTTCTCGACACCGGCCGCCAGAGCTTGGGCGGAATCTCTACTTCTTCAGAAAATCAACTGCGACGTATTAATCATTGCGCCACCGGATCTTGTTCCTGACGACTGGGTCAAGGCATGGACACGACACTGCAGGAACTGGACTATCCAATATCTCCGCGACGGAATATTGAAGGAGCCTCTCGAGGTGCTGGCGCAGATCGATGAACTCTGCGTGATTGCAGACCAGAAATGTCCCAAGCGCATTTTTGATTTGGCGATCCCGGATTCCATCGAAGAACTCCTCTGGCTCGCGATGGATCTTCGCTTGGATGCGAAGTACTTCTTCGTCGATGGCACACAGCTATCGAATCCCGAATCGACTCTGGTGAAGCGCAACGTACCTCAACGGGTCACGGCGAATCGGAATCGACGCGAGGCATTTACTAGGCGACTGAACGAAATTCGACTTTCGTGCGAGCTCTGTAGCAGTGGCTTGTGGAATGAAAAGGGACAGATGCTGGCCTACGACCTCCTCGATCTCCCATTCGTTCTGGTACGGCGTATCGCTGCTTGGCAGCATGATTTTGATGAAACGGAGAATCCTCCGGCGACTGGCGATGACGCTTGGTGGGAACGCCATGAGCAAGAGGAGATCAGCATTGCCACGGAGCTCCAAACAGCCATGGGAGAGAGCCCTGTCATCAAACTGTATCGCAAGGATGGGTGGTTGAGTATCGCGGACATCAGCCAGACTGAGGGAGAAAAACAATGAAACTAGCCTGGAGCAAAAACAACAAACCAGAGGGGCAACCACCGGATCGCGGGATCGCCCGCAACGCTGGCCAGTTGCTCGGCCTACTGGACGAAATACTGCCCTTCATTTACATCGCGCAATACGGGGCATCTGATCGTGAGCTTCGCGAGCGGACGACGAATGAGGCGGCCGGGCTCTTTGCCATTGGCAAGCAGACGGGCGGAGACCGTCCTGGCGTCGCGCCTCGCGTTGGGCTGGTGCTTCCAATAAGCCTGTGCCGAGATGTAAAGGTGCGCACCTCATTGCTGGAAATTCCTGCACTGATTCGTGGCACGAAGAACATCACGATGTCTGATCGGCGACGTGCCGTACAGGCCAAGCTTGATGATGCCTTCGGCGGCGAGTTGATGATTGAGGACCGGGAGGGCATGGATGGATTTTTCGCGCTCAAGCCTGGTCCCGGGCTGTTCAAGCGACTGCACGAGTCATTCGATTACGTCATCTTAGTTCTGGACAATCCGACTGGGGTGGTCCATGTGACCGAAACAAGCAACTTCCATTGGCGCAGTTTTGGCGAATTGATGGAGTGGTACCACGGACTACGCGGATCGGATCGTTTCGGTGGGTGGTCGGCCTTGACGCCGTTCTATGTGTGCGGCGACACAGGGGTTTTGCATTCCTACAGCGCAGATCGTTGGGCTCGACGAGGGTTGATCAGGCCTGCCGAAGAACCGTCGAAGTGGTTTGTGATCCGCCCTGGCCTGCCCAACGCAAATCTTGGCGTGCGCTTGGAGATGGAGGAATACGGTTGGGCAAAGTTGCACCTGACGCTCGATGCCACCACGGTCTCAATTCACTTGTCCGATGTGTTCGATCCATTTCCCGAGTTGGTCGCATGGGGGCGGGAGATTGACGAAGGCGACCTTCCGATCCAGATGGAGATCGACGAAGAAGGCCGGATAGCTGTGTTGACCGTACTACGCACCGAGAATCCATCCCGCGTCCTGTTGCGCGTCACGCGCAGTTACGATAACGAAATCTTGCTGGAAGGTGTTGTCGATCGGGCTACCTTGGCGTCAGCGCTGAAATCTGAGCTTCGCCGCTTCTTCACCACGGAGTTCGATCCGCAGCACTGGGACATGGGGCGCGATGAAGATCCGGAAGAGGGCTATGTTCAGACTCGCGACCAGGTGCTGGGTCACGCGTGGCTTGCGCTGGCGAAGTAACGACAAGACATTGGAGATAACGATGCGCCAGCGATATTTTCTTATTGAGCCGCAGTATTCCGATCCGGATACGTTTTGCCACTTCACCGTCGGCAGCGACCGAGTGCGTGCATCAATACATATTTACGCAAAAATTCCGATGCTTCTCGGTGCAGTGTCTGCCTTGGAAGCCGAGTCGTTGAGCGAGGAATCGCCACCGGTCGACGAACGGTGCAGGGCAAAGGACGACGAGATTTTCGACTTCCAACTTACGGTCATGCCGCATGAAGAGGGGAAAAGAGTTCTGCGCTTCAGCATTTTTCAGGACTGGCTTGATGACGGCGCCCCATTTCGGGCGGACATTCGTTTCCATCTGAACCCCGATGATGCCGCGCAGTTTGCAAAGGAACTCAAGGCGTGGTGCAGCAAGCCGCTGTATGCGTTTGTCTGGAAGGGCGATTGAGACGGTGATGATCAATAACGTGATTGATAAGTTGCGCATCTACTTGTTCCCGCCGGTCACTCGGCGGGATGCGCTGGAGATCGCGTCCAAGAAAATGGCTCAGACCGATCTCGCCCTGATCTGTCACGGCAGAAAACCGCCTCGATTCCACATCTATAACGAGCCGGTGGAACCTTGCTGGTGGATACAGGCACCGTGGGGCGATGGTCGTTCTGAATATGCACTCCGGAGTAGTCGGGTGATTTTGGTTGGTCGAAAGACGGGCATCGTTCATTACGATGGGTCTGCCAACGATGAAGGCTAGTTGGGCATTTACGCAATGCCGTCAGAGGGAGGAAATATGCAAGATGTCGCCAAGGTGAAACCGGAGTATCCGAGCGCTTTCTACGGCCTTGTCGAGGAAGCCGTTGAGGCTGTCCTCCTTTATCCCGCCGATGGAGACTCCGGTGGCCCCTTCTGGAATGAGCGCGGCGAACTCGACCTCGTGCGCGGCAAGGGTTGGGACGAGGAAGACGTTGGTGTCGTCCCGCTTGGCGGGAATCGTTATCGCCTGGCTGAACGGTTGATGGGGCCATTCTCCGGGCTCAGGTTGTATTGGGGTGACGAGTTCACGGCCGACCAGACTGACGATGGAACACTGAGGATCACGTCGGTGCTTGTCCCTCGTCGCCACCTCCATTTTCGATTTCTCGCATCGAAATTTAATAACGATCACCCGCTTGCCAAGCACTTGCATGCCATGGGCGGGGGATGGGAAACCGTCGCTACTGGCATGCTGACGTTGACCGTCCCAGCCGAAAACGGGCCAGAGTTTCAGCGCTTGATGTACGAAGAGGGGTTGGCCCCCGGTGTGATCACCCTGGAGGTATGAGATATGTACGATGTCGAAATGCAGGAGATGTCGCAGGACTTCCTCAAGTGCTGGCAAGCAGCGGGGATGCATCTGAACAGGCAAGTGGATGGAGGGATTCAGGCATGGTTGCGAGCGCATCCCTATCCCCCTTTTCTTGAACACCTATCCTTCCGGCTTGGCAATCAGCTGTTCTTCATCCGTGTCGAGGATGTAGATGGGAAGATCAATGGCCCGGGGAGCCTGCGCGGGCTATTCGCTCTCGCCGAAGGTGCAAATGGCCACGCCTGCATTTTGCCAATGCAGAAGCAGCTTCTGGGTGGAAACTGGCTTCCTGTTCATCCTGGATGGGGAATTGTTGATGCTCAATCCCGTAGGCCGATCGATCCGGTTGCTTTGGTGACGGATGAGAAAATCGAAATGACTCCATGGGAATTGCACGACATGGCTGTCCAGATCGTGCGTGACCATCTGGAGACACAGGAATTCCAACTCATGTCCTGGCAGGGCAATCCCGAAGTCGATCCTGCCATCTGGTATATCGGCGACAGCAAAGGACCTGAATGGGTGGTGGTTCGATCAGTACGCTATCCCGAAAACCATGCCCACCGTCCTCAGAACTGGCAGTTGATAGCAGCAGACTGCTCCAGGATCAGCCGAATTGGACATTTCGCGTCGGTGGCCATGGTCAGCATGGAACAGCCATTCAGTTCCGAAAATGAGCCAGCTATACCTTTGTGGCGGGGATACGGAATGCACGTCCGCTTTACAGGAGTGGAGTGATTGGTACTTTGAGATTCAGCTACGAGGAAACAATCATGGATGTAATGTACTTCCTACTCGTTGTCGCGATCATCGTTGCCATCTTCACCATTGGGACGAGGCGTCGAACCATGAAAATACGCAAGCCATATCAATGCATCACATCTCATATGAAGTGGGAAGGCAAAAACCAAGCTGACGACAGGATCAAGCGCATTCTTTCCGAGCGAGCGGCTCGACTCGAAGGTCAGAAGTAGAGGAGTGCGAGTGACAGAGATTTCAGCAGAGGAATTGGAGAGGCGTTTCAACGCAGCAGCACACCTGATTGACGAGGCCGACAGCCTGATTATTGCTGCTGGCGCTGGCATGGGCGTCGATTCTGGTCTGCCCAATTTTCGGGGGATAGGCGGGTTCTGGCAAGCCTATCCAGCCCTTGGTCGGGCGAAGATCCGCTTCGAGGAGATCGCATCGCCGGCCACCTTCGAAAGGGATCCGACGCTAGCTTGGGGGTTTTATGGCCACAGACTGAATCTGTACCGGGCCACTGTGCCTCACGAAGGCTTCCACTTGCTGAAAGCCATGGTGGACGAAATGCCGTTCGGCGGCTTCGTATTCACCAGCAATGTCGACGGTCAGTTCCAGAAAAGCGGCTTTCCGGAAACCCTGGTAGTCGAGTGTCACGGCTCGATTCACCATCTCCAGTGCTTGGAACCCTGCACAGATGCCATCTGGCCATCGCATGAATTTCATCCGGTGATCGACGAAGAGCATTGCAGGATCCAGAGCGAAATGCCCCGCTGTATCAACTGCGGTGGTCTGGCCCGGCCCGCCATCCTGATGTTCAGCGATTGGTCTTGGTCTGAAGGCAGGACGCGAATTCAGTCATCCCGGTTCACTACATGGCGGCGGACATCTGAACGGCCCGTGATCATCGAGATCGGGGCTGGCACCGCCATACCCAGCATGCGAGAGTTCAGCCACAGGCAACAGTGCCCGATTATCCGTATCAACCCGACGGAATCGCAGGTTCCGCGTGCAGGAGATGTGGGCATTCCCCTCGGGGCGCTTGCCGGTATCCGGGGCATAGGGGCTACATTGTCCGAAAACAGCCTGGACTTCACGGCCCCGACCTGAGTTACGTTGCCCCCGAGTGGAGCGTGACAACTACCACGAGTGCATTATCTCTAGTTTGTCCATGTGTCCACCTCCCAACAAAATGGACACGTGTACCCTCAGCTACCTTGCCTAGATAGGTGGACGCGTTGGAGGCTTATGGACCATTGACGGGAGAGGTGTGTCCGGTATGAGCGAAAAATGAGGGAATACCCCGATTCCTTCTACTGCCAGGTCCCCTCCATCGATGCAATTCGGTCACGGTTCGCCATTTCCACTCAATTTAATGCCGTCACACAAATTCTCGACGGATTGTTCAGCGTTTCCCTAAATCGATGCCACATATGTTCATCGATGGGAAGGAGTCACTCGTTCAGACAAATACTCGCTGCAAATCGTTCAGCAGGGAAGCCAGCGTCACGCCTGTGCCAAGCTTGAGACTGGCCGTATGGTCCGGCTGGCTTTGTGCTGCACCGATAAAAGTCGCCACGTCCGCGCCGACAGCCTCGGGCAGAGGCACTCGGGCATCCAGCGGCAGGATGCGGCTCAACCTCAACACGTCGTTGAAATGCTTGCGGATGTCCTTCTCATCCACCGCATGGCCTGCCGCCTTGCGCTCCCGCAGATCGAGCCATGCCTTCATCTTCAACGGAATCAGAACCCGCTCATTTACCCACGACAGCCCCTCAAAGCGCACCATGCCCTGATGCAGCATGGCGTAATACTCGTCATCCAGCAGAATTGCGGAAAGACTGGCGACCGATTCATCGAACGGAATGGGTGTCAGCACCCGTGGAGGCGAGTTGCGAATGCCATCGGGCAGCCGTGAAAAAAGCTCCAGCATGGCCGGAAAAGCCGGATCGGCGGGCTTGCTGAAACGGTAGAACCGGCGCGGTGCAGCCGCTTCCTGCTGCACCCCATAACCGCCAGCATCGACGAAACGCCAGAAAGTGCGACCAAATTCTGGCGTCAGCGCCTCCGCCAGCAAGACGATGTCGAGATCCTTGGTCAGCCGCGCATCCAGCCCCGCCGCATCCATCGCCAAAAAGCTTGCCGTGCCACCGATCAGGACATACTGATCTGCGAAATCGGCAAAGTATTGCCGAAACACCTCCAGCCCGTGTGGTGCGCTCATTCTTCAGCGTCCTTCATCATGACTTCCAGAGCCTGCGCCACCCGCTCATCTACCTCGGCCTCAGCCTGCAAACTCAGGAACAACGAATAGCGATCGACACAACGGACCGATGGGTCCATCAGGATGCGCGGCTCATAGGACCACAGCTCCAGTTCGACCGCGCCGTCAAAAGCCTCGTCCGCCGTGCGCAAACCCGGCAAACGATGCGTCAGTTCGCGCCATGCCGCCTCGGTCAGCGCGGTCACTGGAACGGCTGGGGCGGCCAGCATCGAATTGGCCGCCAGTGCCGCCAGCCCGGCCACCGGCAGTCGTGCCAGCTCATCGTCGGGCAGCGCGCACCATACGCGTCGCACGACTGGCGAGCGCAAAGCCGGTCGTGCCGACTGCCAAACCACCAGGCGTGCCCCATTCAAGGCCCATCGGGCACCGCGCCCTGTTCCGTCCAAATGCACAAATCCCCGATCCAGCAATTCACGCCGCGCGCGCGACAAGGTCATGGCGCTGTAACCGAACTGACGCGCAATCGCCGAAGCATGGCTGTCACCCTCCCAAAACCCCAGCAAGCCCGCCAGTAAGACCGCCTGCGCCGCCGGCCCCAAAGCCGGGGCATGTTGTCGAGCCTGCGCTGCGTAGTGCTCGCGCAAATCGACGCCCAGAGGGGGCAAAAACAACTGCCGGCCCGGTACGACAAAGGGCACGAACAATTCCAGAAGCCGCTGCCGCTGGCGCGCGGTCATCCCGGCCTGCCCATAAATCACGGGCAGCTTGGCCTGACGCTCCACGAGTCGCAACTGCTTTTGCAGATCGACTGGCGTGGGAGCCCCCTGCTTTGCCACCATCAGCAAGCACGCCTGTCCCCAAAGTTCGAGTTCATGAAAGGCAAACTCCTCCGCCAAATAGCGCGGCAGCGTCTTCACCCCAGGCCAGGCCAACAAGGCAGGCGCGGCAATACCCAGCGTCGTTGCCAGATAGGTTTGCAGAGCCTTGCGGAAATCATGGGTCACGATAATAACGCCTTTAATGTCACTTAACACTGAAGAAGTTAAACACCATAAACGACGTTAGTAAAGTCATTTCTCATCCGCTGGTTACCGATCCCGTGTCGCTGTTGCCGTCCCGCCAACGCCGACTATTGGTGACCAAATATGATCGAGTTCCCCGGCCACGGGAAGCGATACCACTGGAGGAGGGAGATAAGGAAAATGCATCATGCCCTCCTAGAATGATCAGCCATGCGCAGTACGTTCGACAACATCTGAAGGCATTGGGTGTGTCTTCACAAAATTTTCAATTCGCGACCATTTTCTATCACGTACAGCCTCACATCGCTGAGGCGGTATTGACCACCGGGCCCACCTTGGACGATATACCCCATGGGATCTCCAGCCTCAACGAAAACTGGAAATGGAAAACCTCCCCAACGCTTCGGATCAGCTATTGCCAGGTCATTCTGGTAGCAGTACTTGCTGCTACGCTTGATCTTGGCGTACAGCTGTTGGCCACGTTTGATCTTCTCGGCCTGTTCCTGTTCGTACTGTGCGATCTTTATCCGCCCATCCGGCGTGCTCGCATCAATCAGATCGTAGGCACTCATTTGCAATCCTCGTCAGACATTTCGCGCTTTCGTTGGACACCTGAATTGCTGTAACCGCGATGCTTGGCTTGTGTCTTTCGTTTGATTCTGCGCCTCACCTGCCTGCTCATGGGTTGTGGTTCTTGGGTACCACCATTTGCCAGAGTGTTGGCATCAAGGTATGCCATCCTCGCAATTATTAGTGACACGATCCAGCCTGCAGCTTCCGTGTAGGCTCCCACCCACACCATGAATGCGCCAAGCACGGTTCCAATTGAAATCTGGAGCCATAGGGGCCATATTTCTCCAGTTTCCGCCATCCACCTCAGAGTGGACTCCCTAAACAGCATTGGGGACAGGAGCAGGCTGAACGCTACGTAGAACTGGGCTGCATACCTTGCCGCCTTGATGTCATATACCCACCCTGCCACCACAGCGCCGGCAAATGCTGCGATCGGTATAAGTGCCTTGGCTTTCATGCTTGAGGTAACTGTCATTTCGTACTCATTTCACAGCCGCCCCCATTTCGCCATCGATTCAGGGCTTCAGTACTGCGTAAGGCCATTAGCTTGGCCACCAGGTCTGCATCGTTAGCGGCATCCACGGGATCTCGCGCTTCAAGGTCTTTTAACGCGCTTTTGACCCACGTCCTGACGGAGGGATCGGTCATTACGGCCAATCGAGCATGGTCGTAAGAATTGGGCTTTTCCAGCGGCATCAGTCCGCACCCTCCTTCAACAGAGTGGCGGCATCGCTTGAGGCCACCTTGGCAGCGTAACGGACGGCAATGATGGCCTTGATGACGTGACTGGCTTCGCGCCGAATCGCACTCAGCTTTTCCTCGGTGTCCTTGATAAGCGGCTTTTCCCATTCCTTTGCATGCGCGTAGAGCTTCGGCAGGTGGTAGCCGTGGCTGCCAGGGGGCTTGGTGATGGTGATCCTGATCATCTTCCTGTTGTCCAGCTTCTTCGACCCGTACCACTTCAATCCACACCAATCGATCCTGATCGAGTTGCCCTTCTTGTCACACCGCAGTTGCAGGGTGCTCCTGTTTTCCCATCCAGGAGATTGGCGCTCGTAGGACCTGACAGCCTCCCAATGCTTCATAACGATTTCGTACGCCAGGTCATGCAGGGCCTCCATGCGGTCTTCCAATGCATCTCTTGCCGCAATGTACGGGTCTTGTTTTTCCATGCTGCCGAGCTCCTATTACTACTAAGCAATCCGACCACGAATTGCTTCTATGAAATATTGCGTGATGAATTTCCTTCGCTTCTATAGAAGCAATCCGGTACCCGATCGCTTCTATAGAAGAGACGTGTTTGGGTTGATTGGAAAGGTTGCCGGACGCATTCGATGAAGGGCTTGGTGCTTCTATAGAAGCGAAGTACTGGCAAATCGCTTCTATAGAAGCACCGCCTTTGCTGCCCAAACCAGTCAATGCATGAAGAGCGATAAAGGTTCTCCAGATCCCCCACATTGACGAAGAATGTACTGGCACCGCCCTACCCTTTCCTGATGCTGAATTGACCATGCGTCATAAGCCATCCCACCTATTTAATTGCGTTTAGCCGTACTGCCTGACTTAAGTAGCGATCGATCAGCCTAGCAAAGCGATTGCCTGAATCCGATTCGAAAAGCATCAACTTTGGATGCTTTTCGCCTCAGTTTTGAGACATGCCACTGCTAAGTTGTCTAGCAGTCCGCTGGCAGTCATCAGGCAGGGACAACTTGCATGGCAAAGCTTGAAAGTCTTCCAGGAGTGCACTGGTAGTTCCCTGAAAGTTCGCCTCGCAGGAAATACGAATCGCAGTTCTCTCAAAGTTCTCTGGAGGTCATCTTGAACATCCTTGGCATCGATATCGGCTACTCCAATCTCAAGCTCGCTTTCAGCAAGAGCGGCGATAAACCGCAAACAATTCTTCGCCCGGCAGGCGCAGCTCCGGCCGACAGATTCGGAAATCGTTTCGACGGAAAGGTTCAGACCGATTTTCTTCACGTCCTTGTCGGGGACGAGGAGTTTGTTGCTGGTGTATCGCCCGACCGAGCGGAAATGTGGACACGCTCGCTGCATGCCGATTACGCATCCAGTCATTCCTATAAGGCACTGTTTCACGCTGGATTGCTTCTGTCTGAGATGGACAGGATCGACACCCTTGTTACCGGCCTCCCTGTCTCACAGTACCTCGACGAGAACCGGAAAAAGGTTTTGGTTGAGCAAATGCAAGGAACCCATCAGGTCACCCCCAAGCGAGCAGTCACCGTTGAAAACGTAAAGGTGGTCCCGCAACCCATCGGGGGGCTTCTCGACTACATCGCCCAGGAGGATGCAGACATCGAGGATGCCCAAGTCCTGGTTATCGATCCCGGCTTCTTCTCAGTCGACTGGGTGGTCATTGCGCACAAGGATCTGCATCGGCAGTCGTCAGGCACCAGCCTCAATGCCTCATCGGTTGTCCTGGAGGAGGCATCTCGTCTGATCGCCAAGGATCACGGATCCGCAGTGAACACCGAGACGCTTGAGAATGCCATACGTTCAGGAAAATCGACGGTATTGGTACTCGGACAACGCGTTGACCTGGCGCCATACATTGAACAGGCTGCCCAGACCGTTGGCCCGGTGGTGCTGGAGGCTATCCAGAAGTCGCTGCGCATCGAGAGCAGGATGCCCGACCTGGTGGTACTCGTTGGCGGAGGAGCAACCTTCTTCCGCGATGCCGTACAGAACACATTCGATAAATTGAAGGTAGTCACACCCAAGGATGCGGTGTATTCGAATGCACGCGGCTTCTGGCTGATGGGGAACACCTTGTGACCGGATTTCGCGTCATCATGACCGTCACAGAAGAGGCCAGCCCGGAGCTGTACAAAGCATTGAAAGCCGTCCCATCACGGCTTCGAGCTGAACGAGTACGTACCCTTTCCGCCATTGGCTTGACCGCCGTATCTGGCACCGGGGTGCAGACCAGAGTAATTGCCTCTGGCAGTGAGCATCCTGTACAGGATAAAGCTGCGCCGTCTGGCTCCGCTCGGGCGGTAAGCTTCGCAAGATCGCTTGCTGACGGCGTCTAACCTGAGACAACAGAACATGCCTTTGGTTGAGCGCAAGGTCGGTCGGCATCATCTCGCGTTCTATCGCGGATGGGTGCAGGGGTTGGATATTAAATCTCTGGCCGACCTCTACCTTGAAACAGGTCTGGATCTTCGGCTGGCCAAGGCAACGCTTACATGGTTGCGCGACACACTTAGCCAGGCCGCTTTACGGCATGGTCGCTGGGGCGAGGCTCGGCTTCTGAAACTGCATCTTGCCGGCGAACAGCGTGATTGTCAGAAAGACTATCCGGCGCTGGAGGAGTTTCGCGTTGAGCATGATCCCGAAGGGTTCTATCGCGAGGACGAGCTGATCCAGCTATATCTGCAAACTTTCCCCCAAGCGGCAGACAAGAAGGTTGGCCAGCGACGCCGCCTCCTCGAGCAGCAACTAGGGGCTTTGGTCTGGATAGAGCAACTGCTCGCCACGGAACCTGTTCCGGATGATTTGGTTTCTGCATGGTTCGACAAACCTGTCGCCGACAGATTGATTCTGGCTGGCATTTCCACCATTGGCGCAATGCACGAGCGCATCAGGGAGCGCGGATACCGCTGGTGGCTGACCGTACCCAAACTCGGCGAAAAAGGCGCGGCCAGAATCGTTGCTTGGCTGCGGGGGTACGAGCAAACGCTTGGGCCACTACCTGGTCACGCATTGGCACCGGTACGTACCCAGTCGACACCCAGCCTGATCCAGCAAAGAGATCGAGTAACCGCCATCGTGCCAATCGAGGCACTGGAGGTTCCCGCGTCTCTCGCAGGAGAATCAGGGTCCAATCGCTATCCTGGACGACCACGAATTGATGCGATCAATGATCACCATGCCATTCAATCCTGGCTGACAACGAAGGCCGGGAGCCCAAACACAGAGCGTGCCTACCGTAAGGAAGCTGAACGCCTCCTGCTATGGGCGGTCATCGAAAGACAGAAAGCACTCGCTGATATGGAGGTTGATGACTGCACCGCTTACCGGGACTGGCTATCGATGCTTGGCCGTACCGTTCCCTCTCAATGGCCATACAGAATTCCTCAGGAGAGTTGGATAGGAAAGCGGAACACCCCACGCTTCAGTCCGAACTGGAAGCCATTCGATGGGGCACTTTCAGCGTCAAGTGTGCGCCACACGCTGACAATAGTATCGAGCTTATTTGAATGGCTCGTCCGGGTCCAATACTTCGCCTTCAACCCGTGGGACGTAGTTGGGAAAAAACCGGCCTCTCAAACCGATGCGCCAGAAGACTTGGAACTGACCAGAGTATTTTCTGAGGCGCAGTGGCAATTCCTGAACGATCACCTTGCAACAAAGCCTGACGATCCACAAGCGCGACGGCTGCGCTTTGTGTTGCCGTTCGCCTACGCCACCGGCCTTCGGCTATCCGAACTGGTCGATGCCATGATTGGCAGGCTCTACACCATGCCGGTCAGAAATTCCATCCGGGCACGATGGATGCTCAAGGTTCGTGGCAAGGGAGGAAAGTGGCGCGCGGTTCCTTTGCCTGACAGTGTCCTGTCCGCTCTTCATCAATACCTCAGCCAACGTGGGCTGAACCCCGATCCTCTGGACAATCTACCCGAGACACCTCTGATCGCCAATCTGAATGGAATCGATGCTGTAACACCAAGCAGCCTGTACAAGACGCTGCGAACGTTGTTCCAGTCTGCCGCTGACGCATTGCGTAGAGACGGGCACACCCAAGAGGCAAAGGATTTCGATCGTGCCTCAGTGCATTGGCTACGGCACACACGTGGAAGTCACCTTGGGACCGCTGGCATGCCGCCGAATCTCATTCAGAAACTACTTGGCCATGCCAGTCTGGCAACCACCAGCATCTATACCGAGTCTGACGACGAGCGCCTATGGCAAGAGCTGACCGAACTGGAGGGTAGTCATGCGATTTGAGTTCCGCACTGCACGCCGGGGATACCTCTTGATCCTGGAGCAGGATCTGTTTGGCGATTTCGTATTGTTCAGGCAATGGTATGGGCTACAGAACAGGCGCGGCGGAATCAAAAGGCAGATCTTCCGTGACGAGGAGTCAGCCAGGCGCGAGTTTGTGAGAGTCCAGAAGTTGCGGGCCAGGCGGGGTTACTGTCCCCTTGGCCAATAACAAGGTGCATTTGAAATACTGCTGAGGCACTTTGTGACCAGCAACAGGCGCCGATCAGGCCATTCATTCCCCCTTGGTAGCTCACAGGAGACTTTCAGAGCACCCACTTTACCTCCAGGTTTTGATTTCAGCCTGCAGGAAACTTTCTGGGCACTTCTACGGTACCTGGCACAAACGGTCGAGGTCCCATGAAAGCGAAATGCACCTCCAGATGACTTGCAGGTAACTTAGTGACGAGTGGCGCTGCTGGGGAAGGGAATCACATTGTCTGCACTCGAGTCGCATGCATGGGAGGTTGCGGTTGCGGCATTTTTGAGCATCTCCGCGAATGTTCCTGACCTGGGGCTCATGCTGGCCAGTTGGCATCGTAAAACCTCGTCATCCTCAATCGCCTTGGCCAGCGCCACGGTCAGATCATCGTCCGACATGACACCCCCTGCCCTACTCTTCATCGCTTGTCGATTAAGGTATTCGACGAGACTACTGGCAAGTACGCGCCCCTCACCTGGCATCACGTCGAGGACCTGGAGTTCGCCGCTATAAACCAGATTTTCCGCTTGTTCGCGGGTAAGGCTGCATAACCGTGCGATGTCGTCGGTACTCAGAAACTCAAGCATCATCATGCTCCATCAACATTCATAGAGCTTGAATGTACCATCGCCTAGAGGCGTAAGTGATTGATATATCGTAGCCATTGGCAGGTCGATGTTTCATCGGTGGATTTATCACCGAAAAATGGCGTTCTTGATAATGGGGATTATCATGAACGCAACATGCGGTCTATTGCCAGAATTGCTAATCGTAGCAACGGATCCAAGCATTGGGCCAGATTGAGGTTTGACTGTTGGTCTACTGCATAGGTGAATGAGTGCAGATGGTCACGTGATAACCGTCACTCGATCTGAGCAATAGACATTCAGGGGACTGCTCCACTTTGAAACCTGCCGGATACCCAAGACGTGCTAATCGGCCTTTGCGGCCAGACAACCAGTAGTAAATGAGCGGCAGGAATGACACAGAAAACAGACCATGGCATCTGCGAGGCCTCGCAGGTCACCGCATCCAAAGATGCTGGGGCAACAGCCAGCTATTTCAATCTCAAAATCCTCACGGCACCAACCAGAACCATGATGCCGATCACCGCTCCGATCGCCCAGTCAGGCACGGGACTGGCTGTCCATGTTACCGCAAGCCCGGCGACGATAACACCCAAGTTAGCCAGCACGTCGTTGGCGGTGAAGATGTAACTGGCGCGCATATGGACGCCTCCTTCGCGGTGATGGGAGATGAGCGCCAGGCAGGTGACGTTTGCTGCTAGAGCCAACAAGGATATGCCGATCATCGCTACCCCTTCGGGAGAACTTCCTGCCATGACTCTGCGGCCAGTTTCAGTCAAAGCCCCCAAGGCGAGGAGGAGTTGCAGAAGTCCCGCGAGCTTGGCGGCAGTCAGCTTGTCTTTGGCATCACGTCCCACTGCATAAAGCGCCACCCCATAGACAGCCGCATCGGTCAGCATGTCCGCCGCATCGGCGATCAAGCCAGCGGAACTCGCTCTCCAGCCGGCAATCATTTCGATGACGAACATCGCCGCATTGATGGCCAGCAATATCCAGAGCACCCGCGATTCCGCAGCATCATCCGTAACACCCATGGCGGCATCTTCTGCCAGGAGCGGCCTTGATTCTTTGAGTCTTGCACCATAGCCCAGCGGTTCCAAATGGCGCAACAGGTCATCAGATGAGCCGCCGTGGTCAATGACAAGGGTCCGCCCAGGCAAATCAAAAGCCATGGATGCGACTTGCGCATCCGCGAGGCTAAGACGAATCATCTGCTCCTCGGACGGGCAGTCCATCCCTGGAATATGGAAGACAGAGCGACAGATCGGCCCCTGAATGGCAGCGCCAATCACTGCATTCGTCGATGCGGTAGCTGCCATTTCGGCGTTGCATCGGCAACCACAGGTACCTGGCTGTGTTTCGTTCATCGTATGGAGTCTTACATGGCGAGATGGCTGATTGGCGACTTGATCATTTTTTGATGACTATTGAGTATTCTTTGCCATTGGTAGTACACAAACCATCGGCGGCATTAAGATGCGTTTTCCACTGACACTCCATTGTCGAACTATCGTCGGCTTTCAGCGTATGTCTGACCGTGTGCATATGCGTTCTATGCCGGTAGGTCGCGCCTTGTGTCTCGTCTTTCGCAGGCGGCCCCAGCTGCCAGTCGCCTCGATAAACCTTTCCGTTGAGGGTCACCGCGATTCTGTCGGGGTCAAATAGATTTCGGGTCACGACAGCCGAGAAGGTGTCATTTCCCGATTTCATTGAACCGGTCGATGTGCAGGCAGCCAGGACGATAGTGCTGGCTGCCAAGAGAATCAGTTTTGAATTCATGGCGGTTCCCTCCTTTACTTCAACACAAAACGCGCAGTCGCAGCAGGCTTGCCGGGTAGGCTTACCAACACGACCGCCTTGGCGCCAGCCGCCACCTTGAAGGCGCCGACAGCTTCCAGCTTGTCGCCGGCCGGCTTGAGTTCGACTTCCTGTTTTTCGGTTCCCGCCAGCAGCGTTACCTTGGCGCTGGCCTTGGAAACATCTACCTCCTTGCCGTGGTCGCGCAGATGCAGTTGCAGCCGGTCGGGCTTGGCGACGAACTCGTAATCCATGTCCTTGACCTCGGTCACGATACCGCCGTGCAGGGAGGTGTGTTCATGGCCGTGATCATGCTTATCGGCGGCATAAGCGTTGCCCGCAAAACCAAGAACGGCCGTGGCGAGAAGATGAATGGCTTTCATAAGTGGTTTCCTTTCGTTTTCGTGGAAGTAAAAAATCAAAGTGCTTCGGCATCCTTGTCGGACATCAGGCGTTCGGTATCCTGGCGGCCGAACATCCAGAACAGCGCCGGGGTCAGGAAAGTATCGAGCAGGGTCGAGCTGATCAGTCCGGAGAAAATGACAACGGCGACCGGGTGAAGGATTTCGGTGCCAGGCCGTTCCGCCTCGAACAGCAGCGGCGCCAGGGCGAAGGCGGTTACCAGCGCCGTCATCAGCACCGGTGCGAGCCGCTCCAGGGAGCCGCGCAGGATCATTTTGTGGTCGAAATTCTCGCCTTCCATGCGCATCAGGTTGATGTAATGGCTGACCTTGAGAATGCCGTTGCGCACGGAAATGCCGGCAAGTGTGATGAAGCCGACCAGGGCGGCCACCGACAGCGGCTGCCCTGAAATCCACAAGCCAAGCACGGCACCCACCAGCGCCAGCGGTATGTTGGCCATGATCAAAACGGACAGGGTGACCGACTGGTAACGGCTGAACAGCACCACGAACATCAACGCCAACGAGACGATGGACAACAGTCCCACCAGCCGGGAGGCTTCTTCCTGCGCTTGAAACTGCCCGCCCAGCGTGACGAAATAGCCCTCGGGCAAAGGGGTTTCGCTGACCACCTGACGAATATCCGCGACGATTTCTGACAACGCCCGGCCCTGTGCGTTGGCGGATAGCACGATGCGGCGTTTGCCGTCGTCGCGGCTAATCTGGTTGGGGCCGTCGCTGTCCTCGATGGTGGCGATCCGCGACAAGGGAATCCGGCCGTTGGGCGTTTCCAGCAGAATCCGCCCCAGGCCCTCCACGGATCGGGCCGACTCGGGCAGGCGCACCACCAGCGCAAAGCGTCGGTTGCCTTCGACGATCTGCGTCACCTTTTCGCCTTCGACCAGGCTTTGCAGCGTGGCCAGAATCTGCGGCGCCGGGATACCGTACTGCGCGGCAGCCGCGTAGTCGATACGCACCTTGATCTGCGGTGCCAGCACCTGTTTTTCGACGGCCAGATCGGCCAGGCCGGGAATGGTGGCGAGTTTTGCCCGCAGCGCTTCGGCCTGGCCGCGCAAGGTGTCCAGATCTTCCCCGAAAACCTTGATGGCGACCTGCGAACGCACACCGGAAAGCATGTGGTCGATGCGATGGGAAATCGGCTGGCCGATTTCGACGGTGCCGGGCAAGTTGCCCAGGCGCGCGCGCAGGTCGGCCTTGATTTCGTCCAGCGAGCGGGTCAGCGCCGCCGCCGGTTTGATGCCGACATCGAGCTCGCTCACATGTACGCCTTCGGCATGCTCGTCGAGTTCGGCACGGCCGCTGCGGCGGCCGACGTGCGTCACTTCCGGCACCTGCGCCACCAGCACCTCGGCCTGCCGCGCCAGCGCCGACGATTCCGCCAGCGTCACGCCGGGATTGAGTCGCAAGCCGATCAACAAGGTGCCCTCGTTGAAGGGCGGCAGGAAGGTCGTGGGGAAGAAAGGCACCGCCGCCACCGCCACCAGCACGGCCAGCGCACCGGCGGCAATCGCCCGCTGTGGGCGGTTCAGCACGGCTTGCAGGCTGTTCCGGTAACGCGCTTTCAGCCAGGCCAGCACCTTCGTGTCGCCGTGGTCGAGCGACTTCATTCGCGGCAACAGGTAGAACGACAGCACCGGCGTGATCGTCACCGAGACCACCAGCGAGGCGAGTGTCGACACAATGAAGGCAACGCCCAGCGGCACGAATAGCCGGCCCTCCATGCCCGGCAGGGCGAACAGAGGCAGGAAGACCAGCACGATGATGATCGTCGCGTAAAGAATGGCCGACCGCACTTCCATCGTCGCATGTGCCACCAGTTCAATCGGGTGCATCCGGTGATCGTGGTGTTTGGCGCGGTCTTCCTTCAGGCGGCGCAGCACGTTCTCGACCCCGACCACGGCATCGTCAACCAGCCCGCCGATGGCGATGGCGAGGCCCCCCAGCGTCATGGTGTTGATCGACATGCCGAAATACTGGAACACCAGCGCCGTCATGAAGATCGACACGGGAATCGCCGTCAGGGCAATCACCGTAGGGCGCAAGGTGCCCAGGAAGAAAAACAGGATGGCCGCCACGAACACAGAGGCGCCAATCAGCTTGCCTTGCAGCGTGGTGATGGATGCCTCGATAAAACTCGCCTGCCGGAAGGTAACTTTTGGCGCTTCCATGCCGGCCGGCAGGGACTTTTTCAAATCGCCCAGGGCGCTCTCAATCGCATTCGTGAGCTGGATCGTGTCCGCTGTCGGTTGCTTCTGGATGCCGAGAATCACCGCCGGCTTGCCCTCGAAACCGGCATCGCCGCGCTTCAAGGCCGGTGCGAAAGTTACCTCGGCGATCTGGCGCAGCAGGATGGGCTGACCGCCGTTGAGTCCTTGGCGGGCAGTCAGTGCCAAGTTCTTCAAGTCGTCGAGGCGCGAGGTGCGGCCCAGGTGGCGGATCAGATACTCCCGCCCATTGAGTTCCAGAAAGCCGCCGGACGTGTTCGACGAATAGCCTTTCAACGCCGCTTCCAACTGCTCATGCGAGATTCCGAGTTCGGCCATTCGCGCGGTGTTCGGCTGCACCTGGAACTGGCGCACCTCGCCACCGATGGGGATGACCTGGGCAACGCCGGAAATCGCCATCAGGCGCGGTCGCAGCACCCAATCGGCGTATTCGCGCACCGCCATCGGCGAAATCTTCGCCGTGTCGATGGGGATGGCGATCTGCATGATTTCGCCCATCACCGAGCTGATCGGCCCCATGCGCGGCACTACGCCATCGGGCAATCCCTCCTCCATCGATGACAGACGCTCCGACACCATCTGCCGCGCCCGGAAAATCTCCGTGCTCCAGTCGAAGGTGACATAGACGAAAGACAATCCCGCGCTGGAGACGGAGCGCACACTGCCCACGCCGGGCAAGCCGTTCATCGTCGTTTCCAGTGGAAAGGTGATGAGCTGTTCCACCTCCTCGGCGGCCATGCCGCCGGCTTCGGTCATGATTGTGACCGTCGGCTTGTTGAGGTCGGGGAAAACGTCCACCGGCGTGCGCGTGAGCGTGAATGCCCCGTAGGCCATCAGCACCAGGCTGGCGATGATGACCAGCAGGCGATTGGCGAGGCTGTTGTCGAGTAGCTGCTTGAACATGTCAGCGCACCTGATTAACCAGACTGGCGCCCTGCGTGACGACCCGATCTCCGGCCCTCAAGCCGGCGGTCGCCGCCACATGCGCGCCGTCCAGCGGCTCGACCGTGACCGTGCGCAGCTCGAAGCGTTCCGGCCCTGTCTTGACCCAGACGATGGTCTGGTTTGCCGGATTCTTCGCCAGGGATGCCGCCGGCACGCGGATTCCCTGCGCCTTGCTGCGTGTCTGCACGAATACTTTTACCGCTTGCCCCACCGCGAGGTGGCCTAACAACGCCCCTTCGCCCCGGAACATCAGCGGCAGCGCCTGCTCGCGCAGACTGCGCGCGGCGCCGATGAAGACCAGCGGCACATTCTCACGGCCGACGGTAATGCTGGCAGATGCGACATCGGCGGCCAGCTCGGCATCGTAGGCCAGGGCCTCGATGCGCAAGCGTTGCGGATCGACGACCTCGAACACCAGTTCGCGCGCATCCACCACCTGACCCGCTACCGCGTTGCTCGACGCGATCACGCCCGCCACCGGGGCAAGCAGCGCATCGCGGTTGCTCAAGCCGCCGCCGACGGCGGCCATGCGCCCGGCCAGGCTGGCCAGCTCGCTTTCGGCGGCCTCGATCTCCTTCCTCGGTATCGTATCGGCAAGTTCCTTCAAACGTGCCAGCCGCTTTTCGGCGAGGCCGCGCGCCGCGCGCAGTTCCGCCAGCAAAGCGGCCTGATTCGCGCGTTCAATCGAATCGCTCGACGGCACGACATACGCCAGCACATCGCCCTTGCGCACACTTTGCCCAATGTTTGGGAATCCACGGGGGCCGGCTTCCAGCCGTCCCGCAACCATCGCCTGCACCTTGCCACCGGCATTCGGGTCCATGACTGTCTTGCCGGCCAGTTCGATGGTGCGCGGCAGTTCGCCGGCCTCGACGAGCAGGGTGCGCACGCCGATCTGACGCTGCGCCGGTTTGGGCAGAAAGACGCTGCCATCCGGCAGTCGTTGCGGGCCATTGCCGTTGGCCGCAGGCGGCGCATCGCCATGGTCGTGTCCGTCACCCGCCCAGATGGGGGCGGAGATGAGCGCAAGCACGAGGCTCGCACCGGAAATCAGTTTGCGCGGGCTCATGCAGCACCTCTGGTCATCGTTGGACGTGAAGCGCGCAGACGACGCGCGAAAGTGATCAGCAGGGCTAGTCCAGCGAGACCGGCAACGCTCCAGGTGAGGTATTCCTGCCAGTCGTGGCGATGGGCTTCAGCGACGGCGGCTGCACCGTGCAGATCAAGTTCCCCGGCCAGCAGGTCGCTTTCCGCGCCGGCCATCACCGTCGCGGCCACGGCAACGACGCCGGGCTTGAGTTCCTGCGCCAAGGTCGCCTCGAATTCGCCTTCGGAATGAGACTCAACGGGCACCTTGATACCGCCCAATTCCAACTCCAGCTTGGCATCCTTGACCGGACTGCCATCGGCGAAGTGATCCAGATAGAGCGTGATCTGCTTGCCATTGACCACGCCAACCAGTTCGAACAGATCGGATACCGCCGCGAAACGCGGCAAGGCCTGGCCAGCGGCAGCGGCCGGGGCCGCGCCGTGATCGTGTCCTTCGCCTGCCCATGCCGTGGTCATCAGTAGCGCGAGACAAGCCGCCCCCATCAGGGCGAGTAATGATTTCTTGAAACGGTTCATGCTTGGATTCCTTATCGTTATTCGGGGAGCAAACCGAGGGCCTGACGCAAAAGGGAAACGGCCGCCGCCAGATCGATGCGCACGCGCGCGGCTTGGCGTTCGGCGTCGGCGGCTTCGAGCTCGATACGCAAGCGCGTCGGCAGATCACTTTCACCCAGGCGGAAAGATTTCTCGAAAAATCCTCTCGATTCGCGCGCCAGTTGCGCGCGCTTGTCGGCGGCGGCGAATTGCGTTCGGGCAGACTCGACGCGCACGCGCGCCGCCTCCAGATCGGCGATCAGCCGATCGCGTTCCAGTTGCCACTGTCCGGCGGCTTCGATGGCCTCGGCGCGGGCCAGGCCCGCCTTGGCGCGGTTACGGCTGTCCGAGCCGAACGGGAAGCGGATGCCGACAGTCACCGTCTGCTGGTAGGGATCGCCGGATATACCCCGGTCGCGCGTCGCCGCGAGCGTCAATTCCGGGTTCGCGCGCGTCTGGACTTCCGCCAGTTCCGCGCCCCGGCGGGCAACTTCGGCACGGTCGAGCAGTTCGACGACGGCCGGATGCGCGGCATCCAGCGCGGCAAAATCGGCGGGCACGGCCGGTGCTGGCTCGCCGGCTACTGAAGTTTCAGCCCCCGGCGATCCCGGCACCCCCGGCACTATGCCGATCAAGGCGCGCAGTTGTTGTGTCGCCGTCGCCAAAGCCGCGTCGGCTTCGGCCTTGGCCAGCTCGGCACCCGCTGCCACGCTGGCCGCCTGATGCTGGTCGGCGCGGGCAAGATCACCGGCTGCCACGCGCCGGGCCACATCCGTGGCCAACTGCCGGGCGCTGTCCCATCGTGCTTGTGCAAGCCCCTGTTCGATGCGCGCCCGCTGCCAGACCCACCAGGCTTCGCGCACGGCAGCGGCAATACGCAATTGGGCGGCCAGGGCACGGCTGGCGGTTGCCTTGGCTTCGGCATCGGCCAGTGTCGCCGTGCGCGAACGCTCGCCGGGTAGCCATAAAGGCAAGGCGATTCCCACGACGTATTCGCGGCTGCCTTGATTGCTGTCGAGTTGGTCCGTCTTGGCGGAAAGCTCAAGCGCCGGCGGCTCGGCCGTCCAACTGTCGGCGATTTGCCGGCGCGCTTCGGCGGCCTCGCGGCGTGCTGTCAGCGACTGCGCTTCGGGCTGGCGTGACCACGCCGCCTCGAATGCCTGTTTGAGCGTAAGTGGCGCGGATTGCGCCCATAAATTGCCGGCCGCCAACAGGCTGCCGATGGCAAGGCAGAGGGTTCGACGCAGCCAGCGATAGGGATATTTCCGATACATCCGATTCTCCAGTGATGAAAGGCACACAGGGGGAATCGGCGAGGCGCGACCCGGTTGGGTCGGCATGCAACGAACGGATCAGACCGTCACGTTACCTGCGAATACAGGGGGAAAGAATTACCCGCCTCGCCGATCAGGCGAGGGGCGCCCAGTTCGGACGTTCGGGCTGGTAATGCGGCGAAGTGTTCAGGCTATGCCGATAATCAACGACGTCCGTTGACGTATCCGTTGGGGCTGAAACCTGGATTTCACCGAAGATTGCCACACAACAACTGGCATGGCAGGCACCGCAGTCATTGTCGATGCCACCGGATGTTTTTGGATCGGCTTGGTCGCCATGGCTGGCATCGGTCTTGTGCTGGTGATCGTGATGGCCGAGGTGCTTGGCGGCGGCGCCCGTCTCATGCTGGCAATAAACCCCCACCGCTGCCCAACTAAGCTGGAGCGGCAGAAGAACCAACAGGAAAATGGCGAACAGACGACGCATTTGGAAATCATACCAGAAACGTCGGGAATAGCCGGCGAGCTGTTTGGCAAGGTCGGCAGGTAAACCTAAACCTGCCACCTACCATTCAAATACCAGCGGCAGCTTCGGCCGACCAGCGGCCCGCGAGTACTGACCTTGATGGACTGGTCTACTGTGTTACCTTCCATTGAACCTGTGCGGAGGATAGGCTGGCAGGTGTGGATAGACTCAGCCCGTGTAACCAATAAAAAAGCCCGGCTCCTCTGGTAAAGAGGAAACCGGGCGTGCTATTAAATCCGCCTAGATCAGCCAGCAACCGCAGCTCGATAAGTTGATGCTGGAGTTGTCATGGCATGACCACAGGCCTTCATTACCTGTCCAATCAGCCTGCCCACAGCCCGGAAAGGCTCGTAGCAGATCGACTGGCCAAGTAGCTCATGCGCAAGGGTTGCCGAAAGACCGCTCACAACCCTCTCCGGGATTCCCTTGATCCTTGCATGCTCTGCCGGCGTGAACTGGCGTAGCAGATCCGGATTGCTGGGATGCTGGAGCTTCGGGTCGGTCGATCTGACCTTCGCATAGCCCTTCGTGATCGTCGGACACTTGGTGTCAAACGGTGTCACGATCTGCATGGCAAAGCCTTTACCTTCGGCCTTGTCACGATCCTGTTTCGCCTTCAACCCTTCCATGCGACTCCAGCAGGAGGCATCTTCCGGAACGGGATCGAGGATTTCAGCAATCCGCTGTTCCCTTCTGTCCGGCCGTACCAGCCCTGCGAAATCGAAGGCAAGACCTCGGGTGACTGCCACCATGCACATTCGTTCCCTGTGCTCCAGCGCGTTCCATTCTGCAGCCTGCAGCACTTCCTCGTAAAGGTCGTAGCCGAAGTCGCGTAGTTGATTACGCAGGATGCACATCGAGGCCGACGTGAGGTATTGCTTGACGTTTTCCAGAAGGATAACGGCCGGCTGTACCTTAGCGATGATGGCCAGGAATGGCACCACCAGATGCCCGACATCGGGATGGGCTTCCGGGTGTTCCAGACCACGTTTGGCTCGTCCGGCAACTGATGCTCCGCTGCACGGCAGACCTGCTTCCAGCACCTCGACCTTGGGCAGCTGATTCATCGCCCATGTGTCGAATGCCAGTTCCTGCATCGGCGCAGCCAGGGGCAAGGTTTCGCCATCCCAGGCCTCATTCATTTCCGATGCCTGCTCGAGTAGCTCTTCCCGTATCTCATTGGCAAATGCAAGCTTCGCTTCCAAACCGGCCTCGTTCAGTCCGGCATGAATGGCATGCGACAACACCCCGCCCCCATGCGAGAGGGAGCCCACCAGGATCGGCGTGCCTGAGTCCAGCTTTGCCTTGAGTCGTCCGAGTCGTTCCTTGACCGCAATTTCTGTGGCCAACGGCAGGATAAATATCTTGCCATCCTGAACAACCACTCGAACCGCCTCGATCCCATCGAACACGGACAGCAGTTCTCCGCTGTTGATGTCAATCACCGGTAGCTCGCGTTCGCCCTTGAGCTTGCGCGAGACAATACGGCAGCCCGAGTCCGACAGTTCGAGCGTCAGCATTTGCTTGTCGAGATCCTTCTTTGCCTCAAAGCGCTTCCCCGGCAAAAAACCGCCGAGTAGCGCCTTGCTGCCTTCCAGCCACAATCTCGGTTTCCCGCGATGTTGGCCGATCTTGGTTACTTCGTATGATTTCACAGGGATCCTCCATAGGAAAACCGGGGGCCCCGACCCCACTGGGGACAAAAGCACCCCGGTGGGTTAAGTGACTACATCACAATGTCGATCCATCAATCGATACAGCAGTTACAGCAAACCCCTTTCGCTGAAAGAGAGCGCTTTATTGCCGGCGATGACGAAATGATCGAGCGTTCTCACATCGACCAACGCAAGAGCTGTCTTCAACGCATTTGTTAGCGTCTGGTCGGCTCTCGATGGTTCCGGGAATCCGGACGGGTGGTTGTGGGCGAAGATCACGCCAGTCGCATTGACCGCGATCGCCTGCTTCACGACCTCTCGCGGATACACGCTGGTTTGAGTGGTGGTCCCGCGAAAGAGCTCTTCCGCCTTGATCAGGCGATTTTGCGCATCCAACCATAGGCACCAGAAGGACTCGTGCTCCAAGTGCCCAATTTGGGCGCACAGGAACGACTGAACCGCTGCCGGTGAGGAAAGACTGAGATCGCCATTTGAAAGCTGCTCACTGAAACATCGCGTGAACAGTTCCTTGGCGGCGGCTAATGCGGGATGAACGACGTAGGGAGTCATTTCTTCGCACAGCTGCTGCTGGCGGGGTTTGGCGAATCCCAATATCTCAACAAGTGGTCTGGATGCAAGCGCCTTGGCCGTATCGTTGCCCACCAGCAATGCCAGTAGCTCTGCGTTTGATTTCTGCTTCATGGTGCCTCCAAAATGAAAAGGGGGCACCCTCCCCTTACGGGGATAAGTACCCCCGTTGTGGGAATGAAATGTCACGCCGCCAGAAGTAGCGGCATCTGTATTTTTGCTTCGAGAACGCCAATGCTGATTCCATGGCGCTCCTGTACGGAGGCTAGTGCGGCATCGATGCTTGCCTCAGCACCGCCGCTCTCACCATCCGTTCGCCCTCGACTGAGTTTCCAGAATGGATCATTCCAACCGGAGAGATGTTGCTTGGCGACTTCTGCCCGAACCTCTTTATCCAGTTGCTCGGCCTGGTCATACTGCAACCAGAATCCCTCCGGTACCGACTCGCCCTCGGGTGGCAGCCATTGACGATGGCGACCGACCATTCGGTTGAGACGATCAATCAGCTTCACGTCTCGCGGATAGAAATGGATCGTCCCCATCCCCTTGAAATAACGGACATCAAAAAAATCCGTGCTCATCCGTTTTGACGTGCGAAGCATGTTGAAGCTTGTCTCGAAAAGACGGGCCAGACCGAAGTCGGGTTCCTGCTTTCCGTCCAGCAGTGCAAATACCTTATCGAAGTCGCGCAGCAATTGAAGCGAGTCCCAGGATGGCTCGTTGCGCCATGAATCAGCGCGGTGGCCAGGCAATATGAAGCGTGTGCCTTTGATCCTGATGCCACAGGTGCGATGCTTGTCATTCGACTTCCAGCCACGGTAATACACGGTGTTGTCCGAGTAGTAGCGGGTTATCTGATCGAAGACATCGCACACCATGCCCAACTGGATCTCGCCCTGACTTTCGACGAGGCCCAGTAGGAATCCATGGATGTTGCAAGTGCTGAATTCGAGGTGTTTGATATTCTCGAATTCGGCTTCCAGGCGCTTCTGTGCGGCAGACGACAGCTTTGACAGCACTTGGGTTGAGCGCAGGATATTGCTCCATGCCTGATCCTTCAGCTTGTCGTATCGATTGCCAAGTTCGGTGCGAACAAAGTCCAAGGTTGAGGCGGCTTCCTTCGCAGGAATGTTGCCGTTCATCTCGGTCAAAGTTTTCCCGATCAGGCCAGAGTAGTGCTGTGCTCGCGCCTCGGCATGGACGGACTCGCGCATGGCGCGAACCGCTGCATTGAAGGTAAGCACGGCATTTTCGATAAACGAGTTGGGTAGCACCAGCTCATTCATCTCCCGATAGCCCTCAGCCAGCTTGGCGTCGGACATGGAATCCCGTTTCAGGTCTTCCATGATGATGCCGACGATATCCTTGCCGTAGTTGGCTTCCTTGACGAGGTGCACCAGCGCAATTTCGACCTCTGTTTTCCGTTTCGTATCGGGATCCATGAAGGCCTCTTCGATGAACTCGACGGAACCATGCTGCTCGATGATCCGGGTCAGCATTTGGCGTTCCTTCGAATACGGATTCCGGATCGTTTCCGCATTGATGATCGCCACCACTTCACCGTCAAACAGGATTTCCCAGGCCTTCAGGACATGATGCGCACCCTGAGCAAACGGTGGATTCATGAGGATATGGCTATACGCCGCCGCACTTGAGAACTGCATGAAGTCAAGTCCGACGATGGTAAAGCCCTCCTCTTTCAGATTCGGATGCTTCGAGATGTCGATCTCGCAGCAGTCGATCTTGATTTGCCGCCAGGAATCGTAGCGCCCCGGATGTACCTTGGCCAATTCGCCGGTACCGGCCGATGGTTCAAGAACACGAGAGAATTCCTTGTTCTTGAAGGTTGCCCATGCCTTCCGTGCTAACTTTTCGGGCGTTGGGTAGAACTGATGCTCATCCATGATGCGTCTCCTTTTGGAAACACGGACGCACCAAGCCCTTGCGGGAATGGCGTGCCCGCAAGGGTTGAATTAACGACGGGTCACCCCGACGCAAGTTGTTTGCTGTTTGTTTTGACTCCCCAGCTGGGAGCATCGATCACCTGGCGTAGCCGGGCGACTGAATTCCGATTTTCCTGAACGGCCTGTTTGTTTCCAGACGGTTCAGGAAAACCCCGTGCCACGAGGGCACGGGATTCCTGTCATGCAATGGTCGAATGCATTCCTTCACTCGCCCAAGCGAAAGATGCGACCGATATAGCTGCCGATCGCAACAATCTTCTTACGGATCTTGTACAGCGGATGAAAAGACGGCAAAGGCTCGATATAGGCCAGCCCGTCTCTCTCCCTTGTTCCAAACAACATTTGACATGCACGCATCAGTACCTCCATGAAGACAAGGGAGGCTCGCCCCCTATCGGGGGAGATGCCCCCCGGTAAGGGATTGCTGTTACTTGCCTTGCGCTTTACACGCGTAATCAACCACGAAGGTCAAGCGACCGTACTTTGTACCGTTTCGCTCAAATCGCTTCTGAATTGCATCGTAGTGAGAACACAGAGTGCGAATTAGCTCGGCTACATTGACTTCAAGGCCAGGCACCCGCTCGGACCTGACAGAGAAGACCGATGCTGGAGTCGGCTTTACGAGCTCTCGCACGTTGGGCAGAACATCCCACAGGGTGTCGATTGCCTTCTGAACGATCGCTTCAGACTCTGTTCGATGGAGCGAGAGATACTTCGCTTCACCAAAAAGAGTGTTCCATGGCGTGCGCTCATGACGGTAAATATCCTCCATCCCGTCAAAGCTGCCACCTTTGAAGCCATTCACCAGGCTGCCGACCTGCATTTCAGTCGGGCCATCAGTCCATCGCACGGTCAGCGAGCCAAACGAATCCTGACGAACGCTGAACTTGATTCCTGAGAACAACTCCTTCAGGATGATGCGGACATTCACAAGGCAGCGCTTGAAATCACTGGACTCGGTCTCGCGCTTTATTAATTGCGGATAAGTCTGACGAAGCCGATCGCACTCCTTGTTGAAGGTAACCTGCCTGGCATCCTCTTCTGCCTGGCGGCGCGCCTTCTCAATGGCAAGATTCGCCTTGAGTTCGACTACCTCCGACATCGAGGCCACTTCCGCATAGATCTTCCACTGCACAGAAGTTCTGGCCAGGCTTTCCGGAATGCCGCGAGATTCAGTACCGTCATCCCAGACAATATCGAGATGGGCACCCCCGCCTGTCACTCCGATCCCACTTGCGATCGTTTGACACGATCCCGGATCTTGTACGCCATGAATGGCAGTGACAACGCCATCGGTACCGCCATTGAGAATGCAATGAATCCGCTGGCCAACGTGTATCAGCTTGCCAGACTCCAATTGCTGCTTTATTTGTGACATGGTGCAACTCCTCTTGGAAAGGCGGGGCACCATGGCCCACATGGGGCCGTGAACGCCCCGTGTGGGAAATGATTTGCTGACTTCAGTATGTGGTTTAGCTCACCCCCGTTTGGGGGGCATAGCACTCGACACACTCCGCTGTCAGTTGGTTGTAAATCGAGCTCCAGTACCCTTGTTCTGACCAAAGCTTCGCCAGCTTCAGGGCTTTGATGCGATCCAGATTGACGCGATCATGAACAGGTTCTTCGTTCATGCCCTTGTCGGTAAGTGGATCATGGACTGTTGCTACTGCTTGATAAGTTCTGTCGATCATCTGGCCTCCTTCCCCTGCAGCCCGATAGTTCCGGCCTTCAGGATCTTGTCCGCAGCGGCAAACACCCGTCGCGATGACTTTTCCGGAAATTCCTCTCCGTCCAGCCAGCTCTGAATGTAGCCACGGCTTTCCTCCATGCCTGACAACCCGAGGGTCGCGCAGCACAGATACGCGGTAGCTTCGGCTTCGGCTTCCTTGATGCATTTCGGCATCGAGGGGCCATCGGCCATCGTGCCAGTCGCATCACCGGTGGCCGTATGACCGAGCAGATGATGAGCAATTTCATGGAACAGTGTTTTCCATGGCATTGCCGCTACCGGATTGACGGCAACCTCGCGGACACCCAGCTTGGCATAGCCCTGGCAATTTCCGTCAGCCATCTCAAAGCGAACCTCCCTGATGTCCAATGCGACAAGGGCTTTCGCCTTGTCCCACTCGGGCATGATCACTTCGGGACTGAATGCTTCACCCTCAGTTTGGTCGAGTGAGAACCAGTTGCGCTTCAGGATGAAGATAGTGCGGACACCATCTACCGACTCTTCGCCGGCATCGGCATCTAATGCCTTCTTCTTAACGGTTACTGGCATCACCAAGGGAATTGCCTTTTCGCCCTTCTTGACGCTACGCCCCAGTTCCTTCCAACGCATGAATGACGCGATGGGGGACAGAGGCAAGCCGCGACTGGCAAGTTCAAAGGAAGCCAGAAGCTGATTGCCCAGCGAGTAGTTGTGAAACACCGAGTACGCCTTTGAAAGCGTGCCGGGAACTGTCAGTGCCTGTTTGAGCAGACTCTGCCAATCTGGTTTGTCTTTTGATGACATAGAGACCTCCGAAGAAGATCCGCCGGAGGCACCATCCCTGCCGGGAGTAGAGCTCCCGAGCGGGTAGGTTTAGAAATGCTTAATGAGCTACCAAATGTAGCTTGCTGCCAGATCGAACTCATCACGCGTACAACCAATCCGTTCGCGCTCAAAGTCGCCTACATCTTGATGGGGATGCTCTCGCATGTCGTCGTAGTCCACCACGACACACGGCACTCCACCTTCAGGAATATCCCGAACAGCAACGGAACGTGTCACTCCTTCGCTCGCAAATACCACCACTTGGGTGGTCTCATTGAGCAGCGTCCGAGTGGGCACCGCAGTTTTTTCAGTGACTGATGCCGCTACTTTCGCCCACAAACCGCCACCTTGAGGAGACGACCCATTGAGCTGAACTTCCAGTCGGTAATGCGTTGCCCAGTCCATGCTGTCTGCTTCCGGGATGTAGCCAGCCGGAGTGGTCACCTCTCCGCCGCAGTAATCACAAACAATCTGGGCGACATCGGTGAAGAACCGCTCAAATGTTTCCTGCTCCTCGACCTCCCCCGAGAAGGGGTTGGTGAGTATTTCGGAAACAATTGAAGCCAGCATTCCGGTGGTGATCATCAAGGAAGTCATGCTTCGACCTCCTCTTCAGCTTCGTCATCGTCGAATTCGTGACCGAACTCATCGATGCAAAACTGTTTCACATCATCAAAAGGGCTATCTGTTATCACGCCATCGCTGCCATATACCTTGCCGGCAAACCAGCAGCCAGTTTCGGCGTAGGACAGTTCGACCTCGATATCGGAGTACTGTTCGCACAATGAATCGATGACAGGCACCGGAGGGCTCCAGGCGGTACTGAAGTAGATCGTAAAGCTTTCGGATTCCATCGATTCGACATCAACTTGCCCGCCGTTCCACTTGGTTCCCCAGTTGGCAACCGACCAGTCGTACCAATCCTTGAACCCATATTTCTCCCGATTGGCTTTCGCCTGACGCGCTTCATTGAGATTGAACGACCACGACAACCGGTTGCTAAGCTGGTAGAGGCGATGCTCATACTCGATAAGGCGAACCATCTCCTCGCGCGTTTCCGGCAGTAGACCGCCAGTCAGTTCAAGGAAAAGATCGCGCCACACTGGAAGGCCCAACATCCTGGCCCAGTCTCCGTAAAGGATGTCCTCGCCCCAGCTTGTGGATGACCCAGCGGTGATGTTCAACTCTGGCGGCATCGGGACGATACCGTTGAAGTCGAATTCACCTTGATCTACTTTGGTCGCCACGATGATCTTGGCGATAGTTTCTTTCGGGCCTGAGACCGAAAGGCGGTTTTCGCACCAGTTAGGCATATTGCGCTCCTAAGATAATGCGGAGGCACCACGCCCCTTGCGGGGGCGTGATAGCCCCCGCAGGGTTGAGAACTTCTTTTAGGCAGCGATGTTGCGTGCTGCGATCTGATGCTGATTGTTTGGGAAGGCCAGCTACCTTCATGTCCTCATGGCGTAGCCAGGGGGAACAATTCAGCTTTCCTGAAAGCGCTGTCCAGCGCTCTCGGGAAAGCCCAGCGCCGAAGCGCTGGGGATGTTGCTACATATCGACTCCCTACGCTGCATTCCGCATGGCACGCTCGATCATATTCATGACCGGAAAACCTGCGCTGCCTTTGGTTTTAAGGATGTCGAGCCAGTCCAGCGACTTTTCGCCAGGCGAGATTTCTCCTGCCGGGATAATTGCCGATGCCTGGATACCTCGTTGCCAGAGACGCTGGACAAGCTTCTTTGCCGCTTCCTGTCCATGTCCCTTGGGGTGTTGCTCGGTAGGACGATCTTTGTCGCCGAAGATGATGACTCGGGTTGCCCAGTCGGGAGGAATCAAGTTCTCCATCAGAAGCGCATTGACTGTGCTCCAGACAGGGAAATTGGATCCCTTCGTTCCCTCAATGACAGCCAGGGATGTTTCGACGCCTTCAGCAACCAGCAAGGTGGATGACTTCCCGCTTGCCGGTGACAACCGTATGGCACCACCTATGATCTGTCGATAACCGGGATATGCCATGAGCTTCTTTGGCGACTTGACAGGTGCCTTGATGCCATCCTGGGTCAGATAGATGCGGTGGATAGTCACTGCGTTCCCCTGAGTACCAGACACCATTGAAATCATGGCTGGATACTCACCACACTTCTCTTTCCCCTCGTAGTACGGCAGTGAAGGATGGAATCGAAGTGCTTCTGGCGGACTGAGTGCAATGCCGCGCCGCGCCAGATACAGCCTGGCTGGCTCTGCATCACGCTCGCAGATCTGGATGGATTCATTCCAGACCCGATTCAGAGACTGACGAAGTTTCTCGTCTTCCCTTTCATCCGACGTCTTCTCGCGCTTCACGACCCGTGCTGGTAACGGCCGGGTTGTGCCAAGCTGCAAGTAGCCCACAACCTCGCCGAGTGCTTCCTTGAAGTTCATGCCGGCAACCCACATCAGCGTAGCAAAGCCATCTGCATGTACTCCACATGTATTACAGACGCCACCCCCTGTTTCCGCAACGTCCGGAAACGTCCGGTATCCATCCTTGCCACCATGAACCGGACAAGGTACGTGATGCCCCGGACGCTCGAGAGCTGCTCTCAGCTGAGGCGCCAGAGACCGAAGAATCGAGTCCCACATGCCTTGTGCCGCGATTTTCACTTCCTCTATTTCCATGATTGCCTCCATGTGTTACCCGGACCGGGCCTGCCAAAGCACCCCAAACGAGGCGCTTTGGTAGGCCCCGTCGCGGGCCGATGAAATTCCCACCGGCATGGAGACATCCCTGCCGGGATGCTCTCCCCGGCAGGGACTTTGTGTGTTGCTGATGTGCGCGCGACTAACGCAGGCTAGAAAGGACCGTCGTCATGCTTGGCCGGCGGCTTTTTGCCTCTTGCAGGCGATTCCTCGCTGGCAGGATCATCTTTCGACTTGCCGCTGCCATTGGGTAGCATCTTCATGCTCTCCGCGACGATCTCGGTCGAATAGCGGGTTTCGCCTTCTTTATCCCAAGAGCGCGTCTGCAAACGACCTTCGACGTACACCAGGGATCCTTTCTTGAGGTGGTTGCCGACGATTTCAGCCAGCTTGCCGAAGAACACGACGTTATGCCACTCTGTCCTCTCCTGGCGCTTGCCGTCCTTTTTCCAGGTCTCACTGGTGGCGATGCGCACGCGTGCGATCGCTTCCTGCTCCTGGGTGAAACGCACATCCGGATCAGCTCCGAGGAAACCGATCAGTTGAACCTTGTTAAGCATGGTGAATCTCCTTCATGAAAGATAAAAAGGCGAGCACCATGTCCCTGACGGGAGCATGGCGTCCCGCCGAGGGTTGAAAATCAATTTCAGGTTAAGACCCTGAACGTCCTGCCATGACAGTCATAGCGAGAATTTTTTGCATAACCGTAAGCCACAGAGCGTGAATATCTGCATTACACGTTTCGCGGATTCTTGACATGGCAGAAATCACATGGGACATCCTGCCGCCAACGAATTCAGCATGAAGGCATCTCATACTGCTGCTCCAACTGCGCAAACAAGCCGCTTCACATTCCTTGGCACCATCACAACTTCTTCGACGACCTTGCAGTTGTCGATTAGATCGATGAAGTTATCGCGGATAGCATCGCATGCCCTGTCGAAGCGGCAAACCAGCTCGACTCGATCACGAAGCTGTCCAATTGACCATTCCTCGTAATCTTTGTCTTCATCCATTCCGCCGCTCATGACACGCAGGATCCTCGGTTCGTGCTCATAATTCACACGTCCCTTGTCTCCATACGCACCGCACTTCCCGCACTTGTTGCCAAGCGTGTAGTTTTGGCTTTTGAGTTCGGCTAGATATTTCCGAACCAGCGCAGTCTTCTGGACTTCAGGAAACTTCAGATCTTGGATCGAAGGTTGCTCAAGATAGACTTCTGCCCGGAACGTGCAATTAGTCCGCAGTACTTCTGCGGCGACAATTCCCTCATTGCCAGCTGGAATAGTGAAGACCTTCGCGAAATTGCGTTGCCCGCATGTTCGGCACCATGACTTATGCCCGGTACTTTCATGCGCTGACCTGTAAAGGACGAGATAGCCGCCGGAGCGGCCATTCGACCCAATGGTAAATTCACCACTACACTCAGCGGTAAATTCATCGATTGGGAAACTAATCTCGTCCCACCAACCATCAGCGGATAGAACATCGAACGCTTCTGACGCTTGTTCATGGGTCAGACCAAGGGTGCTAATCTTGATTTTGTTGGCGTAGCTTTTGGATAGATTCCACGAGTTCATCGTGGAGTACCGAAAATGATTAACCAAAAAGTCTGTCATTTTCCGTCGGCTACGAAGATCAACTTTTTTCTCGTAAAACATGACGCCTCCAATATTGAACCCACTGGAAGCGCAGAGTCCCTACCAGGAGCACAGAGCGCCCCACAGCGGGAGTTTGAAAGTGAGTGGAATTCCACTCACGGTGTATGCTGATTGTTTGAGAAGGCCAGCTACCTTCATGTCCTCATGGCGTAGCCAGGGGGAACAATTTAGCTTTCCGCAACGCTGATTTCGCAGCGTTCTGGAAAACCCTCCCCGCTTGGGGAGGGGGAGATGCATGATTGCCGCCAGGCCACGTCTCAACTCACCATCTTCATCTGGGGGCCGGAAGCTTTCACCGAACCGTCCATATTCAAGAGATTGAGCTGGTAGTAGCGATACAGCAGCAGTCGCGCGATGTAGGCAATCGTCGACGGGTATTTCTCCTGCGCTCCCGAACCGGGAGTCCTCCCGATAAAGCTTCCGAGAGGTTCCTTGTAGTTAAGAAGCTTGCGCAACTTCATCCCGATCCATGCGAGGTCAACAATCCGCATGTCGATCGACAACAACTTGCATAGGCCATCAAGATCCTTGGGGTACGAGCCGGATAGCCAGACCGAATACGGCCTGCAAGTGCCATCTGGCAGCTCCAGTTCCTTGATGAACATCGCGAAGTCTTCACCGGTTGAGGGATTCTTGACATCGAAGGTTTTGGAGAGCGTCCCTTCGGTTCCCGTTTTTGGTTCCTTGCGGAACATCATCGCGTTCACCAAAGAGTTGTCTCCTTCGCCATCGATCCAACCGATTTTCTTGACGTGATACTGAACGACGCGCGCAAACGCACTGACCACCCCAGGAACGCGAACCTTGTCGCCATCTGGCGGAAGTTCGATTTCACAGGGATAACCGTCGCACATCACGAGCGATTCCAGCTTGAGAGACAACCAGGATCGATCATAGGTGCGCATGTCTGCGGAAAGCGTCTTGGCAATGGCTCCCAGACCGCGCGGAGCCTCTGCACCGTTGATCCACACCTCGAAAGGATGAACCACGCCGTTGACGTAGTGACCGATCATGATGGCAAAGTCACCTTGCGGAGTTTCAACCATGTACGAGTAAGCCGGGTTTCCCTCCGGCATCTGCGGCCGACTCAGCCACCGCAAACTGCTCATCACGGTGTTTGGCAGAGCTTCGAGTCGAAAGCGGCGATCCGGGTCGGTTTCATCCGTCGCCAGCGCTTGGTTGCCCGAGGTAGTCGAATTCACTGTTTGTGGATTGCTGTTCATTGCCGCCTCCAATCAGTGAATGGTTTCATCAACACGACGATCCGCCATCCTCTCCGCATCGTGGAGATTGTGCGTAGCGCCGTAGAAGTGAGACATGCACATGCGCCACCAAAAGGACTTGGCCGCTTCACGCGTCATGTTTTTCAGAACTACGACTGCAGGCCTGTTGACGGCCTGACGAACGATGGAAAACTGGCCAGCGTTTTCAACGAGATTCACTTTGTGAAGTGAATTCGACACAGGAATTGCATCGATGATTTTCATGTTGATCTCCTTTGCGATTTGAAGCGACAACCCCAAACAGGGCCTGCCGTAACGCCCAGCGGGCTAGACGCTATGGCAGGCCCTGGGTGGGACGTTGGGAATGACCCAGCGCAAAGGAGATTCCCTGTCGGGAAGAGCCTCCCCGGCAGGGTTGTTTTGCACCTGCTGTTTCCAGCGAGTGATCTTGAATGCTGTTTGATTTGAGTCGCCAGCTACGACTATCAGCCTTCCGGATAGCCGGGAGGAAGAATCTGGGTTTGCCGAGGGGCACTCATGGAACACCCCTGGGAAAACCCACGCGCCGAAGCGCGTAGGGTTCGTTGTTGAATCAGAACAGGCCGTCCTGGCTCTTGCACTTGCGGTATTCGCGCATCAGTGCCTCCAGTTCGGTACCGTCAAGCTCACCTTCGGCGCGGATGTAGATCTCATCCAGCGCCTCATTGGTCTTTGCGGCGGCCATCTGATCGAAGATCACCTTCAGCTTCGGGTTGGGCGCATCCTCGGCCTTGGCGGCATCCGCTTTGGCAGCGGGCGCGGTCTTGGCTTTGGCGGGCTCAGCCGGCTTTTCGGCAACCTTGGCTTGGGTGGCTTGCGCAACGTCGGGTTCGGTAATTTCGCCCGTTTCCTCATCGACCACCGGGGCGTAATTGCCCTCGATAACATCGTTCAGATTCAGGTTCTGTTCCTTACCCTGCTCGGATGCTGCATCGAGTGCAAGCGCAGCCGCCAGTTCGGGAGATTTCGGCAGGAACTTGCAGAGCCGACGAATCGCCGTCTTGAGTCCCATCGCCGTAAAGTCCGAGTCCCAGACGGACTCTTTCTTGTAGCGCTTGGCTGCCTGATAGCCCCGCGAGTTATCGCGGATCTTCTCGACTTCCTTGCGCCCCATCGCCACGAACGTCCTGCTACCGTCCTTGAACACAGCGACAGCATAAAAGCCTGCCACGTCGCCGCGCTCTTCATCGGATGCCGGGAAACCGCCAAACCCTGTCATCGGGTCGTGATCCAAGCTGCGCTCCATGCCGAGTTTCAAGGTGAACTGGTCATTCACACGAACCTCATGGGCATAGATGTCCTGAACCAATCCCGATTGACGTGCCAGCTTCATGAGTCCGGTGTAACCGGGAATCAGCTGACACTGGTTACCGAATGGCACCAGGTGCGCCTCTCCCATCAGCCCGACCTCCAGACCCATCTGCGAGGACTGTATGACCGCCGCAAAAACACTGCGGGGGTCGCACTCGCCAAGCTTCGGCGTCATACGGAACGCCGTCAGCGCAATCCGCGCCATGCGATCCGGGTTGATGTGCTTGGGCAGGGCTCGGGCGATTTCCCCCTTGAACTGCTCCAGCATGGCCGGGAAGTTCTTGGGCTGCTCGTTTGCGTCTGCCGCAGCGTTGCGATTGATGTTCTTGAGTGCTTGCAATGACATGGTGGATCTCCTTCATGAAAGTAAAAGGCGAGCACCATGTCCCTGGCGGGAGCATGGCGGCCCGCCGAGGGTTGAGAACTACTGATTATTACGGTGCCCAGTACGGGCTGCCGTTGTTTCTGTTGCACATAACATCCGCCGTCTCGATTTCCGAAATGACATAGTTACGCTTGACGCAGGCCATGAGCAGCCGACGACTTTGCTTCAATTCGCGGCGACAACGAGCGACTTCGGCTTCTGACTGTCTAAGGGCTTCGGCCTTCCGTCTTGTCTTGGCTGCCAGATCAAGGATTGGCTGGCCAACCTCATGGAGGTAGTCCGCAAGCGCCTCAACCGGATTGGACAACATGCTAGTCATCCAGATTGAAGTTGGCTGCCCAGCGCGGCAGATCGATCTCTTCGATCACACCGCTCGGTTGGTAAGCCGGCCATTGGTTGTTTTCTCGACACCACTTCAGCAGCTGAAGTGCGCCGCGATACTTCGCACGGCCGACCTCGATCATTTCGTCACTTGCCTTGTAGACCGCCGTTGCAAACGGGGCGTCCTTCTCGACAGCAATGAAATGGAACGGAAGCGTACGGCCCGTCAGGGCTTTTATCCCGTCCTGATAATAGGCTGCCTGCAGGTCGTAGCCCATCGTTGCAATAACTCGGGAAAAGCCTTCTGCCGAGGCATCGCAGCAAGACTTCACATCCACGATGCCGGTGGTCATTTCGCCTGCCATAACCAGCCAGTCAGGGCGACATTTGCACGGGATCCCGGTTTCTGAATCCATCCAGAAGCCTGACATTTCCGCCAGCCCTGTGGAGAGCAAACGCGCCGCACCCTTATGCCGGGAGATGCTGGCCTGAATCGACTGAATGGCCAACATTGCTGTCGGTTGCAGAATCTGCTTGCCGCCGTACAGTCTGGCGATCGCATCTTCACGGAACACGAAACGGGAATCGACATCGGCTACCTTGATGGCATCCTTGATCTCATCCTTCTTCATCTTCCCAACCTTGATGCCCAGCGCTTCAGCCGCAGACTTGTAATCATCCAGGGATTGCAATGTGCCTTCCAGCCTGGATTCATCGAAGACTGAATACACCGAGGAGAACTCAGCCGGTTCCAGAACCGCCATATGTAGCGCAGTCCCGAAAGCCATGGCCGGCGTTGGCTCAGGCGGATTGGCTACGTACTCCTGATAATGCGCAGGTGAACGCATCAGCTTCACTAGACCTGAGTGTCCAACAGCCTCCTTGTTGCCGTGATATTGCTCGGCAGACATCGACAACAGACCTACGTTTTCCATCTTCATGGTGGTACCTCCAAGGTAATGGGGCACCACTCCCCTAGCAGGGGCGCGATGCCCCGGTTAGGGAACTGAATTGGCCATCTCTGACCACTTTGGATGCTGCTTATTTCGAGCGGCCAGCTACCGCCATGAAGCTCCAGAATAACCAGAGCGACAATTTCAACTTTCCTTAATGCACTCTCGAATGCATTAAGGAAAGTCCAGCGTCGTGACGCCGGACTCTGACATGCTCATTAAACTGGCGCGAGATTGCACAAAGCGTCTCGGAGTTTCCAAAGAACTTTGTGATCGCACGCCCATTGGATCAATTGATCCATGGTGTCCGCATCGATCGAGCTACATGCGTTACGGTCACCCTGGACCACCTTTTCAAAAAGATGCGACAGGCTCATGGCATCCGTTCCCTGGTTCTCACCGTAACCCGAACGCCTTGACGATCGGACGACTGATGATGAATCCTGAAATGACGCACATGGTGAAGATCGCAAATATCATGGCTAGGCTCCTAGTCGGGTTGATTGAAAACCCCACAGGAATTGCCAGGCTTGATTCGCGCCCGTAGCAACCCCGCAGGCCTAATGGCTCTCTCTCGAAAGCGATTAGGCCTGCGGGGATTCCCACAGGCGATTAATGCTGCTGCCGGTTAGATGCCCAGCACCCGGACAACGGGACGGCTGATGATCCAACCAGTGATACAGCAAGCGATGATGACGAGCGACATGATGCCTCCAGATAGAAAATGCGGAGGCACCACGCCCCTTGCGGGGGCGTGATAGCCCCCGCGGGGTTGAAAAACTGTTTAAGCCACAAACTCGAAGGCAGGAGACTCGGGCGTAACGTCCGTGACGGCTTTGCCGTCGGACTTTGCCTTACTCCTGCGCTTGCGGGTTTTTGTAGGTTTTGCGCTTGCCGGCTCCAGCACGGGCATGGGAATGCCGCGCCGGATGAACGCCGGAACTTCGTACTTCGACCAATCTTCAACTTCGTCGTTGGGCACGGCCATCCCCGTGGTGTCCAGCTTCCGTACTGCGCTGGGGAGGATAGGAATTGCCTTCGGCATCAACAACGCCATCAGCAACCTTCCGACCTTGACCAGACCGCGCAGTGCCAGATACACAGAACCCAGCAGTGCCATGACAAGAAGAACTTTTTCCATGATGCCTCCAGAATGAAAAAGCGGAGGCACCACGCCCATCGCGGGGCGTGATAGCCCCCGCAGGGTTAAAAAACCGTCCTGCATTCGCAGGCGGGAGATCAAGGCTCTTTTGGAGCGCCGATCTCGATGGTTGAAGTCCTTTGACGCAGGTTCACGGGGTACGCTGCCTCGACACGCGCAAACAACGCGCATGCAAGGTCTTACATCTGCACCCAAGCCCAGCCGCATTGCCCTGCGGTACGGGGATGGGCGCTTCGGCCCCTTTTTGTTCGTCGTCGCGCATGACGCGATCGACGGATGAATGCTGTTTGTTTTTTTCGGCCAGCTACCGAAGCATCGAAGGCATTACGCACCTCGAATGAATGGCCTCATTGTAACGACCGTTTTAGCAATAGCAATGTCTAAACAGTGCGTTTTGGTGTGCTTTTCGGCTCAGTTTTGGGTGTTCCATTTTTTATGATGATGCGGTTTAACTCATCGGGAGAAACCCAAAATGGCAGCCAAGGAGGTAGCAACAACCGCAGTACTGAAGGAAGTTCCCACCGCATCAGATCGTTCAAAAAGTCATCCCTATTTCACCCAGAAGGTCCGCCTGCATTCCTTCCATGCCCAGCAGGTTTTTGATCGTGGTTTCGATCTCTGTACAACAGCAATCTTCTCCCTGTCAGTCGTTCTGAGAATTATCGGTACCGACGATCAGGCGCGGGATGTCGAGGGGATTGTCGATGAGCGACTGAGTGCAATGTTTGATGAAATTCGTGGTGAGGTTGCTCGCCTGGACAAGCTTGCCGAATCCAATGGGATTGAATTTTCCGGGATCGATTACTCGCACCCGAAAGAGGTCGAAGCGAAGATAACCTCACCAAGAGCAGTGCGCTATATCGGCCTGATCCGTGAATTCGATTCCCTGGTGGCCAAGCTCGATACCCTCTGGCTATCCGGCGTTATCCCCGATGGCATCTACTCCCGCAGCATCTATGACTGGAAGCGTCGCATCCTTCGATTGGCTGGCACCATTCGTTCAATCTCAGGTCGTGCAATGACGGCCGCTCGAAGAAAGGAGTCTCAAGGCAAGGACAAGGCAGAGGTGGTTGCAATCACTCACGAAACTGCCGCTTCAGTCCCTGAACAAGTAGTCGCATAGGGGTTGAGTGAATCTCAATCTGTACCAGGAGCGTGCCGTAACGGCTAGCGGGCACTGCACGATCCTGGCGTGTCCTGGTTCCGGCAAAACCCGGGTTCTTTCGGCGCGGGCTGCTCACCTTCTGGCCAACAACGAGAAAGGTCGATTGTGCGCAGTGACTTTCACTCGGGATGCTGCGGATGAGCTTCGATCCCGAATTCTTCTAGCCTGCGGGCCTGGCCACGCAAGACGGCTCGCTGACGGGACATTTCACTCGCTGGCGCTTGCGCAGATCAAGCGCTTCAGTAAAGGGAAGCCACCGAGGCTGCTCGCAGAAGGTGAACGGCTTGCCGTGCTACGACGATGCTGGAAACAGCATGCTCCAGGTCTGTCCTTCGAGAATGTTATTCAGGGAATCGACCGAGTTAAGTCCCGTCTGGCACTCCCTGTGTTTTCTGATCCGGCACTTGAATCGGTTTTTCACGGGTACCAGGATCTGATGGAATCCGAAGGATCCATGGATTTTTCCGATCTGTTACTGACCACGGTCAGAAAAATGACCAGTGGCGAAATGTCCCCTCTGCCAATTCGCTGGCTTCTCGTCGATGAGGCGCAGGATATGGATGAGGTGCAGATGGAGTGGATCCTTCTTCATGGCCGCTCCGGTATCGAAGTGACCTTGGTCGGAGATGACGATCAAAGCCTTTACGCCTTCCGCCATGCCCTTGGCTATGAAGGACTCCAGGAAGTGACCTTTGCGCTATCAGCTACTGAGACTACCCTGCCGATCAATTACCGTTGCGCTCCCAACATCCTCACCCATGCGGCGAAACTCATCGAGCACAACAAGAATCGCGCGCCCAAGAAGATTTCCGCGCACAAGGAGGTCTCTGGAGAAATAAATGTACTGCGCTTGCCAGATCGATGGGCTGAGGTCGATCAGATCGGCAACACAATCATAAATGGCGGTGACAAACAGGAGTGGGCAATTCTTTCGCGTACCAACCTGATCCTTGATGCCTCCGAAGTTGCCCTGACCGACATGGGCATTCCCTATCGGCGCACGGGCGGCAAAAGTATCTGGGAACACTCGATTGGTAGCGTTTTCGCTGGGCTCCTGCGAAGCGCCGTCGATGACTCATGGACAGGTATCGCCAATGCGCTGTCCTTCTGCGGAATTCATGCCGACTGGGTGAACAATCACTCGCGAAGAACATCGGGAGGATGCGCTGGTCGATTGGATGCGGCAATCGATCAGGTGCCAGAGGATGCATCAAGAAAGACCATAGTGAGGTTGCGAATGGGGCTTTCCTCGTGGTGTGATCAGATCGCAAAAGGTCGATCCGCTTTGGTTGTGCATGGTATCGCTGGATTTCTAGCTGATTACTGCAAGCCGAACCAGGTAAATATGCTTTACAAGCTCGAAGCGGCCGTGGCCAGAATGCCTGGCACACTTGCTCAGCGACTCTCTGCTCTGGGGAGAAACGTTCAAGCCCGCCAGCAACCAACGATCCAGATCATGACCCTACATGCCTCGAAAGGTCTGGAGTTCGATAACGTCTGGATCATGGGATGCGAAGATGGAAACTTACCCCACACCGATTCGACGGAGGAAGATGAGCGAAGACTGCTCTATGTAGGCATGACGCGAGCCAGGAATAGACTTGTCCTGAGTAGCGCCATGGAGGAAGGCCTTGAATCGCGATTTCTCAGTGAATCCGGTCTGGATTAAGAGATTGGACACCACCACATTGGTTGCGACCAAGGTCGCACAGAGATGTCACGGATTGATCGCCGCGAGCTTCTTGGGCCTTCCGCGAGGGCGACGAGTGGCATGTAAGCTATTCGGCGAGTTCGCTTCACGCTCCTGGTTGTCGTGGCCGAGCTGATACTGGTCACGCGAAGCCGCTCGACAACTAGCACCAACCTGTGGTGCTAGAGATGATACCCAAGCCTCCAGATCCGCTACGCGATAGCGTAATAGGCGACCAAGCCGGACAGGCAGAGGAAATCCTGCCGGTGCTGGACGCGCCCCGTAAGCCCAGCGGCGTAATGTGCCGCGCGCAATACCGATCGCATCAGCAGCAGATTCAAGATCAAGTAGCAGTGGTGACATGTTGCAATTGAACCAATCGCGACATGCCAAACCCGGGGTGAAAAGCATCAGAATTCGATCTGTTTTGATCTTCGTGCTGTGAATGGAGTGCACGCATGAAGCAGTCATCGATCATTTTGGACCCCAAGCATAGGATCGCATTTTGTAGCTCGAAACCTGCCGTTAGCCCAATTCACTCAAAATCGGCCATTGCCGCCAGTGAGTGGCTTGAGCGCAATGCCAGCAATGCGGCCGATTGCGGACCACAATAAAAGGCCGTCTGGTGGGTCGAGGAACGAACTCGGCTGGACCAAGGGCCGCGTTCGCGAGTCATTCTAGACTCGCATTTCGGCTGATCAGGTCAAGAGCTTCTTTAGTGCGGTTAGGCGTTCAGCGTAGTCGACGTGATATCTACCGAACGGATGGGACATCGTGGTCCCTCGCTCGATCCACTCTGTGATGTCCCAGCCTGCATCGATAAGGTCTGATGCGGCGAAGACAAATTCCAGCGTATCAGTAAAAAAGGTGGCCTGATTGGCGTGGACTTCGTAATTGAATATGCCAGGCGTGCCATGCACAAAAAAGTTCCGGCAGTCGACCGCCTGGTCGGTGACCAGATCCAAGTCGGGAAATTTCGTGCCCACAGTGTCCGTGATCAGCTTCACACGGCTGCGGATCTTGCGCTTGAGGGTCGGCTTGCCAATGCGGCCAAGAGCATTGAGGACACTGTCCCGCTCGGAACTTGCCGGCAATCCCCTGAAAGCCTGTCTTGACGCGTCCCTTGCAACCTTAAGCGTCGACGACAACTCCACGAACGCCGGGTAAGCCGAGGCCGGCATGATGTCAAACATGTTGGCTGCCCCAACCAGTCGGTCTGTGTTGTAGCGATTCTGGTATGCCGACGCAGTAGCGTACCGTGCCCGCGCATTGCGCCACTCGTCGTGGCGTTCAAGCCAACTTGCCATGACTGTCGCAAACTTCTCAGGGGCTATGCCTGCTTGCAGTGGAAGGTCGCCGGGATGTGGCTTCCGGGACTCATTATCTTTCTCCCGACGCGGCGGCACACACCAATATGCGTCGAGGGTCCGCGGACGCTCATCGGCCGGAGCGGCGAGACGGAAAACCAGCTCCACGATGTTCTGTGGCCGGCCCGCGATAACTTCCATAAACCGTAACGTGTCGATGACAGCCGCAATGGTTTCGTCCACGGTCCGCTCGGCCGAGAAAGTGATGTTCAGGCGGATCGTATTCTGGACGTGAATCCCCTCTGGGCCCGGAAAAGTGTAAGAGATACCATGCGTTGCCGTTACCTTTCCGAGCACTGTGTCGACCGAAAAGATGTCGTGTTTGCCAGTGAAGTAGAAAAGGAGCGGGTGTTCTCCAATCTCGATCGTCCGACCGCTCTCCTTGATTTCAGCGATCCTTTCCATGTGAGGGCGTGCATTGATGACCGAGCCGAAGGCATCGAAGTCATAGAAGACTGTCGGCGCGTCATCGACCGCAAAGCTGACCTCAACTATCTTTCGGTCAGACGAGCTGATGTGCTCGTCGCCGAAAAGGGCGAAGTGCGGAAAGATACTGGAGAAGAAGTAATGCTCATCACCTCTCGTGCCACTGCCTAGTCCAGACATCGTGATGCAGTCAATAAGAGAAACCTTCGACCGGTCGTGAAACGTCCCGACCATGTCCTTGCTCGAATGCGTGTTGAAGAACGAAGTCGAGTAGAGATCGAGCGAGGTTGCGCCGCCCTTTAGCGAAAGCTCGCCGGGAACCTCGACATCGGAAGAAACTTTGAACAACCCTGATTTGCGAAAGTCCTTGAACTTTTCCATGGTGGTTATGCCTATGCGAGCGACTGCTCAATACGCCGTGCCTCTACAACACCTACCCGGACCAAGGCGGCTATGATCCGCTCCACCTCGATTCGCAGTGGTTTCACCTCTTCGAGTAGCGTCCCGTCTTGACCGAAAACGCTTTCCATCCAGAGGCATAAGCGGCGGCCAATTCCGTAGCCAATCCAGAACTGGGTATCGTCTGGATAAAGGTCCACCCATGCCTTTGCGGCAGCGACGGCGAATTGAAGATGGGCCGGTCTTGGAGATACTTCGAGGAGGTTCATCACAAAGACCGCGACGGACAGAGACGGGCCGCTCAGCGCAAGCTGCTCCAGTACAGGCAAGAACGGCAGGAGACGGTCAATTCCCGGCGGCAGCAGGTAGCACTTCGTAGGCCGCACGAATCCATGCTGATGAAAAAACAATGTGGCGATGGCGGCCCCAATGTGCCGCTCTATGGATGGCGATGGCCTGGTCACCGTCCACTTCCATCCGCTGCTTTCCATCAGCCGCTCAGCCAACTTGGCCCGGACTGCTACCGCGGCCGTTTCGGTGATTCCGTGCCCATCGAAATACACGGCATCAACGCTTCGCACGAAGTCGGCAACGGCATCGAAGAACGGCTCGTCCGGTAACGATATCAATGGTTCGAGGGCGAGCTGCTCGATCTCCCGGATCGATAGACCAGCGAGCGCGCGCGCCAAGAGCTCGAAGTACGCGTCGTTCCACTCCAGAGGCAAGTTGTCGACGTCTTCGTTTCGGTCGAGGCTCGCGCCATTCGCAGCCATCGTCCACAGGCTATAGCCCCTCGCGACATAGCGCAACCACGGATGCTTCGAGACGTCGCCTATGCGATTGGCGCTCCTCAGCCATAAGGCAGCGGCCTGATGGTCGACGTACTCGTCGGCCGGCCTCTTGGCACGCTCCGGCGATCCGGTGGTGCTTCCCGGGAGGCGGAGGTGTCGGCGCCGCCGAACCTCCTTATCTGGAAAGGCCGGCCATTTGGGCTCCGCTCCTGACCCAGCCAACCATGCCATTTCTGCGGCAACGGCAGCATCAAGCTTCTGGCGCCTCTGATCGCGATCTGAGGAACGCTCCTCATCCGTCGCGTCCCGGTTGCGACTGTGCTGAATACACGACGCAAAAGCACATCGAAGCACTGCACACAGTAATCGCTCGTCGATGGAATCGAGCACATCGGCCACGGGGCCGAGCCCATGGGCCGCAGAGGGATCGCTACGAGCAGCGACCTGCAAAATGCCCTGAATTTCTTCCGGACGTGCGTTCCCCCGAGCCATGTGGACGGTGCCAACAAGCACCATTGCAACGGAATTGAATTGTAGCCCGTCGCGGAATCTAGGCGCAGGGTCGGTCTCAGCCCCCAATACCGTGGCGAAAATTCCACGCGCCCATTCAGCTTGCGAAGCTCTCAGCTCGGCATCGCCGTCTCTCATCGCGATCATCGCCGCGGCCACAATGGCTTGATCGCGCATGCGTATTTCGTCCAAGCTTCCTTGCGAGTCGGCAATTGACTGTGCCCATTTCACTGCAGCTGTGGCGAATTCGGGCGACGAGCGAGACCGATCATCGAGTGCAGCATTCAGCGCAAGCTGCATGTTGGTATCGACGGTCTTTGGCGCTGATTCCGCCTGCAAGGCCTCCAGGTGCAGCCTCTCCGCTTCTGGTGACACGTACTGACGTACCGATGATGTAGAACCATCCTCCAGGGTGATGGTGGCGTCCTGCCAGTTGGTAGGATCGAGAAGGTTAAGCGCATACACAGCCATCAGGCGCGGGTCTCTCATGGTCGACTTCGGCTCGGGCGGCCCCAGCCGTTTTGCCGCCTGCCTCAGCAGTTCCGCAAGCTGTTCCCTCGTCGCGGATGGTCCGTTAACGGCAATGTTCCCGAGCGGGTATTCGAGCGATATCTTGCGGGATGGGCGCTTCTTTAAATCCGCGAGGCTGGCAGTTCCGCTCGGCTCTTTCTGCAGTGCCTTGAGCCCAAAATAATCCGGGTACTCGAATCCGTCGTGCAGTTGTCTCTCCCGATCGAGGCTCAGCAGATCAGGAGAGGCGAAAAATGGAATTGCCGAATCCCGCGACTTTGGCCAGTGAGACAGGATGAGATCCACCGCAATTAGTAAGTACGCGGCTTGGCAACCGGCTGGGCCGAGCACATCAGAAAGAACGCTGTCAAAGCCTTCACCGGCTTCGATTCGCCGATGCGCCCAAACCTCGAGCGCCATGAGCGCGGAAGTCACGCAGTAGTTTCCGTTCGCGTCCCTCGACCAGTTGTAGGTACGTTTCCAAGGGAACATGCGATCGCCATCGCGAAAGACGACAGTGATCGAGTCGGCGCCGGGCTCGCGGCCACCGCTATAAAACGAGATCGCGTGGTCTACGAGCCTCCGAATCAGCGCAAGACCATGCTGGGGCGAATGCGTCAATAGATCCAGAAACGGCCCCTGCGATGGCGACGCTGGGAGAAAGTCATGATCAACATACTCGAAAGGTTCCTCTCTTACATCGCGACGCCAACGGTCCTGTTGGTCAGGCTTCCGGATGAGAGCGTTCGCGGTGAGTTCGGCGAGTTCTGCGGGTGCCGCCTGAGGGAGGGTTCCGCGGAACTTCAGGATGCCATGAATGGCGTCTTCCCCGTGTCGGCGACTCCCCAAATGCCTGAGGTAGTCTGCAGCGAGCTGGGGGGTTCGGCTCGCGAACAACATGAACGCGCTTCGAATGTCGGATTCCAGAGACCGCATGCGGTCGTAGCCGATCTCGCCGCCAAACGGCTCGCGCAGGTCCCTAAGCGTCGCATTGTCACGGACCGTTTCAATTTCGTTCAGCCATCCGAGAAGCCGCGCTTGGAGCACGGGTGTGAGGGGATCGACACCCAGCATTCCACTAGACCATGCGGTGTAGAGATCGACGACGTCCGGAATGGCCGCATGCGGCAGCTCGTCGCCAAGACGCAGAATCCACGCAATCAGGCGATACCACGATAGGCCGCTCGGCACGTAGAGGTTCGTAGGTATCGTGGCCGGATCCATGCCGATCGAGACGAATAGGCGCGCTGCTGGTTCTGATTCCACGGCGATCACGACGCGGATCAGCTCGCGAAGCAGCGCTCCGCGGTCCGCAAGTAGATAGTCAGCGGCTCGCGCCAGCAATTCAGGGCTAACCTCCGATCGGACCAGAGCAAGCAAGGCTGCGCGACGCCATGAACCGTGCACATCCGCGCCGCTCAGCCGTTCGAGCAACAACTCCCAGGCCTTACTGTCGCCAGATAGCTCAATCGCCGTGCGCGCGGCCAGTTCAACTCCTCGTGCATGAGCCGCTGACGCGGGTCGTGCGAGCGGCAGTTGAGCAATCCTCTCCGGTTCAGCATGAAGAAGACTGCCGATTGCCCATTCGCGCAGGACATCATGCCTGAATGAATAACGATCGCCGCCCAAGTCCCGCAGGGTTTCGCTCGCGATCAGCGCGTTGATGGCACCGGAGGGTTGGTCTTTGAGCTCAAGTGGTTCAGCGCGAACCAACGCCTGCTCTGCCAGTGCCCGAAGGACCCTTGCGCGTTCCCGCTGGTTCTCGCCTGGCGCACCGTCCGCCGTCTGCCACCAGTGCAGTGCCATGTCGACCTCGCTGCGAGGCATCGGTTTCGGGGCCGCACCTGCTGCCAGGCGGTCCAGACGGAAGAGGTTGCGCGCGACGTTCCGGGCTGGATGGCTGTCCGCAAGCAGAAAGGCGAGCCCGGGCGCTGCCTGGCGGATCTCCTCGACTTCTGCGGAGCTGGGCTCGCCGATGACAATCGGGTCGGTGTAGCCAAGCCGACGCAACGCGTCAGCCGGCAGCCAGCTCGGCTCGTCAACACCAAAGTTGCGGCGTGCCGTCGCGATGACTGCAAAGCCGGGCACCTTCGAAACTTCCCGGACCAGGTCGACGACGGTCCTACGCTCGTCCTCCTTGAAGAAATCCAGGTTGTCGATGAACATTATGGCGGCGCCGTCGCCAGCCAGATCAGTCAGCAGATCACGCGCGGTGCCGTCGAATCCGATCACATCGCGCATTGCCATCCATCCCCTCGGCGTCGTTCGAATTGGGCTGAGGACGATGACCGGCGCTTCCATTGCCGTCTGCTCGGCGAAATGCTTCAGCAGACCGGATTTGCCTACGCCCGCATCCCCTCGAATCTCGACATACCGCCCAACGTCCAACGCTGCATGGATCGCAGTCACAAATTCATGGCGCGTCAGCTTTGCACCACCAACTTGGTCGGCGATGTCGTCAAGTGCGTGGCGCGCAGCCTCGGCCAAAACCGCACGGGCGGTCGAATAGCGGCGCTCCCCGGAGAGCCGGAAACCTTGGCTACCGAGTTCCGTGATCAGGTCTCCGCGCTTGCACTCGCCCCCGCTTGCTGCCGATCTCAGCGCGAGTTCAATTAAGGAAGACCAAAGCCCGCCGGCTCGGGCGCTGTCATCGGCGTGCAGGGCGCGAACTGCTCGTTCCCTTGCGAGATCCTCCGATGCGGAGCCCTGTGCCGTGAAGTCGAATACGAGAATATGCATCCGGCGTAGCAACCGCCACACGCTGTCATCGTCGCTGGGTACGCGTGAGTTCCGAAGGTGCGCCCTAAATGTCGAGACGAACGTGCGCATGTCGTCATTGGCTGATCCGGCTCGGCAGATCCGGGAAAAGAAGGTTGCGGCGTCGCCAAGTTGGCGTGACCAAGTAAGCACGTCCTGATATGCGCCGTCGATCTTCCGCGAGGTTCGGGCGGTCGCGATCGCCAGCTCATGCCGCGAAGTCCAAAAATCAGGCAGCTGCGAAGCTCGTGCGATCTGCTCGATGACCTTCTGAAATACATCATCGGTCGGCGTGAAGCTGATCGTGCGCTTGACCTGGACCTCCAGAACTGCCGGGCTGCCTCGCCCGTCGTGCGCGTGAATGATCACATCATCGAGAGGGTGTCCCTCGGCGGCGCGCTGGAGCTTGATCGAAGCGATCGTGGTGCCTGGAAGTCCGCGGGGTTCGCTGCCCGTCAGCAGGGCGAGCAGATACGCGGCGCCTACTTGTGCCTCGAAGTGGCTACCCGCCGGCCCGCTCGCTGCTGGACTGCTCGCGTTAGCTTCCATCGAATGTTGTCTGCATCACTGTCTGTCGACTTTTTTGCATACTGCAACTGTACGCTATAGCGCGCTTCATCGAAGTGGTCGCTATGGGCCTTCAGCGGGGACATTAGCCATGGAAGCGGATATTTACCCATCAAGATGGTTTCTGTCCACAATCAACCACTATGCTGACTTAGTGGAGAGAGTATCCCAAAGGCAGCAAAGGCCGATTATGCATAGCCGCTGATTATGGAAAGTCGACTTGATAAATGAGCCGCAAAGGCAGAGGAAATGGAGGTACATGCCAGTTGCACTTTCCATAATCGGCTGATGATAACCGGAGCCACTGGTTTGCAATGTAGCCGTTGGCGGAATAATCATTGGTGCCCAATCCTTCCCTGTCATGCATATGGTTGGGCGAACCAAGGCAAAGCATAGCCTGGCGAAATCAGGAGTGGCGATAGAAAGTCACCTTCACGCTTACCTGTCGGTTCGAGAACTCAGGAAATTATGTTGAGCAGTCGGTGCGTCCGCGAACAACACAACAGCGCCAGATAAGGATTTCCAGCATGGCTGTGATGCTACTTTCCATAATCAGCGGCTATGCATAATCGGCCTTATGTAAAGCTTTACATAAGGCCGAACCAAAGACATCGGGTAGTCGATTCAAATGACCGGTCATATCGACTTGTTGATTTCCTTATGCCTGACTGAGGGCCAAATGATGAAACGGAAGCTAAATTTCCGCTGCGCAACTTGAATTCAGTGATTACCCGCAAGTTTTTGAGCCAGCTTAGTTGCCTGCAGGTGCGTATAGCGTTTTAGCATCTGCAGTGTCTTATGCCCAGACACAGCCGCAAGTTCCAAGACATTGAAATCACCCCGCTCAGCCAGTCGAGAAAGCGCTTCATGTCGAAGATCATGGAATGTGTAATCCTTGATCTTCGCTCGTTCGCAAGCATAGCTGAAGGCATGGTAGAGCGTCATCCGTTCAACTGGTAGAACAATCCCCGTTTTGCCCCTAGGCAGGGAATCGAGAACCGTCAATGCAACTGGTGACAGCGGCACGGCCCGAGGTTCCTCATTTTTAATCTTCTCGGGATCGTCAAGCATTGCGATCAAATTCTTCTTGTCGACTTGCTTCCAAGTCAGAGACAGCAACTCACCTTGGCGCATAGCGGTTTCTACAGCCAACTGGACAGCAGGCCAGAGCCATGGATTTCTGGACTTTTTACACTCACGCTCGAATGCCGCCCACTCGTCAGAGGATAACCGGCGATCCCTGCCCTTCCCTTCTGTAGGCTTGCGGATCTTTTCGACTGGATTGCCTCTGGGTAGAGCAATGCCCTTCTCCGCCTGCGCAAAGCCGAGCAGCTTACTGAGCATGTAAAGCTCTTTGCGGACAGTGCTCTCCTTTACTGGCGGCCGATCTTCATTTCCTTTCAACCGGTCATCGCGATACTTAGCAACAAGCTTTTGATCGATGGCCGTCAGACTGTAAGCTCCCAGTGCCTCATCAAGACGATCAAGCTGAAAGCGCCATGCCTCCTTTTCATCTTCTCTGACTCGGTAATGGTGAGGAGCAAATTCGGTTTTGAAGTCCTTGATCAAGTCGCCAAGCGTTGCACGCTCAGCCGCACTCGTACTGGTAAACAGCCCTCGGCGCATATCGGTCTCTACCGATTGAGCCCAAGCTTGAGCCTCAGTCTTTGTCGGGAAGGTGCGGCTCTCGTCTGGATATCCCTTCCGACGAATGATCGCCTGCCAGTAACCGCTAGCACGCTGCCGAATCGTTGCCATTTCCGCCCTCAAGTGTGACCAAAGTGTGACCGTAATTCATTTTGGTCACATGATAACGCTCTGAAAGCCTCTTGGTTACTGCGTTTGATTGAGATAAAATCTCCCGCCTGGAAAGCGTGTTTAGGTTAATTCCTAACGCGGGTTCGAATCCCGCCCTCTCCGCCAACTATCTGGCAAATACGCCCCTTCCGGGGCGTTTTGTTTTTGCCCACACTGACCCGAACATTCAATGATCATCCTCAAGAACGTCACACTGCGCCGCGGCACCAAGGTATTGCTGGACAATACCTCCGTCACCCTCAATCCGGGCGAAAAGGTGGGTCTGGTGGGCCGCAACGGCGCCGGAAAATCCACCCTGTTCGGTTTGCTGAACGGCACGCTGCACGAAGACGGGGGCGATTTTTCATTCCCCCGGCAATGGCGCATGGGTCAGGTGGCGCAGGACATGCCTGAAACCGCCCAGAGTGCCACCGCTTTCGTCATCGAGGGCGATACGACTTTGCTGGCGGCACAGGCCGAGGTGCACGCCGCCGAGGCCAGCGACGATGGCATGCGCATGGCGCACGCCTACATGGAACTCCACGATGCCGGCGCCCACGACGCCGAAGCCCGCGCCCAGGCGCTGATTCTTGGCCTGGGCTTCAAGCCGTCGGAGCTTATCAAGCCGGTGAACAGCTTCTCGGGCGGCTGGCGGATGCGCCTGCAACTGGCGCGCGCCTTGATGTGCCCCTCCGAATTGCTGCTGCTCGACGAACCGACCAACCACCTGGACCTGGACGCGCTGGTGTGGCTGGAAGCGTGGCTCAAGCGCTACACGGGCACGCTGATCATGATCAGCCACGACCGGGAATTCCTCGATGCGGTGACCCAGGTCACGCTGCACATCGACAAGACCAAGCTGCTGCGCTACGGCGGCAACTACAGCGCCTTCGAGGACATGCGCGCCGAACAGATCGCGCTGCAGCAGTCGGCGCAGGCCAAACAGCAGGAAAAGATCGCCCACCTGCAAAAGTTCATCGACCGCTTCAAGGCCAAGGCCAGCAAGGCCAAGCAGGCGCAAAGCCGGGTCAAGGCGCTGGAACGTATGGAGAAGATCGCACCGTTCCTCGCCGACGCCGAGTTCAACTTCGAATTCAAGGAACCGGCCAACCTCCCCAACCCCATGCTGTCGATGATGGAGGCCAGCATCGGCTACCCGCCGTTGCCCGAATCACCGGCGGGCACGCCGCCAACCGTCATCGTGCGCAATATCAACCGGACCGTGCATGCCGGACAACGCATCGGCATCCTGGGGGCCAATGGCCAGGGCAAATCGACCCTGGTCAAAACCATCGCCCGGACGCTGGAATCGCTCAAGGGCGAGATCACCGAAGGCAAGGGACTGAATATCGGTTATTTCGCGCAACAGGAACTCGACGTGCTGCGCCCACAGGACAGCCCGCTGGAGCACATGACCCGGCTGGCCAAGGAAACCATTGCCGCCGGACGCAGTGGCTGGGTCGCGGCGCGGGAGCAGGACTTGCGCAACTTCCTGGGCACCTTCAACTTCAGCAACGATATGGTGAAGCAGGCCGTCGGCACCATGAGCGGCGGCGAAAAGGCGCGCCTGGTGCTGTGCATGATCGTCTGGCAACGCCCCAACCTGCTGCTGCTGGACGAACCGACCAACCACCTCGATCTGGCGACCCGCGAGGCACTCAGCGTGGCGCTCAACGAATTCGAGGGCACTGTCATGCTGGTCAGCCACGACCGCGCCCTGCTGCGCTCGGTGTGCGACGAGTTCTGGCTGGTCTCGCGGGGCGGCATCAAGCCGTTTGACGGCGATCTGGACGACTCCCAGCGTTATCTGCTGGATGAAGCCAAGCGCTCACGGGAAGGCGACGCGGCACCTCAGCAAAAGCTCGCCGCATAGATCTGTCACGTCGAACCGCCCGGAAATTTCAAACCGTCACACCGGCGCAGGCCGGTGTCCAGGTTGCTGATATTTCTGGATTCCGGCTTGCGCCGGAATGACGGGCTTATGCTCCGCCTACCCCACTCAGCAACAGCTTGAGGCCACCGCTCCGGCTGCCGCAGCCGCGTCGAACGGCATGCTGCTGCCGCTGCCGCAGCCGGCGAACTGGCCAAAGTGGCGGCTGAAATCGCCGATGAACTCGAAATGCGGGGCAAACCGCGTGGCCTGCAGCATCTGCCAGGTATTGCCGCAGACCGGGAACACCCTGCCCGTCTCGATGTCATGATACTTGTCGAAGGCCAGGCGGTCCGGGTGGTTGGGGATGGTGCCGCGATAGATCACCGCCTGCCCGTAATCTTCGCAGGCCGTTTCCAGTGCAGTGAGTTTGAACAGCCGATAGGTCGCCGAAAAGAAGCGCAGGTTGCCGGTGCGGCTCGCCAGTTCCGGTTCCGTCACTTCAAGGGGGCGATCAGACACCAGGCGCGGATCGACAAAACCCTGACGGTGGGCCAGGCGCTCGAAGTCGTTCCAGTACAGCGCGCCGCCCAGACACTCGCCATACAGCACCGGATCGTTGCGCACGGCTTCCGGCACGCGGCGGTCGGCGTACACGTCGGAAAAATAGAATTCCCCACCCTCCTTGAGCAGGCGATGCACCCCGCGCAACACGGCGTCCTTGTCGGGCGACAGGTTGATGACGCAGTTCGACACGATCACATCGAAGCTGCCCGGCTCAAGGTCCAGCTCGTCGAGGCGCTCGATATAGCCATGCAGGAAGCGCACATTGCGATAACCGAAGGCCTCGGCATGAAAGTCGACATGCCGGTTGGCCACTTCCAGTTGTTCCGCCGTCATGTCCACGCCGACCACCTCACCGCTGGCACCGACCAGTTGCGCCAGTGCAAAGACATCACGGCCAGAGCCGCTGCCCAGGTCGAGCACCCGGCAACCGGTCAATAGCGGCGGGCAGACGAGGCCGCAGCCGTAATAGCGTGACAGCACTTCCGGGTGGATGCGCGCCAGCAGCGGCTTCAACCAGTCGGGCACCTGATCGATATCGCAGCAGGCGGTGGTCTTGAGATCGCCGGTGCGTTGCAGTTGGCGTCCGTAGTAGTCCTGAACAATTTCATGCATGGGTAATCCAATCGAATCGACAGCCGGGGCAGCCTGGCTTGGTCAAGTTGAAGGCAGATAAGGCAGCGGATCGATTTCCGGCACCCGGCCTGCCATCTGGTCGGCGAGCAGGCGGCCGGAACCGACGGCCAAGGTCCAGCCCAGCGTACCATGGCCGGTATTCAGGTAAAGGTTCTGCAGGGCTGTCGGCCCGATGAGCGGCACATTGCTGGGCGTGGCCGGGCGCAGTCCGGACCAGGGTTCGATGTCAGCAGCGCTGAATTCCAGCCGGGGAAACATCTGCCGCGTGCGCCGCACCAGCGCATCGATCCGCGCGGCATTCAGGCGGGTGTCGTAGCCGGAAAACTCTGCCGTGCCCGCCACCCGCAGGCGGTCGCCCAGCCGCGAGTAGACCATTTTCACCTCGTCGTCGATCAGGCTGACCACGCTGGCCGGGGCCCCTTCTTGCAGCGGCATGCTGATCGAGTAACCCTTGGCCGGATAGACGGGAATGCCGATGCCCACTTGCCGCATCAACAGCGTTGAGTAACTGCCCAGGGCGACGACGTAAGCGTCGGCTGTCAGCCGGTCGCCATTGGCCAGCCGCACGGCGGCCACCCGCCCCCCGGCGGTTTCCAGCCCGGCCAGCGGGGTGTTGTAACGAAACTCCACCCCGCGCGCCGCGCAGCGGTCGGCCAGCGCCGCAGTGAACAGTTGCGCATCGCCGGATTCGTCATCGGCCGTGTACGTGCCGCCGACAATCGGCGCGGCGGCGTGGGCCAGCGCCGGCTCGATGGCCAGGCACTCCGCAGCCGACTTGACGACGCGCTCGCAGCCGAACTCGCGCATCAGCGCAGCCTGCGGCAGGGCGCGGGTGAATTCCGCCGGATCGGTATAGAAATGCAGGATGCCGCGTTCCAGACAGTGGTATTCGAGGCCCAGCTCACGGCGCAGCGCCTTCAGGCGCGCCCGGCTGTCGAGCGCCAGCGCAAGGATGGCGCGAATGTTGGCGCGGGTGCGCTCCGGGCAGCATTCGCGCAGGAAGCGCAACCCCCACGCCCATTGCGCCGGATCGGCGGAAAAGCGCCACAGCAGGGGCGCATCTTCGCGCCCCAGCCATTTCAGCACCTTGAGCGGCGCGGCCGGATTGGCCCAGGGTTCGGCATGGCTGGTGGAAATCTGGCCGCCGTTGGCGAAACTGGTTTCAAGGGCCGGACCGGGCTGGCGATCAATTACGGCAAGCTCGTGTCCATCCGCGGCAAGGAACCAAGCCGAGGTTACACCGGTCAAACCCGCCCCAAGCACCACGATACGCATCACCAACACCCAGACCCGAAATGAGCGACGATTATAAGGACAGTCAAGCCAAAAACGCCCGCCAGATCAGCGCTGCCGAATGGCAGGCACGCCTGACGCCCGAGCAGTATCGCGTCGCCCGTACCAAGGGCACCGAACGGCCGTTCACCGGCGAATACTGGAATTGCACCGATCCCGGCACCTATGCCTGCATCTGTTGCGGCGCGGCGCTGTTCGACTCCGCCGACAAGTTCGATGCCGGCTGCGGCTGGCCAAGCTTCACACAGCCGAAAGTCGCGGCGAACATTGCCGAGGCAGAGGACGCAAGCCACAACATGCAACGCACCGAAGTGGTGTGCAAGCAGTGCGGCGCCCACCTCGGCCATGTTTTCCCCGATGGACCGCGCCCGACCGGGCTGCGCTACTGCATCAACTCCGTTTCGCTCAAGCTGGAACGGAAGTAAACTCCGCGCCACGCGATTCACTACAAGGTACTCCTCCGATGCTCTACATGATCCATGGTGAAGACACCCCCGGCACGCTGGACAAGCGCCTTGCCGCCCGCGCTGCCCATCTGGAGCGCCTGCAGGCCCTGCTGGCCGCCGGGCGGCTGATTCTCGCCGGCCCCTGCCCGGCCATCGACAGTCCGGATCCCGGCCCGGCCGGATTTTCCGGCAGCCTGATCGTCGCCGAATTCGCCTCGCTCGAAGAAGCACGCGCCTGGGCGGACGCCGACCCCTACGTTGCCGCCGGCGTTTATGCGCGGGTTGCCGTCAAGCCGTTCAAGAAAGTGTTGCCAATATGAGTCCCCCCGTAAACCCCGCTTTGCGGAGTTCCCTCCCCCAGGGGGCCAAGAAACACTTGGGGCGGCCCGGCGTGTTTCTTGTATGAGCGCCGCCGATTACCTGCGGGAAAAGCTGCAACAACTCGCCCCCGTGCAACTCGACATCAAGGACGACAGCGCCCACCATGCCGGGCATGCCGGCGCCAAAAGCGGCGGCCACTATGTGGTCAGAATAGTTTCGGCGCGCTTCGCCGGGCTGGGCGTAATGCAGCGCCATCGCCTGGTGTATGATGCCGCTGGCGATTTAATGCAGAATGGCATCCATGCCCTGAGCATCACCGCCAGGACACCCGAAGAGATGCAAGCCTGAATCCCAACCCCTCCATCAAAATCAGGAAAATCATGAAACGCGCCCTACTTGCCGCCTCCCTGTTTGCCCTTACCGCCGCTGTTACCGTTGCTCCTGCCCATGCCCAAGCCACCACCAAGGCGGTTGCCACGGTCAATGGCAAGGCGATTCCCGCCAGCCGCGCCGACCTGCTGCTCGCCGGTCAGGTCGCGCAAGGCCAGGCCATTACTCCCGAATTGCAGGCTGCAGTGCGCGAGGAACTGGTACGCCGCGAAATTCTGTCGCAGGAGGCCGTTAAAAAAGGCGTCATGAAGAAGCCCGAAGTTCAGAATCAGCTTGAACTCGCCCGCCAGGGCGTGCTGATCGGCGCCTATCTCAACGACTTCGCCGCCAACCTGAAGTTTTCCGACGCCGACCTGCAGAAGGAATATGACGGCATACGCGCCACGCTCGGCGAGAAGGAATACAAGGCCCGCCACATCCTGGTCGAGCAGGAAACCGAAGCGATGAGCATCATCGACAAGATCAAGAAGGGTGAAAAATTCGAGGACCTCGCCAAGGTTTCGAAAGACCCCGGCTCCAAAGATCGCGGTGGCGACCTCGGCTGGGCCAACAAGACGACTTATGTTCCCGCTTTCTCCGCCGCACTCGTGAAGCTCGAAAAAGGCAAATATACCCAGGCTCCCGTCCAGAGCAACTTCGGCTGGCATGTCATCCAGCTTGACGATGTGCGCGAACTGAAGGCACCCGGATTTGAAGAAGTCAAGCCGCAGCTCATCCAGGGCATGCGCCAGCGCGCCGTCGAGAAACACATCCTCGATCTGCGCGGCAAGGCCAAAGTCGAGTAGGCACCCGCCCCCTTCGCCCCCCTCGCGGGGGGTTCGAAACGGCTCGCTGCGCTCGTCTATTACGGGGCGCTACGATTCGAGGTGAGTACGGATTGCGGCTGGCGCCGCGTGCCGCCTTGCCTTGGGGCGGCCCGGCGGCAAGGCTACTTGGGTATGGGCTGCTGTGGTGCTGGCGCAAACGCTGCAGTGTTTTTCGCGCTAAGGAAGTGCTGAACAAGTCCAGATTCGTCATTCCGGCGCAAGCCGGAATCCAGTGTTTTCAGACACCTGGACACCGGCCTGCACCGGTGTGACGGACTTATTCGGTGTTTCCCTAAGGTCAAAGTCGGCGCTGGCGAGACGGCGCTGTTGAACCAAACGGGAGCCCGCGTCCAAGGCTCCCGTTATACATTGCACGCCATGAACCTCCGCGTTTCACCCTATCTGCTGCTCACGCTGACCAACCTGTTCTGGGCTGGCAACTGGATTGTCGGGCGCGGCATGCGCGACGAAGTGCCGCCGGTCGCCTTGTCGTTCTGGCGCTGGGTGATCGCGCTGGCCTGCCTCTTGCCGCTAGCCTGGCCGTATCTGCGGCGCGACCGGGCAATCCTCCTCGCCGGCTGGCGCTGGCTGCTGCTGTTCGGCCTCCTCGGCACCTGCCTGTATAACGCGCTGACCTACATCGGCCTGCAGCAGACCCAGGCCATCAACGGTTTGCTGCTCAACTCGTTCATTCCCATCGTCATCGTCCTGCTGGCCTGGCTGTTCCAGGGCAAACGCCTGCGGCGCATCGAGACGGTGGGCATCGTCATGTCTTTCATCGGCGTAGTGGCGATCGTCGCGCGCGGCGACCTGGGCACCCTGCAAACGCTGACCCTCAACATCGGCGACATCTGGATATTGCTTTCCGTCTTTGCCTGGGCGACCTATACGCTGCTGCTGCCGCACCGCCCGACCGCGCACCCGCTGGCCTTCCTGTTCGCCATTGCACTGATCGGCGTGCTCGCCACGCTGCCTTTTTACCTGCTCGAACATTTCACCATGCGCCAGATCACCCCCTCGACAGGCGCTTGGCTGACGCTCGCCTACGCCGGCATCTTTCCCGCCTTTCTCGGCTTCATCTTCTGGAACAAGGGCGTCGAGCAGGTCGGCGCCGCGCAGGCCGGGTTGTTCATCCATCTCATGCCGGCCTTCGGCATCGTGCTCGCCGCGGTGTTTCTCGACGAGCGGCTGCTGAGTTTTCATTTCATCGGCATCGCACTGATATTCGGCGGCATTTTTCTCGCCACGATGAAACGGCGGCTGGCATGATCGAAGCCTTCCGGGCCTGGCGGCGTCAGCGCGCCGCGGAAAAAATCGAAATCAGCACGGAACAATGGCAGACGGCCGAATACGCCCTGCCCTTCCTCGACCGACTTTCCGACGACGAGCGACTCCGCCTGCGCGAACTGGCCCGCCAGTTCATCGCCACCAAGGAATGGGACGGCGCGCAAGGCCTGGAACTGACCGCCGCGCTGCAGATTTCCATCGCCCTGCAGGCCTGCCTGCCGATCCTCAACCTCGGCCTCGACTGGTATCGCGGCTGGATCAGCATCATCATCTACCCCGGCGACTTCCTCATCCCGCGCCAGATGGTCGACGCCGACGGCATCGTGCATGAATATGACGACGCCGTGCTCGGCGAAGCCTGGGAAGGCGGCCCGGTGCTGCTCTCGTGGTTCGACAACCTCAACGAGATCGGCGACGTCAGCATCGTCATCCACGAATTCGCCCACAAGCTCGACATGAGCAATGGCGCAGTCGACGGCATGCCCGCCCTGCATGACAACATGACGCGCACCGCCTGGGTCGCCGCCTTCGCACCGGCCTATGAAGACTTCTGCCGGCGCGTCGATGCAGGCGAGGAAACCGTCATCGACCCCTACGCCGCCGAACATCCCGGCGAATTCTTCGCCGTCGGCAGCGAAGTCTTCTTCGAAGCGCCCGAGTTGCTGCGCGACGCCTATCCAGACGTCTATGAGCAGTTGCGCCTGTTCTACCGGCAGGACCCGCTGCAGCACTGACTTTCATGGCGGCAGACACCACCCCCGATGATGAAAGCTGTCATTCCCGCGCGTCATCCCCGAATACTTTTATCGGGGACGGGAATCCATAATTTTGGGGTCAGACTGATGGACTATGGATTCCCGCCTGCGCGGGAATGACGGTGGTTGAATTGTGTTTCACGAAAATGTTCCACGTTTCACGGTAAACATCGGCGTCACCACAGGGAATCCCGGCAAGACCGGAGTACGGCCTGCCCTCTTTCAGCCGGAACTCCATCCCCGCGGCCGCATCATCCCGGCGATCTTGCAGGCCTGCTTGACGTAGCCGTAAGGAAATAACCGGAACAACTGGCTCTTGGCGGTTTTCTTGTCCATGCTGCGGTCGTCGGCCATGAAACCGACGACGTGGCGGACGTCCGGAGCAACCTGATGCTCGCGCCAGTAATCGCGCATGAAACGGAGGATCGGCCAATAAGGCTCGGCCAGATCCAGTTTTTCCTCGGCGGCCAGTTGGCGGGCAAGGCTCTCATCCCAGGTTTCCGGGTCGGTCAGATAGCCTTCCGGGTCGCGCACGGCTTCGGTTGCGGCTGATCATCGAAGGCTCGCTCGACATCGGTCTGATGTACAGCCCGAGACACAGCCCCGGGCTGGTGGTCGAGCACCTGTTCGACGAGACTCTGATACTGGTGAGCAGCCGGCCCGGCGACGTGCAGCCCGGCGACGACTATATCTATGTGGAATGGTGGCCGGCCTTCGACATCCAGCACACGCAGAGCTACCCCGACCTCGAGCCGCCGCCGCGGGTGGTGAACATCGGCTGGCTCGGCGTGCAACTGATGCTGGCCAACGGCGGCGCCTGCTATCTGCCCGCGCGCATGGCCGAACCACTGGTCGCCGCTGGCCAGCTGCATCCGGTGGCCGGCGCGCCGCGCTTCCCGCACCCGACCTAAATGGTCTATGCGAAAGAGAGCGACAATCCGATGGTCGCCCTCGCGCTGGAAGGTCTGCGCACCCTGAACCGCGCGGGAGGAACAAACGCGTTATGACTGGATTGCCGCCCGCACAACCGGCTGTCCATTAACCGTTGCGTCGTTCCACCGCCAGAACCCGCTACAGCGCAAAAGTCGGCGCTGGTGGGATGAAATGCCCCGCATGGGGTACGGCGCATTATTGCCCATGACATATTGTATTTCGGCTTGAATGCTGCAATGCTTCGGCAGTGGTGCGCGCGCTGACTCGCTGTAGCAACCAAACATGAGGCAGACCACGGTTTCCGCCGTACCCCATGCGGGGCATTTCATCCCGCCAACGCCGACTTTTCTTATCCAAACATTGGAACTCACCATGACCACCGCCCTCCTGCTGATTGACATCCAGAACGACTATTTCCCGGGCGGCGCAATGGAGGTTGTCGGGGCTGGCGCCGCGGCCGCCCAGGCTGCCAGGCTGCTGGTGGCCTTTCGCCAGGAATCCTTTCCCGTCATTCACATTCAGCACCTGGCCGCGCGCCCCGGCGCGACGTTTTTCCTGCCCGGCACTCGCGGGGCGGAAATTCACGAATCCGTGCGTCCGGCCAGCGGCGAACCGGTATTCCAGAAGCACTTTCCCAACAGCTTTAGGGAAACACCGCTCCTGGAGCACCTGCGCAGTACCGGGGTTTCCCGGCTGATCATTGCCGGCATGATGACCCACATGTGTATCGACACAACAACCCGCGCCGCCGCCGACCTTGGTTTTGGCTGCGCCTTGGCGCACGATACTTGCGCGACAAGGGACTTGTCGTTCAACGGCCTCGCAGTGCCGGCGGCGAGCGTCCAGGCCGCCTATCTTGCTGCGCTGAACGGCCTGTTCGCCAAGGTGCTGTCCGCGAGTGAATTGTGCGTCGACCTCCACGCATTGCAACCCGGCAACTGAGAGCCTAAACCAATATAGGAGTTCCCCCGGCTCTGCCGGGGTGGCAGTAGGAGTTTGAC